>NZ_JCACLG010000041.1:0-239997 GCF_059505785.1 Kastovskya adunca | reverse complement strand
ACCCCTTACTAAGGGGGGATTAAGGGGGGTCTATTCGACTTATGCAAGAGGTCTAGTGATGCAAAGTAGTAATTTGATAGATTTTGTAACTAGGGACGTGGAAAAAATCAGCGGCAATATTAATTAACAGTCACTCTTGAGCAATCAGGGGGGGAACAAATCAAACTAGGTGAAGCCATATTTTTTCAATTAGTTTGTAGTGAGGACTTCAGTACTCATGCCAATAAATCTTCTCAAGCCGACTTTTGATCCGCGATCGTAGGATATAAGGTACTACACAGGGAGTCCTCACTATGACAGCGCCCGATTTAGTCACCTGGCTACGAGAACGGACAGCCTTGGAGAAACTTTCCCCAGAAGTTTTAGAGGCGATCGCGCAAGTCATGGAAGAAGAAGTTGTGCCTGCCGACCAGCGTCTAGCGGTTGAAGACACAACGGTTAAAAATCTCTATATTCTGCAACAGGGACAGCTAGAAAGCGATCGCACCAGTCAAACCAGCACTGCTTGGTCAGTCAGTTGGTTACCAGGAGCGATTATCCACCTGCAAGAGTTGATCTTAAACCAACCCGCTCAAAGAACCACAAAAACCCTCAGCGAATGCCATCTCTGGGTTGTACCTGCCGCAAAGTTTCAGGCATTAGCCAGTCAGTATCCTGAAATTGCCCAATCCTTCTCACCGGGAATCGCTCAAGAACTCGCGCAACTCTCTTCTCAACTCGGCAACGAGCAAGAGCGTCAAACCATCTTGCGTCCTTACTTAGTCAGCAAAGCAAAACGCGGAGTGATCGGCAAAAGCCGCTATGCCGTGCGGCTACGACAACAAATTAAAAAAGCCGCCGAAGACCAAAAGTCGGTGATGATTTTTGGCGAACCAGGACTGGAAAAAGACAATACGGCGGCATTAATTCACTTTAGTTCTAACTACCGACGCGAAGCCGCGATCAAAATCGATTGCAGCACCGTGCAGGTAAGTGGCGCAGAACTGTTCGGTCGTGCAGGTGGCAAACCAGGACTAATTGAATCACTCAGCGACGGCACCTTAATTCTTAGCAACATCGAGAAACTGCCACCAGAATTAGTGCCCAAGTTAATCACCCTCCTGGAAACTAACACCTACACTCCCATTAGCCGTGCTAATGACGCCTCCGTAGAGCCTCGCACTAATCAAGCTCGGATCGTCATGCTTTCCGAGCAAGCAATGCCCAAACTCGACCCGCTGGTTGGTCATCTGATTAAAGTTCCACCCCTCCGGGTGCGAAAAGCTGACATCACCTACCAGATGGACTACTACATCAGCCTTTTGTGCCGCACCAAAGGCACTGCCAAACCCCGCGTGACTCCCGAAGCGTTGCGTCGTCTCCAAGCCTACGACTTCCCCGGTAACTTGCGGGAGTTGCAAAATCTACTCGAACGCGCCTTAGTCCAGTTAGGAGAGGGGAAAGAACTCACCGAAGAAATTGTTTGGCCCTCCCAGAGCAAGAAAAAGCAATTCCGCTTTAATCTGATCAATGCTTACCCTAACTTGCGGTATTTTCTTCGTAGCGACTGGTGGCCAGACCGGATTAACTACGGCTTTACCTTATGGTTTTTTGCCCTAATCGTAATTATTGGATTTGTTGGGCCGCAAAATCGGCAAGAAAACTTCACTTTAAATCTATTTTGGGCATGGTGGTGGCCCTTGGTCTTGATTGGTTTTCCCTTTGTCGGACGGCTTTGGTGTGCAGTTTGCCCCTTCATGATTTACGGCGAAGTGACGCAGAAGCTTTCCCTATGGTTATGGCCGCGACAGTTGAAGCGATGGCCGCGAGAGTCTGCGGAAAAGTGGGGCGGATGGTTTTTATTTGGCTTATTTATCTTAATTTTCCTATGGGAAGAGCTGTGGGATTTAGAAAACACCGCTTATCTCTCTGCTTGCCTGCTGTTGCTGATTACCGCTGGGGCAATGATTTGCTCAGCCATTTTTGAGCGCCGCTTTTGGTGCCGCTATCTATGTCCGATTGGTGGGATGAATGGGCTGTTTGCCAAGCTGTCGATGACGGAATTGCGGGCGCAGCAGGGGACATGTTCGGCGGAATGTACCACCTTTCAGTGTTATAAGGGGGGGCCGCAAAAAGGGGAAGGCATGGCAACAAACGGCTGCCCCCTGTACTCTCACCCCGCTCAATTGCAAGATAACCGGGACTGCGTGCTGTGCATGACTTGTCTCAAAGCCTGTCCTCACCGTTCCGTCGAAGTGAATCTGCGTCCGCCGGGAATTGAGCTTTGGACGACTCACATTCCTCGCACTTACGAGGTAGCGTTGTTGCTGTTGCTCTTGGGTGGAGTATTTTTGCATCGCCTCCCAGAGTTGCAGAATGAGTTGGGATTGGCAGTGGATTTAACGCAATTTTTGCCCCATTTGGGTTTATCTCTGGTGGCTTTAAGTATTCCTGCCGCTATCCCCTTAATTGCTTATGGTGGGATGCAGTTGTGGCATAGGGTGATTAAAAGTCCCAAACCTCGCTCTTTTGTAGAACTGGCTTATGGCTATTTACCCTTGGTGTTAGCGGCAAATTTGGCTCACTATCTGCGTCTGGGTTTAGGAGAAGGAGGACGAATTTTGCCAGTGACGTTGGCGACATTTGGTTTTAGTGGGGAAGGGTTGCCTGTATTTGTCGCTCACCCGGCGGTGATTGCCTTTTTACAAGGGACAACGCTAATTGCTGGGGTGCTGCTGTCAGCGCTCCTCACTCAAAAAATTAGTCGCCAGTCAATGCGATCGCTTCTCCTACAACATCTCGGTGCAGTAGTACTGGGGATTAGTCTCTGGGCAATTATCGTTGGTTATTAAGCTGCCATGTATCCATAGCAAATTTCTGAGTCGGTGAGTTTAAGATTCAACCAACGCTTGCTTTTAGGGAATCAGAAATGTTTTAGCCTATGTGGCAACTGCTATAAAATACATCGCTCAATTAATGTAAAAGCGTAAGGGCTAGAAGTACTGCATCTACTTACTTCTAGCCTCTTACCTCTCACTTAATAGCCCAGCTTCAGGTTACTCATACGACGGTTTAAGTGTTAAATCCGTCTACATCGGCATCAGTTTTAGTTGATTTCAACTAACTCAATATCAAAGGTCAAGTTTTCTCCTGCCAGAGGATGGTTGGCATCCAGTGTCACCGTAGTGTCATCGACCTCTGTGATAAACACAGGAATAACTTGCCCGTTCTGTTGCTGGACTTGTAACTGCTGTCCAACTTCGGGTTCTAGTTCAGTAGGTAGTTGTTGGCGCTCAACCTGTATCACCATCTCAGGACGATGGGGGCCGTAGGCTTGATCCATGGGGATTTTAGTCATTTTAGATTCTCCAGGAGCCATACCCATGACAGCTTCGTCGAAGCCGGGAATTACCTGTCCGCCGCTGAGTTGAAATTCTAGAGGTTCGCGGCTTACCGAGGAGTCAAATACTGTACCGTCTTCTAGTTTGCCCGTGTAGTGAATCTTGACGGTATCTCCTGCTTTCGCTTGTGGCATATCGATTCATCCTTGAATTCGGTTAACATCTACCAGGTTACCAACTGGCTCGATATTAGGCTCACGGCTTTTAAGGTAGCGATCGCAAAATTTTTGTGATTTGTTGTAGAGACGTAGCTTTGGGCGATCGCCACTCAATCCCTTTGCCGTGGCACTACCCTCCTAGTAAAGACGTGATCTGCAACATCTCTACAACTTACAAACTATTTTCAGATACTAATTCTTCATAAATTTGATTGATTCTCATTAAGACTTCTTCAGCCTTATTTCGGAGTTGAGAGTCGTGGAAAAATAGGTCAGGATGGCATCGTTTAACTAAATTTCTATAAGCTTGTTTAACTTCTTTCGGAGAAGCATCTGGTGCCAAACCCAACATAGAATAGAAGCGCTTTCTTTTATCGTTGTTCTGGGGCGTGTATCTTTGCTCACCTTGAGGTGAACGGCTGGGATTGTGCAGGTTTTGTTTTAACTGCTGTAGTTCCTCATCAATTTCGAAGGCGTCAAACTGGTCTTCCACGCTGCCCATGGCTTTTTCGTTGTTATAGTTTTGCTTTTTTTAAGATGTTGATCCTTCACCCCAAATCTATACACACCCGCTAATATCCAGGAAAGACGGGTGCTAGCGCGGTCAACTGCTTTTAAAAACAGCTTTAGCACGGTCAAAATGCTACAAGATAGAGAAGAGGATTTTGGGAAGCAAGCGATGGACAATAACCAAAATGACGAACAAACTTCTACCCTACCAGTATCGTCAGAGCCTGCTACAACGAGGATACGACCCTGGGGAACAGTGACAATTCTTGAACACGGAGAGCGTTACAAGATTAATCGCATTGAGGTCAAGCCAGGAGAACACATTAGTACCCAAATGCACTACCACCGCAGCGAACACTGGATTGTTGTCGCTGGCACCGCGAAAGTAGTCTGTAGTGGCAAAGAGACGATTCTCATGCAAAAACAGTCCACCTACGTACCAATGAACACACCACATCGGGTGGAAAATCCGGGTGTGATTCCCCTAGTGATGATTGAAGTACAAAATGGGGAATACCTTGGAGAAGATGATATTACCCGTTTTGATGAAGAATCAGATGACTAAAAGCTGGCGCGGTCTAATTCCTAACTAGACTGCACCAGCCTTGTTTTGGCATCAAACAGCCATTTCCCCTGCTGATCTGACGGCACTCGCTAGAAGACAGGGGCGATTGAGAGAGTTTCAAGGGGGGCGATCGCATCCCACCAGCTCAAGCCACTACAGACGCCGCAGGACGAGCAAAAATCATTCGTCCTGCCGATGTTTGCAAGGCGGATGTCACAACAACTCGCACTTGTGCGCCAACATGTTTGCGTCCTTCTTCCACAACCACCATCGTGCCATCATCAAGATAGCCAATACCTTGAGCTTGTTCCTTACCTTCTTTCAGGATTTTCAACTCTAGGGTGTCACCAGGCAGGTAAATCGGACGCACTGCCTGTGCCAAGTCATTGATATTCAAGACAGGCACCTTTTGTAAGTTGGCGACTTTGTTGAGGTTGTAGTCGTTGGTTAGGAGAGTGCCATTAATTTCTTGAGTAAACCGCACCAACTTAGCATCTACAGTGCTGATATCTTCGTAGTCAGCCGAGTGAATCACAATCCGTTCTGGATAATCTTCCTGCATCTGATTGAGAATATCCAGCCCCCGACGCCCCCGCACTCGCTTGAGATCGTTGGCGGCATCAGCAAGTTGCTGAAGTTCCTGCAAAACAAATTGCGATACCAGAATTTGCCCTTCGATGAACCCAGTCTTTAACAGTTCTTCAATGCGACCATCAATAATGCAGCTTGTGTCGAGAACCTTACTAGAAGCGGCTTTGAGGGTTCCCTCTGCCACCAAAAGGGTATCGAGACTATTGGGATTAATCAACCGGAGGAATGTTCGTCCGTGAGTATCTGCCAGACTCACTCCCAAAAAAGCAAACATGAGGCTTCCTAAAATGGCAGTTAGAGGCTTAATGAAAGCAAACTCAAACGGCATCGGCAGCAAGAATACAGGTGCCAGCATCAAATTGGCTAACAATAGCCCAATGACTAAACCAACGGCTCGCGTAAGAATTACTTCAATTGGCATCTGACGGACTTGCGCTTCTAGACGACGATAAGCCGTCTGAACCGATAAGCCAACAGCCAAACCGACTAGTGAAGCAAAGCCAGCAGTAATCAAGCGCAAAGCCTCGATATTCGTAACTTGGTCTTGCACCCTCGTAGGGAGTAGTTCAACGCTATCGAACCCAATTCCTGCGCCTGCTAGGATGAATAAAAGAATAATGACGGCATCAAGCATGGTTCCAAGGGAATGATGATATTTGGAGGGAATTCCTGGAGGAATTCAAAATAAAAATTCAGGTCTATTTTGACCCTGCAATCTTAGTATATCTTTTCAAGCATTTTACCCTCCTGTGTCGATTGGCTTAGTTGTCTGCTGACTGTGCTTTTATTTAACTTTTGTCAGCTTTTTGTAATAAATTAATTTTTGATAATTATTGTCTAATTTTGACTTTGTCGCCTGAAAAGCTGTCTGTAGGCGAAGCTTAGAAAAATAAGGGAATAGTTTGACCCCTGTTAGATACCCCCTATTAGTTACAGAAAAATTTACTTAATTAACAATTCATCAAACATTTCAGATTATCCATTTTGTAAAGGAGGAGAATCAATAAATTGTTAGATTCTTTACCCCAATCTAAAAAAATAACTGATTTTGCAGTTCCTGGCTCTGCCTATTTGCATATTCCTTTTTGCCGACGCCGCTGTTACTACTGTGACTTTCCTATCTCTGTAGTTGGAGACAAAGCTACAGGCAGCACGTCTGGCGCGATCGCCCAATATATTGAGATACTTTGTCAGGAAATCCAGACAATATCAACCCCAAGCCGGGCTTTAGAGACAATTTTTTTTGGCGGTGGGACTCCCTCACTGCTATCTACCCAACAGCTAGGACATGTGTTAAACGTCCTGGATCAACAGTTTGGCATTGCCTCAACCTGCGAAATCTCCATGGAAATGGACCCAGGTACCTTCAGTATCGAACAGCTCCAGGGATACCAGCAGGCGGGGGTGAATCGGGTAAGCTTAGGGGTGCAAGCGTTTCAAGATGAATTGCTGAAAAATTGTGGGCGATCGCACAACAAGAGCGATATCTTTGCGGCGGTGAATGCCATCCGCCAAGTGGAGGTTGCCGACTTCAGTTTAGACCTGATTTCTGGCTTACCCCATCAAACTTTGGAACAGTGGCAGGCGTCTTTAGAAGCCGCCGTAGAAATTGCCCCCACTCACATCTCCAGTTATGACTTAGTTGTCGAGCCAGTAACCGCATTTGGACGCCAGTACCAGCCGGGGAGCAAACCCTTACCGACTGACGAAACTACCGCCCAAATGTATCAATTAGCCCATGAGATTTTGGGCAACGCTGGCTACGAACATTACGAAATTTCTAATTATGCCCAACCCGGACACCAGTGCCGTCATAATCGCGTGTATTGGGAAAATCGCCCCTACTACGGTTTCGGTATGGGAGCCGCTAGTTACACTCAAGGCTGTCGATTTACTCGACCTCGGACAAGACGAGAATATTACGAATGGGTGCAACAATTGACTGAGGCGAGTGGTGTAATTAATGGCGCGGAAGCCTTGTCAGAGTCAGATGTGCTGCTAGAAACGATGATGCTGGGTTTGCGGCTAGCAGCAGGACTGAGTTTGTCTGCTTTAGCAGAACGGTTTGGGGAACAGACGCTTTTCAAGATTGGCAGGTGTTTATACCCCTACTATCAGCAAGGCTGGGTAGAAGTGGTCGGGAATTTGGGCGATCGCCTAAATTGGCAAAATAGCCAACCCTTGCCAGCGACGGGACGATTGAGACTAACCGCACCAGAAGGGTTTTTGTTCTCCAATACCGTGCTGTCGGATTTGTTTAATCATCTCGGTTAATTCACAAAGAAGATACCTGCCTTACTGGAAGCATCTATGACACAAAATGATCCCCATTGCTGATAACCTCCGTAGTCGCCGCACACCGATTGTCAATTACTTACTCATCGGCTTTACTGTTGCTCTATTCTTTTGGGAAGTCAAACTCTCGATGGCGGGCGAACTGGGTAAGTTTCTCTACAGCTGGGGTGTTGTTCCGGTACGGCTGAGTAGCGTCTTTTCGGATGCCTTCACGGCTGGTAATTTTGCTACCTGGGTTGCCTTACTTCTGAAAGTTTTTTCCCTTCCTGTTGCTCTATTTCTCCACGCTAGTTTTGCTCAGATTTTGGGTAATCTGCTTTTCCTGTGGGTATTTGGGAAAAGTGTTGAGGGGCTTCTAGGACATGGGCGGTATTTGGGGTTTTATCTGCTGGGTGGCATTCTCACAGAGATGGTGCAAGTTTGGGTCGATCCGACACTGACGACGCCATTAGTGGGAGCCAATGGAGCGATCGCTGCTCTCTTGGGAGCCTACTTCTTCAGCTTCCCCAAGGCAAAAATAGAAGCCGTTTTGCCGCTGCTGGTTGCCTTCATTCCCATAGAGCTACCTACCATCTTCTTTTTCTTCTGGTGGTTTGTGCAGCAGTTGTTCTACGAAATTGGTCAGCTCCCAGGAGCAGCAGAGGCTAATTCTGGCGTTGTTGCCTATTGGACGCACGGCTTAGGGTTGTTGATTGGTGCGGCTTTAGTTCTGCTGATGGCACCTCAAAAGCAGTAGTTGATCCTTTGCTCCGCTGATAGTCAAAAGGCAAATATTTAATTCAAATCAAACTTGTTTGGTTTGAATCAAGGTGACAAACGTTCCCTCACCCAACTTTCATCCGGCTCTCGACGATACCGTAAGCGATCGTGTAGCCGATTGGGACGCCCTTGCCAGAACTCAATCTCTGTTGGGATTAACCGGAAACCACCCCAGTGAGGGGGGCGAGGTATTTCTTTATCCTCGTATTCCTCCTTTAGCTGCTGTAAGCGAGTTTCTAGTACCTCACGGCTAGCGATCGCCTGACTTTGATCAGATGCCCACGCCCCTAGCTGAGAGCCTTGAGGGCGGCTGTGATAGTACTGATCTGACTCGGCGGCGGAAACCTTTTCCACCTGCCCTTCAATGCGTACCTGGCGTTCCAACTGCGCCCACCAAAACGCGATCGCTCCCCAAGGATTGGCAACCAACTCAGACCCCTTCTGGCTGTGATAGTTGGTATAAAATACAAAACCTGTTTCATCAAAGTCCTTGAGCAGCACAATCCTTGCCGATGGCTTACCCTCAGGAGTAGCGGTGGCAAGGGTCATCGCGTTCGGTTCTGGTAACTCGGCAGCAACAGCCTCTTCAAACCAACGTCTAAATTGCTTAAACGGATTTAGGTCAGCATCCGCTTCATTCAACCCTTGACGGGTGTAATTCTTGCGTAAATCCGCTACGCTCAGATCCATCTTTGGTTTACCTTCATTGTTATTTTGAGTTTGATCGCACTATGGCAAATTGAGTTGTATCAGGGTGAGGTGTAATGCGTCGAGCAGGCTATATTCCACGCCTTTTAATTCTGGGTTTGAGCGGTCCATTGATTGCTCTAAACCTCTGGATTCTGTCTCAGGTATTTCGATATTTTGAGCATCTGATTACTGTGCTAGCCCTCGCCGCCATCTTGGCGTTTTTGCTCAACTACTGTGTTCGGAGCTTAGAGCGATTTCCCCTTAGCCGAACTCAAGCCGTCACCATCGTCTTGTTAGTAACACTGACGTTGCTAATTGTCCTGGGAGTGACATTAGTGCCGATTCTGACGAACCAACTAACCCAGCTACTAGACAACCTCCCAAACTTGCTAGAAACCAGCAGCCAAAATCTAGACCGTTTGTACGCCTGGGGAAAGGCAAGACGTTTACCCCTAGATCTCCAAGAATTTACCAATCAACTTAGTAATCGTATCGAAACCTACACCGAAACCCTAGCTAGTCAAGCTTTGGGCTTGGCGTTGGGCACATTGACGGGACTGTTGAATGTGATTTTGGTGGTTGTGCTTGCCTTCTATATGCTGCTGTATGGGGAACAGATGTGGCTTGGTATAGTCAATCTTCTGCCGCCGCACATTGGTTTACCCTTAAGCGAATCTCTACGCCTGAACTTCCAGAAATTTTTCATCAGCCAGCTTTTACTGGGGTTATTCATGTTTGCCATGCTGACTCCAGTTTTCTTGGCTTTAAAAGCTCCCTTTGCTTTATTATTTGCTCTACTAATTGGGGCTTCCCAGTTGATCCCGATTATCGGGGCTGCCATGGGAATTGGTTTAGTGACACTGTTAATAATGCTGCAAGACTTTTGGTTAGCGGTGCAAGTGGCGATCGCGGCAGTTTTCCTACAGCAGATTAAAGACAACCTGTTGGCTCCAAAGCTGATGAGTGATTTTATTGGGCTAAACCCCTTGTGGATTTTCATCACCTTATTGATAGGAGCGCAAATGGCAGGACTCCTGGGTGTGATCGTTGCTGTCCCGATCGCTGGCACCATCAAAGGCACCTTAGAGGCGATCCGCAGACAGCGGCAGCCCCCTGTCGTCACTACTGAGGTTATTTCCCTCAACACACCTCCCCCTAGCCCCCCGCCTAAGCGACGCATCCCAGATTAAGGGAAAATAGCGATCGCTATGAGGGGCAGTGTGAAGGCTATTCGGCTCTGTTCCGTTCGCGTAGCCAAGGGTAGGATACCGGATAAACCATGAACGGCTCGCTAAATAAGTAGGTGAGAATAAATCAAACTTTGTGTTGCCCTGTAAAATTTTTAAACTGATTTCGTAGTTACGGCTTAGACCAGATTTTGAGGGCTTTAGCCCTGACTACACACCTTTAACTATTGATTAACCGAATTTCACTAAAGGAGTGTCAATATGCGACAAATTAACTTTGTCATCATCTTCGCTGTTTGTTTAGCTCTGGTTCTCTTCAGCTTAGAAAATACGGAGCCAGTCGCCATTCAAGTTGTCAATGGGGTTCAGGTACAAGCACCTTTATCCATTGAATTAATTTTGGCAATGGGAATTGGAGCAGTGCTGGCGTGGCTCTTCAGCGTCTGGACGCGGTTGCAGCGGCAGATAGAGTCTCGCCAAGACCTCCGCAAACTGCGCTCGAAGGATGAACGCATTGAAGATCTCGAACAAAATATCGAGCAGTACAAAGCTGAACTAGAAGAAAAACAGCAACTTCTCCCCTCCGCAGAAACTCAGGCAGAAGTGGAATCCGTAACAGAGGCGTTTATTACCAAATGAATGCCACACCAGCGGCTGAAGCGATCGCGCTTTTAATTGACCTTGCCCAACGGGGCGAAATTGACCCTTGGGACGTGCGTGTCATTGAGGTCATTGACCGCTGTTTAAGTGAGTTGGCACTCTTGGGTGACGGCGAACCAGGGCAGCGCAATGCTAATCTTTCCCAGTCGGGTCAGGCATTTTTATGGGCATCGATGCTGGTGCTTTTGAAAGCCGATACCCTCGCTTACTCTGAGGAGCCAGAAGACGACCAAGGGATCGACTTAGAAGAACTCACCGCCGAGGGAGGACAGCAACTCCCCCGGCATCTGGAGCGCCATTTGCGCCGTCGCCCTGCCGCCCCGCCGCCCAAACGACGACCTGTAACGTTGCAAGAGTTGATTGTGCAGTTACAGCAGATTGCAGCGGAGTTAGAGTCTCCGACGGCTGTTAGCCGCGTTCGTCGTCCACGTCTTCAGTCCCACAGCCAAGCGGCGAAGGCAATCTCCCAACTTGCTCACGATGAAAATCTCACCGAAATTGCCACCCAGCTCGATCAATTTCTGACCCAGCACTGGGTGGCGTCGGGTATGGCTGAAGGTTGGCTACCTTTAGAGCAACTGTTAGAGTGGTGGACAATGTCACCCACGGCTGTGGAGGAGGCACATCGGCGGGATTCCAATGATGCGGAACATTCCCCTAATGGCGATCGCGTTGCCGTTTTCTGGGCGCTGCTGCTATTATCGGCACAATCAAAGGTCGAACTCTCGCAAGAGGAGTTCTATCAAGACCTGAACATTCGTTTGCTGACGGAAGAGATAAACGTGATGGGGTGATGAAGAGAACTTCATTCAGACTTCATACTTATCAAAGAGCGATCGCTTTCTCTTCTCTAGCAGTACCCTCTAAAATAGCCGTATTATTTCTTTTCTCTGCGCTTTCTTAGCTAAGGAATGGTCAGTTTCTCGCCATCAGTTATGGCGAACATCCATCGCTCCTTGCTTTAACTAGTTAAAATCGGACTCAGTTGATCAAAACAATATTTGTGTAGGGTTGAGGAGTATTTTTCATGAAAGCCATGATTTTGGCCGCTGGTAAAGGAACTCGCGTTCGTCCTATTACCTACACCATTCCCAAACCATTAATTCCCATCCTGCAAAAGCCAGTGATGGAGTTCCTACTAGAACTGCTTCGCCAGCATGGCTTTGACCAAGTGATGGTCAACGTCAGTCACCTTGCAAACGAGATCGAAAGCTATTTCCGTGATGGTCAGCGCTTTGGCGTTGAAATTGCCTATTCCTTTGAAGGTCACATCGTCGATGGACAACTAGTCGGGAAAGCCGTTGGTTCGGCTGGGGGAATGCGCCGCATTCACGACTTCAATCCCTTTTTTGACGATACCTTTATCGTGTTGTGCGGTGACGCTTTAATTGATCTGGATTTAACAGAGGCGGTGAAGTGGCACAAGGAAAAGGGATCAATTGCCACCATCGTGATGAAAACGGTGCCAAAAGACCAAGTTTCTAGCTACGGCGTCGTTGTTACGGATGAGACAGGTCGGATCAAAGCTTTTCAGGAAAAACCATCCGTTGAAGAAGCTCTCAGCACCTGTATCAACACCGGGATTTATATTTTTGAGCCAGAGGTTTTAGATTACATTCCCTCCGGCGTCGAGTTTGATATCGGTGGCGATTTGTTTCCCAAACTGGTGGAAATGAACGCTCCTTTTTATGGAGTGTCCATGGACTTTCAGTGGGTAGACATCGGTAAAGTTCCCGACTACTGGCGTGCGGTTCGCGGGGTATTAACGGGAGAAATCCAAAATGTCTCTATTCCCGGACGGAACGTCGCGCCAGGGATCTACACGGGTTTGAATGTAGCGGTGAACTGGGACAAAGTCGATATTCAGGGCCCTGTGTACATCGGAGCAATGACCCATATTGAAGATGGGGCAAAAATCATTGGGCCAACAATGATTGGGCCGAATTGCTGGGTCTGTAGCGGTGCAACCGTTGATAACAGTGTGATTTTTGAGTACTCCCGTCTAGGACAGGGGGTACGCTTGGTGGATAAGTTGGTATTTGGACGCTACTGCGTGGACAAGACGGGGGCGACGATTGATGTCCAAGCGGCGGCGCTTGACTGGTTGATTACCGATACCCGTCAGATTCTCCCCTCCCAAGAGCCTCTAGAGCGGCAAGCGATCGCGGAACTCTTGGGAAGCGATCATTAGGGGATGAGGGGAGCAGGGGAGCAGGGGAGCAGAGGACAGAGGAGCAGGGGAGCAGGGGAGCAGGGGAGCAGAGGACAGAGGAGCAGGGGAGCAGGGGAGAGGAAGAGAACCAATAACCCCTTTCATCCTTCATACTTCACACTTCATCCTTCATACTTCACACTTCATCCTTTCTTCCCACTCAGGACTCAGCACTCAGCACTCAGGACTCACTTCTCTCCCCTGCTCCCCATTTCCCTACCAAAGATTAGGACGACAGATAAGTATAGCTACTTAAACTGCGCTCGTAGTTTTGCAGCAATCGCTGGGACTCTTTGAGGGTAATGCGGTTGGCTTTTAGCGCCTGCTCAGTCCGGCGGCGGATGCTTTCTACCAAGTCTTTAGCGTCGTATTGCACGTAGCTTAAAACATCGGTGACAGTATCGCCTTTAACCACATGCTCAATTTCATAGCCTTTGGGAGTTAGTTGAATGTGAACGGCGTTAATATCCCCGAACAAGTTATGGAGACTACCCATCACTTCCTGGTAAGCACCTCCGAGAAATAGCCCCAGGTAATAGGGTTCTTCGGGCTTCAAAGAATGTAGTTCCAAAATGTCTTTGACATCCCGCAGGTCGATGAATTGGTCAATTTTGCCGTCGCTGTCGCAGGTGAGGTCAGCCAGAATACCCCGTCGCGTGGGTTCTTCGTCCAAGCGGTGGATGGGCATGATGGGAAACAATTGCTCAATTGCCCAGGAATCAGGGACTGACTGAAAAACGGACAGGTTGACGTAGTAGATAGACGCCATGATCTTTTCCAGGTCTTCTAGGTCATCTGGGACGTAGTCCTGGTTTCTGGCAATGGTGAGAATTTTGTCGCAGCATGCCCAGTACAGTTGTTCTGCTCTGGAACGCTCGGTTAAGGTCAGATAACCGAAGTTGAACAGGCTGATGGATTCTTCTTTGAACTGGATGGCGTCGTTATAAGCTTCCTGGTAATTTTCGCTGTTAATCTGGCGATAGGTTTCCCAGAGGTTGCGGATAATCAGGTGTTCTTTTTCCTGCACTGGGACAGGTGTTTGGGAGGAAACCTCGCTGGTGCTGAGAACGTTGAAGATCAGGACGGATTGATGAGAGGCGATCGCCCGACCACTTTCACTAATGATGGTAGGAGCAGATATATTACGCCCTTCACAGGCTTCTTTGACCTCGGCAACAATGTCGTTGGCATAATTTTGCATGTTGTAGTTCTTCGAGGCGTGGAAGTTGGTCTTCGAGCCGTCATAGTCGATTCCCAATCCGCCACCAACATCGAGATAGCCCATGTTGGCACCCAGAAGGCTCAACTCTACATAAATCTGGCTAGCTTCCCGAATGGCGTCTTTGATGACATTAATCGCGCAAATTTGGGAACCAATATGGAAGTGCAGCAACTGCAAGCAGTGAAGCATTCCCGCTTCGCGTAGCTGCTCGACGCCAGCGATAATTTCGGGGATAGTCAGCCCAAATTTGGCGCGATCGCCTGTAGAGCTTCCCCAGCGTCCTGTTCCTTTGCTGCTGAGTTTCGCTCGGACGCCCAGTACGGGTTCGATCCCCAACTGGCGGCTAGTTTCAATCACGAGCGGCACTTCTTCTAGTTGCTCTAGGACAATCATCGGATTTTGTCCCAGTCGCTGAGCTAGAAGTGCTGTTTCGATGTATTCCCGGTCTTTGTAGCCATTACAAATCAGCAGCGCGTCTGGGGTTTTTAAGGTCGCCAGAGCAATCATTAATTCTGGCTTTGACCCTGCTTCCAATCCCAGTTGGTGGGGTTGTCCAAAGCGCACTAATTCCTCAACTAAGTGCCGATGCTGGTTGCACTTAACGGGGAACACACCCCGGTAGTTACCGGGATAGTTATAGCGAGCGATCGCGCGGGCAAAACAATGCTGAAGCCGCTCAATTCGGTCTGCCAAAATATCGGAAAAACGAATCAGTAAGGGCAGCCCCAAGTTCCGCTGGCGCAAAGCTTCGACCAATTCATATAAGTCTAAAGAGCCGCCGCGATCTCCTTTTGGTGTCACCGTCACATGACCCGCCGCGTTAATGGAAAAGTAAGGCTCACCCCAGCCCTGAATCCGATACAATTTCTCACTCTCCTCAATTGACCAGGATGGGGAGTCAGGGGTTGTATCTGAGGGAGCGATTAACTGTTGAGTCTCGGAGCGATGAGTTTGTCGTGATTCGTCACTTGTACTGGTTGCAGGGGTTAGCTTTACTCCCATCCTGATGTATCACCTTTTGCCAATGAAGTCAGATTAAATACTAGCGATTTCTGGTGAGTAATTAGAGCTTTTCAGAGGATATTTGTCAGTTGGCGACAAATATTTCTCTAAGTACCTACCAATCAGTTGCCCATGGTAGAATTCCGGTACTCACGGTCGCTAACCTGGCTGAGACCGCGAAACGTCGCGTTTTGACATTTATTCGATTAAGGGTGTCGATGCTCAATCCATCGGATCTTCCTCCTGAACAGGAGTATTCCCTAAAGTTCTTGCACCAACTGCTCCAAACGCGTCCCTTGGCTTTTTGGGGTAGCATCTGGGCAACCGTTGCCTTGGTGGGAGCGATCGCCTCCTTTGGTTTTTTGCTCAATCCCGGCCCAGTTGAACCACAAAAGCCCCAACCTACGACGCCTCCCGTCCCAGCACAAAACGCATCTCCGTCTCCCGTCCTCGTGCCAACAGAAACCCTAAGGGTTCAAAATGACCCGATCGTGGCGACTCCAGCCCCTCCCCCAGAAGCAGAGTTCCCGCTGTGGTTGTTTGGTACTGTGGCTTTGGGATGCGCTGTTGGTTCTCTGCTAGTGACTCAAGGACTACGTTACTCAACCCAAGGTCGTAAAACTATTAAACGTGCTAAACCTAAGCCCGGCGCGGTTGTTCGTAAAAAACGGCGCTCTCCGGCTCAGAAGAAGAAACAAAAACACCCCGTTCCCATACCAGTTGCCGTCGTTACACCTCAGCCGCAGGTATTCCAACCAGAAACCAATGTGACGGTTTTACCCCCAGAGGAAAAACCGCCTCAGAATTGGGGAAATCAAAGTCTGGCTGAGATGATGGATATCCGCAAACGCCACTCTCTCTCGTCCTTGCTACAGGATCGTTAATCGAGGATAAAGACGGATGAGGAACATAAGATGTTGTGTTCTTCTCCCATCATCCCGGCTGCTGTTGCTCCCTATCCTTAGCCTCAGCCCCCCTACTCAGCACTAGTAGCAAGAAGCGATCGCCAATCAGCAATGGCTGTTTCTGGCCAAATCCAGCGTTGACTCAGAGCGTCGGGTTGAAAGTTGATCGGGTCTTCGCTGAGCACTTTCTGACGCAGCTTAAAAGATTCATCTAATAGATGCTCTTGTTTCTCGGTAGGTTGTTTTTGTGCCAATTGCCGCAGTCCCAAGGCTAATCCCGCGTAGATCGTCAAAGTTTCTGTTGTGGGAGTTTTGCCAGTTTTGATGGCGGCAACTTGTTGTTCCTCCAAGGAGTACAGCGCATCAAACCAGGCTTGGTTAGCGCGGTCGTAGTTGCCCTCGACGTAGTAAGCAAAACCTAGGGCATTGAGGTATTTAGACGAATTTGCTTGCTTTTGATTAGCGGTTTCCCAGTAACGTCTAGCATCCCCCACCGCATAGTCTTTACTACCCGCTTGCACCGCTTGCCACGCGAGACGCCCTTTCAAAAAGCTGATTTCTGGATGATCAATTTGCTGTGGTGGGACGACGGCTAGGGCAGCTTCTGCGGGGCCTAATGCCCCTCGGTTAAGTAATTCCTCTACCGCCTGTTGCCCAGTACCTAGGTCTCCACGACTGAATTGTTCAATAGCGGTGGCTGTGAGGGTGGCAGTATTCGTTTTACTGAAGTTAAGGGGATTCACCCGTTCCACGGGGGCTGAGGCATCCAAAGGTAAGAGATCGCTGGGGTTAGGTCGTTGATTTTGGGCAATCCACCACCCCAAAACTGCAATGCCCAAAACACTAGTAGCACCGAGAATTAGGGCACGCCGGGGAATTTTTAAAAATTGCTGCTGCCAACTTCGCCCTCTACCTAAAGGGGAGCGGCGATCGCTTTGTTGAGCCTTTGCCGGACTTGTCGGCGGCGATACTTGCACCGTTGGCAGGGGAACCTCGGCGGTCTGGGCTGGGACAGCAGGACTTGGCGGGCGATGTGTGAGGTTTGAGTTAACGGCTTCGGAGGGAACTAGCGTCGGTGGCTCTGATTCCTGGTTGAGCTGACCGAGCAAATCTTTAATAAAATCTGCGGGATCGTCTCCCTCTAGGTCTTCCGCCTCTAACTCATCCAGAAAACTATTTAGCGCTTCCTCGCTATAGTCAGTCGCATCTGCATCTGTGGGTAAAACAAACTCCTCTTCTTCATCCAGAAAATGGCGATCGCTCAACAGATCGTTCAACAGGGGTGGGGTAGTAAACAGCGCATCTTCTACCTCATCCGCCAGCAGCATCTGCGCCGGAGCGCCCAAGCTCAGACGGGCTTCCCTGCCCTGCATCGCCGCTTCCACATTGCTCAAGAAGCCGTCCCAGTCTTGATGCAGATAAAGCACGGGCAGCGCCCAGTAAAGCTGGTTTGAGCCGTAAGCTGAAATTAGTCCCTGCCGTGCCCGACTCAAGCTTAGGTCAATGGGGTAGCCTTGATTGAGGTTGCGGTAGAGTAGCCGCGTTAGCGTTAGGGCAACTTCGTCAGGAATTCGCTCTGCCATGGCTAAAACGGCTGGAATTCCCCGTTTTACCAAGGCTTTTGCTAGATTTCGCTCTTTACCATTATCGTCGGCACTGGAGGCAGCGGTGTAGGCACCTCGACAGGAGTTAAAAACAGCGAGTTGGACACCATTATTGGCTAGCAATCCGGCTAGGTCATCCCCATTTAAGGTTTCAGTCAGCCCAGTGCGACCGCTGACTAAGTACACATTTCCGCCAGAGTCTCCCAGATTACTGTGACCAGCGTAGTGGAAGACTTGATAGCGACCTTGTTCTAGGGCTTGAGTGAGTTGTTCACGTCCGGGTTGTTCGAGGATGGTGAGTTGAATCGCTGGCGGTTCTTCAGGGGAGCGGCTCTTGAGTTCTTCTTGTAGCTGAGCGGCTTCTTGAGCTAACTCCAGAATTTCTTGATCGCTGGGGCCAGCAATCACCATCAAAATTTTTAAGGGTTGGTTCTGCTCAAATACCAGAGTCTGTGACGGACTCATCAGTTTTGTACTGAGCTGATAGCGAGAAAAGGCGATATCGGTTCCCGTCGCTAGGGGGCGATCTCCGGCATAAAGCACTTCCCAAGGCAGCCTCGGTAAGCGGTTACCTTTAAGTCCTAGGCGGAGGCGGAGAACAGAGCGTTGATTTTGGGCGATCGCTTGCGCCATCATCCAGCTATCCCGCAAGCTGCCCTGAAACAACGCCTCATACAGTTGCTGACCTAGTGCTACTAAATTATTTGCCGATGGACTAGCAGACTTTCCTGCCATCGGAAAGACAAAACTGTCTTCCTGCAACAGAGCATTTCCCTGCAACACACCCAAGAGGGGGTCATTCATGAGCTGTCTCGCCTGCTGCAACCAGTTTTCCACTGGCCAATGGATTTGCTCCTCTGCCAGAGCAACTCCAGGGGCGACTCGTTCGATTCGCACCAGATAGTCGTCATCCCCTAAGGGAGTCACAGAGATGTGAAATTCCTGTGTCACTGGTATTGTCAGGTCAAGTTTGCTCAATTTCAAAGCGCGTGAGACTAAATAGTGCTCCCTTAGGTCTTTAGATGAATTGAATTAACAGAATGTTTCCCACGCTTGCCTTTGGAGACTAGGGGAATCTCCAAATGAAGTCGTTTCTTCTTGTATTGTCACTAATTTTTGGGGAACTATCCGGATCTATGACTTTAATCCTAGAACAGTGGAGTGGTAGATGCACCCTGATTGATAATCCCTGACTCACCGGTTTGAGTCAGGGATTTTTTTTGCGGCTAGATATACCATGATGTTGTAAGGCTCCACAGAGCAGCCGCAGTAGTGAGAAGGGAAAGGCGTCATGGCATTGATTGACCGCATCCTGCGAGTAATTCGCGGTAATATCAACAGCTTGGTTGGGCAAGCAGAAGATCCAGAAAAAGTTTTGGAGCAGGCTGTAGAAGATATGCAGCAGGATTTGATTCAGATGCGGCAAGCTGTGGCTCAGGCGATCGCTACTCAAAAACGCACCGAACGCCAAAGCGCTCAAGCCCAGGCAACCGCAGAAGAATGGTATCGTCGTGCCCAGATTGCTCTCAATAGTAGTGATGACAATTTAGCTAGAGAAGCGTTAACGCGGCGAAAAACCTATTTACAAACTGCCCAAGCGATGCAAACCCAGCTTTCACAGCAAAGCGGGATTGTCAATAAGCTTAAGGACGATATGCGGACACTGGAGAGCAAGATTTCGGAAGCGAAGACCAGAAAAGATTTATTTGTGGCGAGGGCACGCTCAGCACAAGCGTCACAAAAAATTAACGAAATGTTAGGGACTGTCGGGACAGGTAGTGCATCGAGTGCCTTTGAGCGCATGGAAGACAGAGTGCTACAACTCGAAGCTCAGTCAGAAGCCATGCAAGAGTTGGGTACAGATGACCTAGACAAGAAATTTGCTGCCTTAGAAGGTAGCGACGATATTGAGGCGGAATTGGCGGCGATGAAAACCAATAGAATCACGGGTAGTGATCAAGCACAACTGCCAGCCACTGAAGCCAGAAATTCTTCTGATCCGGCGATAGAAGCGGAACTTAATCAGCTCCGTTCAACTCAAGAGGAAATTTGAAAGTTTAAAGAAACTCACCGTAGGCTGGCACTTTTCCTCTGAAAGTTTTTAAACTGGATCTGAAGTATCCTGTCTTTAAGGTTTTCCCAATGGGTGTTTTGAGTAACTCCGCGCTTGACGCTCAAGACCGGAGACGGGAGAAGGTACAGTAACTTGCACCTTCACATCAGTAGGCTGACGGGCAGGAACCTGCGCCATACCTAATTTGTACACTCCGAGAGGATAGAAAGCGTCATGGGATTATTTGATCGTCTTGGCAGAGTTGTCCGGGCAAATCTGAACGACATGGTCAGTAAGGCAGAAGATCCAGAAAAGATTTTGGAGCAAGCCATTATTGACATGCAAGAAGACCTGATCCAACTGCGTCAGGCAGTTGCCAGGGCGATTGCCACTCAAAAACGTACTGAGCAACAGTACAACAAAACGACATCGGAGGCGAACAGTTGGCAGCAACGGGCACAGTTAGCCCTACAAAAAGGGGATGAAGATTTGGCGCGGGAAGCGCTGGTGCGCCGGAAGACGAATACGGATACGGCTACCCAACTGAAAACCCAGCTCGATCAGCAAAATGGTCAAGTAGATACGCTCAAGCGCAACTTGATCGCCTTGGAGAGCAAGATTTCCGAAGCCAAGACGAAAAAAGACATGCTCAAGTCGCGAGCAGCAGCAGCCAAAGCCAACGAGCAACTGCAAAGCACTATTGGGCGTTTGGGCACAAGCAGCGCCATGGGTGCCTTTGAGCGGATGGAAGACAAAGTGCTGGAACTGGAGGCACGTTCTCAGGCAGCTCATGAGCTGACAGGGAATGACCTAGAACAGCAATTTGCCATGCTGGAATCGGGCAGCGATGTTGATGATGAATTGGCAGCCATGAAAGCCAGTCTCACTGGCGGTTCTGTAAACCAACAAGCGTTGCCTGCTTCTGAGGAAACAAAGAAGACGCCCTCTGATTCTGCTGTGGATGATGAGCTAGAGTCTCTGCGATCGCAACTCAACCAGATGTAGGTCATTTGAGTGTTTAGTGAGATCATTGCCCCTGGCAAGTCTCACAACTTCTTCATCTTGCACAAGGGGAGGCGTTCCGATGGAGCGTCTCCTTGATTTAATGATTTCAGATGCCTGCCATCAACAATAAAACTAGTACCTGCATTGCTCACGCAAGTTATCCAGTTATCTATTCCGTGATCGATTGACAGGCATTTAGTAGGATCTACATCTGCCTGAATAGTAGCAGTCTTGTAGATAAGTTCTAGATAGAAACAGCCGTTACGAGGGAGAATTCGATACTCTCTGATTACATTGGAGTCCAGGTTAGATGGCATGGGCAGGTAGAAAGAGTCCAGCCCAAACCAAGCCTTGACCTTGCTTCCTAGAGGGAATCGCAACATTCCATCTATAAGCTTTACAGAGCGTCCTGTAAACGTTACTAGTGCCATTCCACCTTTACGGTAGCCAGGAAGCTTGGGGCGCTGCGTCACCGTTCCTTTCTTTATCCCTTTGAGTAGTCCCAAGAATGACTTAAAGGATTCTGCCACGCCCGTCAAGATTTGCTGCGCCCTGTCGGAGTAGAAGGCTCGATAGTGCAGATTCCGGTTTTCTGTTCCTAAAACTTTATGCAACTCTGCACGATTGGGAATTCTGCCAGTCTTGAAATACAGTTGGCGTGAATAGTAGATCCCGCAATTTGTCAATTTTACAAATTCAGAGCAAAGATATTTCAAAATTGCCTGAGTTTCTTTATTCGTTGAAATTAGATTTTGTTGACATCCAAACATTGCTTTACCTCCTTTATACATACTAACATAGTAATAACACTATGTTAGTACTGGTTATGCCTACCAAAAAACATCCTGTCCCTGCCTACTTAGACGATTACGAGTTTGAAAAACTTGTAAAAATTGCAGCCGGGTGGGGATGTAGTTTATCGGCAGCAATAAAGCGGATGATTAGAGAAAATCAAGAGTTAGGCGACTAAAGTCGCTTGAGTCGGCTTTCCTCCCTGCTCTTTCATAGGCAGGGCTTCCAACCATTCCAGGAGATTTACGTGAGCAGCGTTATTACAATTACCGATGCCGAGTTTGAAAACGAAGTCTTACAATCAGAAATGCCTGTGCTGGTTTACTTCTGGGCATCTTGGTGTGGCCCTTGCAAACTGGTATCGCCATCAATAGATTGGGCTGCCGATGCCTATAGCGATCGCTTAAAAGTAGTCAAAATAGAAGTCGATCCCAATCCTGATTCCGTGCAAGCGTGTAAGGTAGAAGGCGTTCCCGCCTTCAGACTCTATAAAAATACAGAGTTGCTAGAATCCCAGGAAGGCGCAGTGGGCAAACAAAAAATAGCAAGTATGCTAGAAAGCCATCTAGGATAACCACCCATTAGCAAGAGGCAATTACCTGTAGCATTGTCTCTTGCTATCCTGGAAAGTCCCCTGTCGCCGGGTGAATAGGGGATGGGGAGATAGCACCAATGACTGATAACTAGTATGCAGTTTGCCAAACGTTTAGAACTTCTGCAAGCCAACGTCTTCGCCGATATGGATCGGGCAAAAGCCAAAGCCAGAGCATCCGGGCGAGACATTATCGATTTGTCCTTAGGATCGTCGGACTTGCCCACCTCAGAGCATGTCCTAGATGCCATGCGTGACGCCTTGCAAGACCGCAGTACCCACGGTTACTTGCTTTTTCATGGCACCCAATACTTCCGGCAAGCTGTTGCCCATTGGTACACCCAGAAGTTTGGTATCCTGGTTGACCCAGAAACCGAGGTATTGTCGCTGATTGGTTCCCAGGAAGGAACGGCGCATTTACCGCTAGCGGTACTGAACCCTGGGGATATTGCTCTACTGCAAGACCCTGGCTATCCCTCCCATGTCGGCGGCGTTTATCTAGCAGGGGGGCAAATTTACCCGATGCCCTTGTTAGCGGAAAACAACTTTTTGCCAGTTTTTGCTGATATTCCGCCGTTAGTGCGGTCACAGGCGCGGATGATGGTGTTGAGCTATCCCCATAATCCGACAACCGCGATCGCGCCTTTATCTTTTTTCCAGGAAGCGGTGGAATTTTGCCGTCAGCATAATCTGGTGTTAGTCCACGACTTCCCTTATGCCGACTTGGTGTTTGTCGATCAAGAAGACGGTACAGGAGAAATTATTAATTCCCAGTCCCTTGCGCCTTCAATTTTCCAAGCCGATACCAATAAAGAGACGGCAATTGAATTTTTTACCTTCTCCAAGTCCTACAACATGGGGGGCTTCCGCATCGGCTACGCCATCGGCAATGCCAAATTAATTCAAGCCTTGCGGCAGGTAAAGGCGGTTGTTGATTTTAACCAGTATCGGGGAATTTTGCAGGGGGCGATCGCTGCCTTGCAGGGCGATCAAAGAGGCGTTCAAGACGCCGTGAAAACATTTCGCACTCGCCGGGACGCTTTTATCCATGCCTTGCAAAACATTGGCTGGCAAGTTCCCACCCCCGCCGCCACCATGTACATTTGGGCAAAGTTACCGGAACCTTGGGCAGAAAACTCAATTGACTTTTGCACTCAATTGGTTGAAAAGACGGGGGTGGCGGCTTCCCCTGGTGCCGGATTTGGCAAAGCTGGAGAAGGTTATGTCCGCTTTGCTTTGGTACATGAGCCAGAGAAACTAGAGACAGCCGTGCAACGCATAGCTGAATTTCTCAAGGGGAGCTAATAGTAAGAGAGCTGATCCCGTCTCTACAAGCTCTGACATAGACCCTTAAATACTTTCTCTCTCTCCTGCCGCTTTGCTAATCAACTGCCGCCATTGGTAGACAATGCGCCGCAAAATGCTTTGCTCTGGCATAGCTACTTGCTCAACAACGTAATCATCTAGCACGTCAAGCCTACGAGTAGCGCGGGCAAAGGTGGCTAATTGTTCCACTGAGTTGGGCTGTGGGCTAGTCACCAGGGCGGCAATTTTGCCTAAGCGATCGCTTGCTGTTAGCACTGTCGGACGAATCGCCGTCTGATCAGTCGTGAGTTTTGAAATAGCGATCGCCGCTTTTTTTAAATCACCTAACTCGTTGTAAGTCAAGAAATCAGACAAAGCAGCAAAAGAAGCGTCAATTTCTTGACTGCCGGGGTACGGTGCGAGACTGCCATAAACTTTCTCGTAACTAGATAAATTAATATCTTGTGCCTTTATGTAGGAAAGCTCATAAAGCATTCCCGCCAATCGAGTTAGGGGGGTTTGTTGGCGTTTACGACTGAATTTGGTGACATTCCAAACGACGCCTTCGGTAAGTTGGTTTGTACCGTCGCTGCTGCAATCTACCCAGCGATGCGCCAGTTCGCCTAAAAATAGCTGCCGAGTTGTGGGCAATAGCTGCCAGTCGGGCTGACTAATAGGGGCGACAGCGTAGGTGTTGAGAGCGGGATGATTTAGCAGGCGATAGAGAGCCTGTAGGGGGTCAGGCTGGGAGTGGAGATAGGTAGAGAGGGCGTGTTGGGCATAACCGCGCTGGAACGGGTTGCGAGCGACGGCGGCGACAGATGCCAGTCCTTCCGGTTCCGAGGCACGCAGATGCGATCGCAAAAACCTCCCTGTTCCTGGTACAGGCAAGACTAGTAACTCATCCCATAGCGCCGGATGCCATCCCCGGTTAAACCGCCCATAGAGCGCCATTAGGAACTCAATCGGGTAAAACGGCAGCCGCAACGCTCCCAGCGCCACCAGCAAGTTGAAGGTGATGCTGACGGCTATCCCGGCGCGAATTCCTGGTAACAAGCGACCTTTAAAGCTAATTGAGGGCGTTACCACACTGGCAACGACAATAGCGACGGCAATGCCAATCACTCCAATGAAAACGATACTGGCAAAGACTCCTAGTGTCTTGCGATTGACTAAACCAAAGGCGACACCGATCACTATACCCAAGACAATTCCGAAAATGACGATCAGACCTGTACCGATATTCACGGCATTGTAGGCACCCTTGAGTAAGGGGTCAGAGGCAATCCGGTCTACAACCAGATAGGCAAAACAAAAGACCAAGCTACCCACAAAAGTAAATAGCAAGCTAGCCACAATGCTGCCTGCTACGCCAAACAGCATCATAGCGATCGCCAATACTAATGCCACACTAAGGGCGGCAAAAATTGCGGCTAAAACCCAAGCTGTAGTAAAGCCCACATCTAATCCCACTGATTGAGTTACTACACCACTCATCGTTAGTTCTGTACCGCGATTTAGGTTCCACAGTTTGGGATAGCGGTCAAAAGAGGCGCTGAGGATGCGGGGGGTGTTGGGCAGTACGGCGATCGCTGTTACCCAAGCATGATGTCCGGTTAAAGTGTGCAACGCTTTACCCGTCTGTACGTCCCAAGTCCTCACGGTTTGGTCAGTGGAAGCCGAGACAACTTTTTGCCCATCGCCCCAAAGAGCCACACTTGTCACCCAACCCTGATGTCCGGTGAGGGTGTGCAACGCTTTACCAGTTTGCAAGTCCCAAATCTTCAAGGTGCCATCGGCGGACGCCGAGACAATTCTTTGTCCGTCGGGGGTAATCACCACACCTTTGACCCAGCCTTGATGACCCCTAAGGGTTTGAAGTTCTCTGCCCGTTTGTAAGTCCCACACTTTTAGGGTTTGGTCAACGGAGGCAGAAATGGCTTGCTGTCCATCGGGAGTGACGGCAACTCCTGTTACCCAAGCGTTATGTCCTGTTAAGGTGTACAGTTCTTTTCCTGTCTGTACATCCCAAACCTTCAAAGTGCGATCGCCACTGGCGGAAACCGCACGTTGTCCATCAGGAGTCAAGGCAACTGCCCAGACGATATCGTTATGACCCTCAAGGGTTTGCAGTTCCTTTCCTGTCTGTAGATCCCAAACCCTGAGCGTTCGGTCAGCACCCGTAGAAACTCCCCGTTTCCCATCGGGAGTCAGCACGATACTGGTCACCCAGTCTTGGTGTCCCCGGAGGTCGTGCAGCTCTGAACCTTTTTGAATATCCCAAACTTTGAGAGTGCGATCGCGTGATGCTGAAACCGCCTGCTTGCCATCCGGCGTTACCGCCACAGCCGTGACTCCCGAACGATGTCCCCGCAGGGTGTGCAGTTCTGAACCCCAGCGCAAGTTCCACACCTTCAACGTACTATCAGCCGAAGGCACTTTCACTTTAATCGCGCGATCGCCAGCCGCAGAAACAGCAATTTGCCCATTCGGTGTTACCGCCAGCGCATTCACCCAAGCCGTGTTTCCCTGCACCGTTCCCAGGGCGTACAGCACCACCGCTAAGGCAACAAATAGGGAAAATAACGCGATCGCCACAGGAAGCATGAGATAAACATTTCGATAGCTAGGCAGCTTCCAAGACTGCAACAACTTCCGGTAGCCTCGTAGCTGGTAAACCTCAGGACTTGCCTGGTAGAGATAGCAATGAAGGGAATGGGGACGAAAATAAACCCAGTAGGCAAGCCGGGAATAGTGGGCGAGATTTAACCAATGCAGACGTTCTGGTAGTTCACCACGATGCTCAGGAAAATTTGGCATAACCAACTGCAAGGCTTGAGTGTTATTGGTTTACAGACTAAGGCACAATCATCACGATTGTAGGGCACGAGCAAAAATTACCAAGAGTAAAATTATGCTCAGATTGTGTCAGTAAAACATTTCTCAAGTTAGTCTTCTGCGGTTGAGGAGATAAACCGTTCCCTAAAGCTATAAACTAAAGGGTGCGTTGTGGTTTGGAGAAGATCTCGTTAAGCTGTGCGGAAAATAGTCATTGCTGGAAACTGGAAAATGTACAAAACTCAAGGGGAAGCCTCTGAGTTTTTACAAGGGTTTTTGCCTGAGCTAGAAGAAACCCCATCAGAGCGGGAAGTTATCTTGTGTGCTCCCTTCACATCGCTAGGTACCCTCTCAAAAAACTTGCATGGTAGCCTGGTGCAACTTGGGGCACAAAATATCCACTGGGAAGCTAACGGAGCCTTCACCGGGGAAATCTCTGGCCCGATGTTGCAAGAGATTGGGGTACGTTATGCGATCGTCGGTCACAGCGAGCGGCGTCAATACTTTGGCGAAACCGATGAAACCGTCAACCTACGTTTGAAAGCCGCCCAGAATTATGGTCTGATCCCGATTCTTTGCGTTGGGGAAACGAAGCAACAGCGAGAGGCTGGCGAAATTGAAACCATTATTAACACTCAGCTAGAAAAAGGCTTAGACGGTGTTGATCAGCAGCATCTTGTCATTGCCTACGAACCGATTTGGGCGATCGGTACTGGCGACACCTGTGAAGCGACAGAAGCCAACCGGGTGATCGGTCTGATTCGCAGCTGTCTGACTAACCCTGATGTGCCGATTCAATACGGTGGTTCGGTGAAACCAAACAATATTGATGAAATCATGGCTCAACCGGAAATTGACGGAGCATTAGTCGGAGGTGCCAGCCTGGAAGCTGGTAGCTTTGCACGGATTGTTAATTATCAATAGCGAGCTGGCGAAGCAAAGACGGGTTAGTAAGTCGGTCAACTTACTTAAATGTTAATAAATGCTAACTTCTCCCCTGACCCCTCTTCCCTAGTAGGAAAGGGGCTGGGGAGTTAGTTTTTTAAGTTGACCGACTGAAAATCCTGGCAATGAACCATTAGTTATTCCCATTGATTACTAATGACTACCTTATTTAACTGGGGTCAACGTACCTACCTGATGGGTGTTCTGAATGTCACCCCAGATAGCTTTAGTGATGGGGGAGAGTTCAACTCTCAGGCGGCTGCTTTAGCGCAAGCACAGCGGCTCATAGCAGAGGGTGTGGACATCATTGACATCGGGGGACAATCAACGCGTCCGGGTGCCGAGCAAATTTCGCTAGAGGCAGAGTTAGAGCGGGTAATCCCCATAGTGCAAGCTGTGCGAGGGCAATCCTCCGTGCCGATTTCTGTGGATACCACCCGCTCCGCCGTGGCACGAGCGGCTGTAGAAGCGGGTGCGGATACGGTTAATGATATTTCTGGCGGCACCTATGACCCCCAGATGTTGCCAGTCGTTGCTGAACTAGGTGTACCGATTATTTTGATGCATATCCGAGGCACCCCAGCAACGATGCAAAAGCTAACGGATTATCAGGATTTAATTGGGGAGATTTACGAGTTTCTAGAGCGGCAAATTGGGGCGGCTGTGGCGGCGGGAATTGACCGAACACACATCATTATTGACCCTGGTATTGGTTTTGCCAAAAATATGGAGCAAAATCTGGAAATTTTGCGGAAGTTGCCAGATTTTCGCCCTCTAGGGGTGCCAATTCTCGTAGGAGTTTCCCGGAAAAGCTTTATCGGTCGCATCTTAGACCAACCTGACCCTAAAAAACGCCTCTGGGGTACAGGAGCCGCTTGTGCAAGCGCGATCGCCCTCGGTGCAGATCTCCTTCGCGTACATGACGTAGCAGAAATGCGCGATATCTGTCAAGTAGCTGATGCTATCTGGCGCACAAAAGGTGACTAATGGTGACTTGAGAGTTGTTTTGATAGCGTGCTGAGAAGAATCGCCTCCCCATCACCAATCCTAAGGCTGTTGGGGTGGAGGTGGTGGTGAAATAGTGGGATTTTCTGGAGTAGACATTAAGTCTGTCAGAGCTTCTGACAATGCCTTTGGGTCCATGAAAACAACTTTAGAGTTATTACTTTCACCCAATTTCTGATTGGCTTCGACGTAGCGTTGAGCAACAAGGAAACGCAAGACTTGCTCGCTATTCGGCTGACTCATCAGGGCTTGGGAAATCATCTGGATCGACTTTACGGTACCTTCGGCTTCAAAGATGGCGGCTTGTTTTTGGCTTTCGGCAGCGCGTTCCTTCTCTAGGGACTCCAATACCGTTCTGGGAGGCTTGATTTCTTGCACTTCCACGCGGTTAACCTTCACGCCCCAACCCCCGGTAGCGTCGTCAAGCTGCTCTAAAATGCGCTTATTAATATCTGCTCGGGAAGAGTAGGTTTGATCGAGGGGCAATTCTCCAATCCGCGATCGCAATGTCGTAATTACTAAATTTTCAATCGCGTCTTCGACTTGCTCAACCTCATAATATGCCTTCTGTAAATCCATAATCCGCCAAAAGACGACAGCATCGACTTGTACAGCAATGTTGTCTTTGGTGATTGCCTGCTGCGATTGGGTGTCTAGAACCTGCTCACGCGTGCTTTCTTCCACCGCAATTCTGTCAATAATTGGAATGATGAAGTTAAGCCCTGGATCAAGGCGTTTGTGATACTGACCTAAACGCTCCACTAAGGCTTCATTACCCTCATTAACAATTTTTGTCGCCCCCACACCGTAACCAATGACAACCAAAATCATCGGGGCAAGGATGGAAAGCAGAGAATCCATAATTTATTACTTCTGGCTGGCAGATTAGGGAGTTGATAGGAGGTTGCCCTGAGAGTTATTGAAAGATCTCTCTACGATAGCAAGGGAAGACCAGCATTGTCTTTCTTCCCTTCTACCTATATTTAATGTGGTAATGTCCATTCGATCTAGCTACTCTTGATTTTCAGCCGCAGGTTTGTTGCTAGTATCCTCCGTTTTAGCCGCTGGCTTTTTGGTGCTATCGGATGGTTTTTCTTCAGCCGCAGGTTTGTTGCTGGTATCCTCCGTTTTAGCCGCTGGCTTTTTGGTGCTATCGGATGGTTTTTCTTCAGCCGCAGGTTTGTTGCTGGTATCCTCCGTTTTAGCCGCTGGCTTTTCGGTGCTATCGGATGGTTTCGGTTCAGCCGCAGGTTTGTTGCTAGTATCCTCCGTTTTAGCCGCTGGCTTCTCGGTGCTATCGGATGGTTTTCCTTCAGCCACAGGCTTCTCGGTACTATCTGATGTTTTCCCATCAATCACATCGTCTTTGCGTTCCCATTCTGACAAAGGACGATTGACGGCATTCTCGAAGTTTGATGAAACTAACATCACCTCTAGTTGCTGGGATGTCTGATTAGGTGGATCGGTTAAGGCATACAAGGAACTTTGGTCGAAGTTGGGCTTTCCCAAAAGGAATTTGTGAGTTTGCTGATTTTTTAGCTTGACTTCTATTGTTGCCTGGGGATTTTTCAGCCCATACTCAGCCCTATTTTTTGCCGGGACAGTGAGAGTGCGATCGCTTTTTCCTTCAAACAAATTGAGTAAGTAAGATACGGCGGCACCGGAAGCGGGAGCATCCTTCGGTTTCTTCATCCGCCAGCCAAATTCTCCGTCGCTAACACGTTCAAAGGCTAAAGTTTCTGCTTCAGTTTTAAGCGTAAACGCCTGAATATCCTCTTCTTTAAAAGAAAAGATGGTTCCTTCTTTAGCTTGAGCTACTTCCCGCTGAGTTGCCTCTTGAGTTTCATAAAAATAGACAAAACCGCCTAAAAATACGGCTGAAACTAACAAAACCAGAGTTGTTCGCTGTAATTTCATCAGAAACGCTTGAGAATGTTTAATTGCATCCAGAATCCTAACGGCGTCGCCACCAAATCACCCCAGCGGTTGTAAAACCGAGCAAAGGGACGAGTAAAAGAGATATCCAAGCCAGAGCGCTGCCTTGTACTGGGGAGAGGTTAATGCGGCGGTTGGTTTGCTCTCTAGGGCGAAGGGAGAGCGCTTGCTCATCCCGCTGACCCAGCCAACTGACGGAATTGAGAAAGACATCACCATTGAGCTGCTGCTCAAATAAGTTGTTGGTAGCAAAGTTAGAGTTGCCGATGACCACCAGGCGAGATTCTGAGGATTTTTGCTCCGTCTGGCTAGTGGCGTCTGGTGAAGGTGAGGCTTCGGGGCTAGGTGAGGGTGAGGCTGATAGGGTGTTGGTTTGGCGGCTGAGTGCCACACCCAAAACGAGGGGGCCAATGCGATCGCCTTCTTCTTCATTAAACTCCAACGGTTGCGTTTCAGGAGTACTTTCTGCCCAGCTTTGCTCATTGGTCAGCAGCAAGGGCGTTTCCCTGACTCCATCTACAGGAGTCGTCAGTACAGGTTGTGCTAAAGGATAAAAGGAAATCCCATTGCCAAAGTCTTGAGTGATGGGATGATCGCCGTAGTTGGTGACTAAGGGAGTGGCTGGGCCTAAACCTACTACCCGTCCCTGTCCCGACGCATCAATAACAATCCGGTTATCGATTTCCACCCCCCAATCTTCCAAAAGACTATCCAGTTCCGGATTAGTATCCGGATCGATCATCAGCAGCAAGCTTCCTCCCGTCGCCAGATAGTCTCTTAATGCCCTGACTTCCCCTTCAAACAACGGGCGTTTTGGCCCGGCAACAATTACCAGAGAAGCATCTTCTGGCACAGCAGCTCGATCTGCCAAGTTTAGGGGTTGGGGGATAAAGTTCTTCTCTTCTACGCGGCTAATCGCCTGGGCGAGTCCGCCTTCTACCAGTTCTAAGGGGCGTTCGCCGTGACCCTGGAGAAAGTAGGCAGTATCAATGCGATCGCTAGTTAATCTTTCAATCGCATTCGTCAACCGAACTTCCGAAAGCCGTTCTGTATCACTCAACGATTGCAACAGCTGTCGCTCGGCCCCATACTCCAAATACACTTCTCGCGGCGACTGCACCTTGAACTTCTCCGCCAGGGAGAGTTGTACTTGGGGGTCAACAAACTGGAACTCTAGATTAGGGCTGTAGCGGCGGTAATTTTCCAGTAGTTCTCGATCGCTTAAGTCAGGGTTGGGGTCAAACACCCACACCTTCACAGGTTGCTCTAAATTCCTAACGACCTGCTGAGATTGGGGGGCAAGGCTAAGGAGTTGATTTTCCGTTAAATCTACTCGCGTTCCATAACGGACGCTGAGAAAATTAATCAGCCCCAAAATTACCAACATTGACAGCGTTGCGATCATCGCATTCGTTCCTGCCTGCGTGGAACGCCGTCCCCAAAAACCCTTGGTGCCGGAAATTACCAGCAGCCACAGTCCCATAATGACGAATCCAGCAATCAATATCGCCAACGGCACCCCTGACCAAGCACCAGAAACAATTCCCGCCGTCACCCCCGCGATTACCAAGAGTGGGCCAAACAAAAAGAGATATTTGAAGTATCTAGCGTTCTTTTTAACCGTCTTCATATTGGATTAACCAAGTCATTAATTGGTGATGGTTCGTGGTTCATCGTTCAATGAATCATCGTTGATTGCCACTAGCCATTAGCCAGTCCCCATCAAGACCGCTGGAACCGTAGGGCTTCAATTGACTGGGCGGTGAGAAATAAGCCGAGAATAATGTAACTGGCAAATAAAACTAGACTGCTGGTATCCATAACGCCTTGTATCAGGTTGTTGTAGTGCTTCAGGAGCGAAAGATGACCCAAGGCTTCACCGAAGGAACCGCCAACACTTTTGGCAACTAGATCGATTACCCAGAGAAATAAAATTAGGGCAAAGGTGAGGATGGCTGCCAAAATTGAGCTTTCGGTGAGGGAAGAGATAAACATTCCTAAAGAAAGAATAGAAGCCGCTAGTAAAATTAAGCCTAAATGACCGAGTAAAGGGACAGCCGGTTGAATCGGAGGATTGCTCGCCCCCAAGGCGATCGCTTCATAAGCCAGCAACGGCAGTACCATGACGGTAAAAAAGGCGATTACTCCTAGCAGCTTCCCCACCGCAACGACCCAGTTTGTAATGGGTGAGGTCGCCAGCAGTTCCAAAGTACCGCGCTTGCGTTCTTCGGCATACAATCCCATCGAAAGAATTGGCAGCACAAATAATGCTAGCGACCCCATAACGCTGAGAAAGTAGCGTAAAAACTCATAGGCAACATCAATTGGTGGCGTTGGTACTCCTAGTTGATCGCTGGTGGCAACCTGCTGAATGATCCCTTCCGGGCTGAGCAAAATTGCCACAAAAAAGAAACCTGCCAGTAACCAAAACACCCCTGCCACCACATAGGCTAAGGGCGAAGCAAAGTATCCCTGCAATTCCTTGCGGAAAATTGCCAAGATGTTGCCGATAATTACACCCATTACTCCTCCTCGCTCTGTAGTTCTAAATCCTCGTTCTCTAGAGATGCCGACGACCGTTCGTCCTGGGCTAACGGTGCAACATTTGTTTCCTGCGTTGTCAATTCTAAAAAGACATCTTCTAGTGTGGCGCGAGTGCGGCGCATTTCATGCAATCCCAAACCTGCGCCCACAGTGACAGCGACCAAATCCCGTCCCGGTTCCGATCCCGGTGCCGAGATGACGCGGAGCAGGGAGCGGCTGACTGGCAAATCCGGCGACGGAACCAGTTCGACTAAGCAGACTCCTGGCAGCACTTGTAAGAGTTTTTGCAGTTCCGTAGCGTCTCCATCTACTTCCAACTCATAGCCTGACCCCCGACTAAAAAACTGTGCCATCAGGTTTTCTGGGCTATTAGTGGCAACGATTTTACCGCGATTGATGATCGCCACGCGGTTGCAGGTCATGCTCACTTCCGGCAGGATATGGGTAGAGAGGATAACGGTATGCTCTCCAGCCAGGCTTTTAATTAAGTTACGAACATCAATAATTTGCCGAGGGTCAAGTCCGACGGTGGGTTCATCTAGAATGATCGCGGGGGGGTCATGGACGATCGCCTGAGCAATGCCGACTCGCTGCCGAAAGCCCTTAGAAAGCTTGCGAATCAGGACTTGGCGCTTTTCTGATAAGTTGCAGCGTGCCATGGCCGAGGTGACTTTGTTAGCGCGATCGCCGCTGGAAATCCCCTTAATCCGCGCCACAAAATGTAAAAAGCTTTCAACGGTCATTTCTGGGTACAACGGGGGCGTTTCGGGTAAATACCCAATCCGCTGCCGTACCGCCATAGAATATTCGTGGACATCATAACCCGCAATGCGGGCGGTGCCACTAGTGGCGGGCAAGTACCCTGCCAAAACCCGCATTGTCGTCGTTTTTCCAGCACCGTTTGGGCCTAGAAAACCTAAGATTTCTCCCGGTTCCACGTCAAAGGTGACATCCTGAATGGCAGGAGTTGCACCGTAGATTTTGCTTAAATGCTCAACTTCAATCATTGATAGTCATTAGTTCAGTGGTGCGTTGCTGTGAAGCCTCAGTGCTGAGTCAGTAAATCACTGAATAAGGGAAGATTTTTAGGTCATTGTGCCTGTAGCGTCTGGTATTTGGCTGGAAATGTCGTCCGAACTCCTGAATCGGTGAGGAAGGAATGTTTATCGCTTCTTTATGATGTATAGCCCGTGGAGCCTCATTGGCAAATAATATCTCTGGTGTTCGATAAAAAAATTAAGATAGGTGCCAATTAACTTTGCAAGGATATCAGAAAAAGGATTGGCGGTTAGCGATTAGCAATTTAATGATTAACATGGTTCAACTTACTCTCTATGTAAACCCAGTCGTGGGCAAGGACAGTGCGGTTGGGGATACGGCGGCTCCCTTAAAAACCCTAATGCGAGCCCTTGAGCAGGCAACAGCCGGAATGACAATTCAATTGGCGGCTGGAACCTATGATGCCAAAAATGGCGAAGTGTTTCCGCTGAGTGTCCCGGCGGGGGTAATTGTGCGGGGCAATGAAGCTGGTATTGGGAAGGGCATTCTGATTACGGGGAGTGGTAAGTATTCTAGTCCCACGTTTAATCAACAAAATACGACATTGCTGCTCCAATCAGATGCCCAACTGCGAGGTGTTACCGTCACCAATGCCGTTAAAGAGGGTACGGGGGTTTGGATTGAGTCTACTTCCCCTATTTTGGCGAATAATACGTTTACCAATTGCGGTCGGGAAGCGGTCTTTGTCACGGGGACGGGGAAGCCGCGAGTTTTTGATAATGTTTTTGTGAAAAACGCCTCTAGTGGCATTTTTTTCGTGCGAAATGCTAAAGGAGAGGTGCGGCACAATCTTTGCCAGGAAACGGGCTACGGGATTGCCGTGAGCGATCGCGCGGCTCCGTTGCTCTCAGATAACCAACTGATTGCCAATCGTGTCGGGATTTTCCTATCTCGGAATGCTATGCCTGTCCTACGCCGTAATTTGATTGAGAAAAATCCGGCGGGGGGATTAGTGATTACAGGGGACGCTCGACCGGATTTGGGGTCTATCCAAGATCCTGCGGGGAATATCCTGCGAGATAACGGCAAGGTGGATCTGCAAAATAGCTCGTCTATCGAGTTAATATCCGTGGGCAATCAGCTCAATCCAGCACGCATCAGCGGTGCTGTGGTGTTACCCGTGGCGGAGGTAAATACTCCCATTATGGGCCCGGCTCAGTTTAGGGATGTGGCGGGGTATTGGGCGGAAGCTTGGATTCAAGCCGTGGTAGGGCGCAGGTTGCTCAGTGGCTTTCCCGATGGCACCTTTAAGCCAGAGGCGAGTATGACCCGTGCTGAGTATGCGGCGGTAATTGCCAAGACGTTTGATTTACCACGTCAGCGGGGAACGGGGACGGGAGTGTTTAGCGATGTCAAGGCGGGGTTTTGGGCAGCCGCCGCGATTCAGAAAGCGGCGAATATGGGCTTTATTTCTGGCTTTCCCGATGGCACTTTTCGACCGGGGCAAAATTTAACGCGGGTGCAGGCGCTGGTGTCGTTGGTAGGGGGGTTAGGACTGAAAGGGGGTAATCCTGAGGTCTTGGGAGTTTATCGCGATCGCGCCCAAATTCCTAGTTATGCTACAGAAGCGATCGCCACAGCGACTCAACGTCAATTGGTTGTCAATTATCCTCAACCGGATGCCCTAGAGCCGATGCGACCGATTACCCGGGCTGAGGTGGCGGCGTTGATTTATCAGGTACTGGTGGTCATGGGTAAAGTAGGAACTCTGGCGTCTCCCTATCTGGTCAATCCCAATACCGTAGCGTCTTCCTTTATCGATATCCAAGAACATTGGGCAGCCGAGTTCATCCGTCGTTTAGCTAGCCTGAATTTGATCACAGGCTTTGTCGATGGCAGCTTCAAGCCGGATGCTATGCTTAATCGTGCCCAATATGCTGCCCTCTTGGTCAAAGCCTTCAATCCTACCCCCAAACGTCCAGTGATTGGGTTCATCGACATCCCGGCGAACTTTTGGGCATTAGCCGCCATCCAAGACGCCTATCGTAGTGGTTTCCTCTCTGGGTTTCCTGACCAAACATTCCAGCCCCAAAAGCCCTTGCGACGCCTAGAACTCATTTTGTCTCTCGTCAATGGGCTGTCACTACCCCCAACCGATGAAAAGGTTTTGGCAATTTACAAAGACCGCCAGACAATTCCCAACTACGCCGCGAGTGCGATTACCGCCGCAACACAAGCCAGTATCATCGTTAACTACCCCGATCCGTTAGAACTACAACTCAAAAGAGAAGCTACACGAGCCGAGGCAGCCGCGATGGTGCATCAAGCATTAGTTCAAGCCGGACGCTTGACGGCGTTCAATTCACCTTATATTGTTTCTGGTCTTGTACGTTGAAGGTCTGATGAGGGAGGCAACTAAAACTACAGTCGCTGCGTATGCAACGGCATTACTCAGTCACTACGGATTTGACCGGAAAGGTTACAGTGCCCAAGCATTAGTAAACTATTGGCTCAAGCACTATCCGGCAGATTGGGTGCGCCTGAGCATTATTGAAGCTTTGTATCAAGGGCGGTACAAAGCTGTTTCTGTTGAGCAAATCTTGGCTGTTTGGAAGCGACGGGGTCAGCCCATTTACCGCTTCAATCACGAATTTGAGCGGCTGATTTGTCGAAAATTGCCCAAAAGTTTCACAACTCCCTCAAATACTCCCCTTGCTGAGATAGACCTAGAAGAATTCTTGCCTTTGCTAACCGAAAGTGATCCTGAGGGTACTCCAGAAGATATCTCACCACAGGTGCTAGTCGCTCCCCAGCTAGAGGAAATTGCTCCTAAAGCTCTAGTTTCAGAAGCGATCGCCGAGACAAAACCAGAAAGCGATCGCCCCAAGAACCCGCCAGCCGTACTGAGCGACATCGTACTACCACCCCCACCCAATAGCCACTCAGAACCAGAACCAGCCCCTGAGAAAAAAGCTGCCTACGAGCCGGATTGGTCGCGTCACGACAGCAGTAAACAACCCATTGACCAATTCACTCCACCACCCGATAACTCTGGCTTTTCTCTCAAACTCAAAGCCGTGGTTGAGAAACAAAAGTGAGAGTTCTAAGTCCTGAGTCGGGGAGAAAGGATGAAGGGTGAAGGATGAAGGGTGAAGTATGAAGGGTGAAGTATGAAGGGTGAAGTATGAAGGATGAAAGGGGTTATTGGTTTTCTTCCTCTCCCCTGCTCCCCTGCTCCCCTGCTCCCCTGCTCCCCTGCACCTCTGCTCCCCCTGCTCCCCTGCTCCTCATTCCCCGTTAAACATTCGCTGCTGTATCGGTAGCTGGAGTGGATGCTTGTGTAACGCCCATGCGGATTTCGGAGGACAAGGACGCCATGCTAAAGCCGCCAAAGCGCTTCAGAATGCTGGTACGCAGCCGGAGGTTAGGACTAGCGAACCAGAGACGCTCCTCAGAGTACATTGTCTCGTAGTCGGTGATTAAGGTGAGAGCGTCGTCATCTCCCATGACGTAGCGACCTGCAACGGGAGCTTTTTCGGCATAGCCCATTTCTCTGAGCAGGCGACCCTTCTGATGGTGATCGGCATCAGGAACGGGGACTAAGACAGTAGAGCCTTCGTGTTTTTCTTCATCCCATTCCATCGTGCCTTCCCAGCTGACTCGTGCACCACATAGCGCCTCTTTGGGGTCAACTTCGTATTGTTCACAAAGTTGAATTACTTTTGGGTCGTCAACTTCCAGCATTTCAATAGTGAGATTGGATTTGCCACTTTCCGATTGTTTGAAGGCGAGATGGTGACTGGTACGCTGGGAAAACCACTTTCCCGCACTCTGCTCAAAAAACTCTTTAATATTCATGAATGAAGTAATTGGGCGTTAATAATTTGCAACCTGCCATCCCGATTTTGACAATCCCCCGCCGTTTATAGGAGGAGATTCTTTCTTGATCGGGAGTCCAATGACTTAACCCTCAGAAAGCCTATACCGACTGCCCGACGGTGTTGAAAGCGAGATTTATTAAATTCTCGTTTTGCTCGCTTCCGCGTTTGTACAAGAAACACGGGTTTTTGTTACCTGGGTGACGGTTCAGAAGCTGACCGCTAGACCTAATTCGCTTTTTATCTATGCGCTTTACCGCTTTTCTAACTTTATCACTTTCAACTCTCCTCAGAATTCAAGTCTGATTACCTTGGGTAAAGCCGCCCTAAAGGTTACTGACTTGTGACTTCGGCGTGAGCGCGGTTCCTGAGCGGCTCGAGTGAGCCTTCGCCGAACTCCTGCCGAAGGGCAGTCGAACGCTGAGCTTAGTCGAAGTAGCCTGTTTTACCCTTCGGCTAGCTCAGGGTCGAAGTAAGGGCGGGGCTTTAGATCTGATCTTTTTGGGTAAGCGATCGCCTCTGAGCTAGCGATGCACTACTTGCGGGTTGCTTTGACGGGAAAACTAACCCACAAACGTTAAGACTAGGAGGCTTTTTCCAGTCGCTGAATCGAGATACTAGCGGCTTGAGAAACTTGGGGATGGTTGTCTTTTTCCAAAAATTTTAAGGCAGGAAGGGTTTTATCGCTAGGGAGGTGTCCTAAGGCTTCTGCTAGACGTTGACGCACTAACCAGTCGTCAGATTGGGCAAAGCGCAAGATATCATCCACGGCGTTGGTGGCTTTCACTTCCCCTAATGCCGCAATTGCGGCTTGCTGAAGCACCACCTCTTCGCTATCAAGGGCGTGCTTCAGTACCTCCTCAGCACGCGGATCTTTAAGATTTCCTAGGGACACGGCGGCGCTAAAACGCACTAACCATTGCGTATCTTCATAGAACGCTCGCACTAACGGCTCAAAGGCGTTTTGATCGCCTAAATACCCTAATGCACCAGCGGCGTCCGCACGAATGCCGTAATCGGGGTCAGTTTCTAGCAGCTTTACTAATATGGGATAGGACTCTGCGGTTTTCTTAATCCCCAAGGCAAAAACTGCCATCGAACGCAGTTGCAGATTTTTGTCTTCTAAAACTTTTTTGATTAAAGGCACCGCTTCATCTGCCGGAACTTCCCGCAAAGAGGCTAGGGCTACCATGCGATCGCGTAAATTTTCACTTTCTAATTGGGCAGAAATTTCCTCTAAGGGAAGATGATTCATAATTTGCTCTACACTTCTTAATATATTTTAACTTTTTGAGGAGATTTGAGGAATTCAAAGGAGTAAATTTTTCAAGGTGCAGGACAACTTCAATCGGCTTAAGGTTGTCAATCCGTTTACAAACATTCTTTACTCTTAGATAGATTAGTAGCTGATGCAGCTCGTTAACCCAGAGAATTTGGGCTATAAAAGGCAAGCTTTACGGGTAGCCCCCTTAGTAGAGTCTATCTCTATCGCGATGCAATTCCCATCTCAAACGTGCAAGATATCTATTAGTACAATTATCGATGGAGAGTAGAGATTCAAAATGGAACGCGGTTTGCTCTGGTTGCCCCTCTTGGTAGTGTTTATCTGGCTTGCCTGGGCGGGTTGGAATGAGTATCAAAAAGTTGAAGCCTACCGCAACTGGGCAAGCAACTTTGAACGGGCGAAGTACGATATCTACTCGATGCTCGGTCAAAAGGGCGATGAATTAACCTGGGGAAAACCAACTCGCAAGGGAGTTATTGGGCCAGAAACATTTTCGCTGAATGATGTTAAGTCTATCCATCTTTTGGTAGATGGCAAAGTTGCTGATTTAGAATTACCTCCAAAAAGAGGTCGCGCGATCGCCTTAGAGTTTCTCTTATCTAATTCCTCAATTAAAGTTCCCTTTACAGAAATTCCCCTCGCGGCTGAATGGGGAAAATTTTTACAGAAAGAGTTGCAACGTTTTCGTCTGGAACTGGCTGATTAGGCTTGTAGTCATAGAGTAGGGAAGTGAATTTTTATCTAGATAAAAACTGACTCCCTCTCAACAATGACTGAACAGCTTTTTCATGGTTATCAGAAAACGTTCCCTAACTCTTCTCGGTTTAATCGGTCTGCTGAACGCTTGTACTTCACCGCCGAATCAATCTACTCAAGCCGTTGGTAATTCAGCAAACTGCCCTCAAAATTCGACTTCTTTGCCAATTACACATACCAAGGGTGAGAATCTTTACGAAGCTTTTGATTACCAGATTCGTAATATTGTTACTAATGCGGACACAGTAACATTTCAAACTCTCAACCACGATTTTGTCTTCTGTCGAGGCAATGAGAGTTGGGCAGTACAACAAGGAACTTTACCTAACGATCTTAAGCCGCCAGAAGGAAGTGTATATCAACAACAACTGACCAATCCTCCTCTTAAAACAATTGAATTGGGCGGAGAGACTTATCAGTATCGAGTCCGTCTCGAACCGAACCCTTCAAGTGATGGACAAATACGAGAAGCCACAGAAGTTGTTTTTGAACTGACCCCTCCCAATAGCGAGCAACCCCAGCGTCAAACTCTTTACACCCTGGAAGATTTGACGAAGGAAAATCTCGGCTCAGGTTTGGGAGTGCCGAGAATTACAGCCGAGGTTGAGTATAGCGATCGCTTATTTTTTTCTGTGGCGTTTGAACAAGGTGAAGGGTTCAGTGGAATTGCCACAATTGTCAGCTATAACCCGGAAGATAATCAATTCACTCTCATTCAACCCCAGGAAATTAGACGGCAGCAAATCACTGATTTAGCGATCGCAGGAGAACCGGATAATCCTGTATTTTGGCTGGGGACGCAAATTAGTGGGGAAGGGAATCCTTATTTACCGGGAATGGGATTAGTTTCCTATCGCCCTAATGGAGCTAATCTTCAGTCAGGAGACATCAATTATTACAATGTCAACAACAGCCCGATTGTGGGGGCAATTCCTAACAAATTGAACTTAGAAAATGACACCATTTGGGTAGCTACAGGGAATGGGATTTGTCAAGTTAAGTGGCAAGCGGCGGAGAATCCCAGTAGTTGGTCATGCGATCGCTTTGCCCTCTTGACGCCAATTCCTCAGGCAGGCATCCCCCTCTACAGTTCGCTGTTGAGCAAACAACCCGCAACGACCTTATCACCAACGAGCAATCAAAATACGGTAGAAGTACTTTGGTATTCGCCAGCGGATTTTGAAACCCGTGAAGGTCGCTATGAGGTGAGATATCCTGAAGGTTTCACCGTGACCTTGGAAGACCAGGGTATACAAACCTTCCCCTCAGATTTTGCAGCAATCCGCTCAGAGATGGAACCGGGAAAACCCGCCGTTTTTTGGTCAGGTCGTGAATGGCATTGGAATGGCGCACGCTTTGAGCGCGGATTGGATGAAGTGGCGCTTAACTTAGTGGGAATAGGGCCATCAGGTATCGGTTCTAACGAAGTACAAGGGAATAACCGCCCAGAAACCTACGCCCTGCGCGGTGATTTGGAGTTGCTAAATCTTACCCAGCAGTCTACTCGCGTGAAGCATTATTCTGGATGGGTGGATGATGACAACGTCGAGTTGTCGTTAACCGTGGTTCCCCAAGAACGACCGGAAAATCCGCAGCCAAATCCTCTAGAGGCGATCGCTTTCATCAATCCCACCTCAGTAATCCTAGGCTTCGTCTTCCCCTAATGTTTCCCGAAAGTAGTCAGCTAATAAGGCAGCCGGGTCATCATAGATCCCGATCGCCCCTTTGAGTTGTTCGTCATCAAAACCACCAGAACGTACCGCAATCACACCCACCCCACAGCCTCCTGCTGCTTCGATATCGTAGGGTGTATCTCCCAGCATCACCACCTCGCTTGGTGGCAGGTCTAATTTCTTTAATGCAACTTCCACAATGTCTGGTGCCGGTTTGGAGTTGTCCGCATCGCTTGATGATGTCGTCTCAGTGAGTAAGTCATCCACTTGTGCCGCTTTCAGCAGCAGGGAAAGTTCTTCACTCGTGGCGGAACTCGCAACAATGAGTTTCAATCCCGCACGTTGCATTTGTAATACCAACTGCCGAGAACCATTAGTCGGTTTTAGATTGGCAGCATAGTGATTAATCACCAATTCCTTCCGCCGTTGGGAAATCTTTTTTCCGTCCCCTTCTTCATCATTCAGTTCTGGTACTAGCTTCGGGAGAACTTTGTCGCCACCCATCCCAATCAGCGGTCGCACCTTCTCAAACGGCACCTCATAACCTGAGTCGGCAAATGCCTCCACCCAAGCCTGAGCGTGAGCATCATTACTCAAAACTAATGTGCCATCAACATCTAAGATGACTCCTTGTAATTCCATTTTGAACTGTTCCTTTTGCTAACGAGGATGCTAAACGCCTTTTAGGGGCAATTGTTTGACAATAAGCGCAGATTGCTTCAGAGTCATCCTCCAACAAGACGAGAAATTAGACTCGCTTCATTAAGCTCAAATCTCTCAAAGTGAAGAGTAAAGAGTGAGCTGAGTACAGCTCTCAGCTGACTTCCAGTTTCATCGGTCAATGTCCTATCCTGGCAGCAACCTGCCTTCCACAGACTACTGAGCGATCTCAAAGAGAGACTTCCTGAATATCAGCTAAATCCCGTAGCCTGTCCTCTTCATTAGTTGACAGGCTTTCTTCGGTTCTGTCACAACGCGCCACAAAATTACAGGTCTGGCAATCACCTACAGTTGGAGCAACCTGTGGGAAATCAATTCCCTGAGTTTGGTAGCGTTCTCGCCATGAGGTGAGCTGCGTCAAAAGCGCCCTGAGATCTTGGCGAGTTTGTTCGTGCTGGGTACTGTTGTAAGTGAATTTTTCGCTCTGTGGTTCTGGGCGGGACTGGACAAACCAGTAACTCATAGACAGTTGTTCTGGCAGATAGTCACTTGTTTCTGCCAACACGTAGAGATACAAGCGCGTCTGCCAGTCTTTTGCTAACGAGCGGCGGTCTTTGGGTCGCAGGTATGTTTTCCAATCGAGGATTTGAGCGCTTGTAGTGTCGGCAATCAACAAGTCGTAGATAACGGTCAGTAAGTAATCCTGAACGACTACAGTTCGCAAATGTTCTGAGTCGCGGAAACTCTCTGGATTCGGCTGCAAAATCTCTGGAGCCGTCTCAACTAATGCCGTAACCCAGCGATGCATCTGGGCATCTTCCTGAGCCAGCCGTTCTACAGGTAGCCCTAACTCCCGCTGCTGCATGAGCAAGTGAAAGCGACTTCCCAATCCTTGACGCTCTAGTTGCTCGGGAGACACGGGAGAACCTAACTGCTCAAAGTAGATATGCTGAAACTTCCGAGGGCAAGTTGCCAGTAAGTTGAGCTGTCCTTGGGATAATCGCCAGAGTGGGGTGGGAGTTGAGTACATAGGACTGACAACGAATTTAAACCTTGGCTAGCACGAATACGCTGCCCTCGTTGCCTCTACCGATGCGGAGTTGATCGTCGAGATAGGTGGTATCTAGCCAACCTTGTTGATCGCCGCTTTCAATGTTGAAGTCAATCGCGGGAAACTTTTTGCCGATTTCTATTTGATGAATAAATTCTTTGGGAGAGCGATAGCTGATTAAGCTCTGCAAACCTGAAATTGAACGGTCGAACTTCACCTTAACGCGCTGTTGGGAAATCGGTTCAAATTGTGCTGTTACGGCGACTAAGCCTTCTAAGTAGGGCAGTCCTCCGAATTCAGCAATGTTGTAAATTTTTGCGGTAGAAGTCCGGATGCATTGATAGATCTGCCCAAGCTGGAGCAGGGGAACGCGGTTAAGATTCAGTAATCCCTTGCTGGTGGTGTAGAGGAGACGCCAGTTTCCGTCTAAGCGATCGCTTGCCTCAAGGGGTCTAGGAGTGGGGTTGTGGTCTTCCAACTGGGCAATGGCTGAAAGGATAGCCACTTTGTCGGCGTCTGTTGCTAATAAACCCCGATTGGTTCCGGCGATCGCCTCTAATAGTTGTGATTTACTGATCATTTCTGCATTTACCTGGGCTAATCTCGTTGTCCGTAAGTCTTCAAGGTTGTCTATTCCCATATTTCACCCGATTGGCATTCCCGGTTTCTTCATTAATTTGGCTGAGATGTTAGCGTAGGATTGATAAGTTTTTTGACAATCTTCCGAGCGTTTATTTGGCAATTTTCCCTGGGAGACTCTAAAAGCTTTATCCTAGTCAATCAATTGTTATATCACCCATTGAATCTTGCCCTATGTACAATCCTTCTTTACGCGAAGAACCTCGTGAGCAGCTAGCTGATGTCATTCCTGCCAAGCAAGAAGATTCTCTTCTGGACTGGCTAGAAGCTGCTGGTCGCTTGATCGCCCGCGAAGTTGTTGAAGACCGTCTAATTGATGAAGAAGAAATTTCTGAGTTGATGGGGGTTGAGGATAGTGCCTACGAGGAAGATGACGATGATGACCTCGACGAGGTGTAGTTAGGGACTGGCAGTTAGGGAGGAAGGAACAACCCTCTGAAAACTTGAAAGACAAGCCCGTCTATAATTCCTCATTTATTGAAGAATTCTGCGACTCTAGAAAACAAGCCTGCCTGTGCAGGCTATTTTTTTATCTGATCACCTGAGAGCCGCCGGGAATGGGAAAAGAAATTTAAGGCGTCCTGTTCCCAGTCGGGGGAAGGTTGATGCCGACTGAGAAACGACCATTATCTTGCCTGTGGCGATTAACGAGCGAGTAGACTACTTTTGTGTTCCTTTTGCCCGATGGCACTCTGAGTGTTGCTTGATTTCTGAGCTTTGCGCTTCTCCAGCCATTTCTTCTAGGGCTAACAACCGCTGTTCGATGGCGTCTAGTCGCTCCTGAGGCGAAGATATTCCTAGGTAGCTTCGTAGTGCGGCTATAACCACATCTGATTTTGATTGCCCGGTTTCTCTCATCCGAGCAGCGATCGCCTCATTTAGCTCAGGAGAAACTCTGACACCAATGAATGGGTTTGCCATGCCATCATTTCAATAACCGCTTGAGAGTTGATCAAGTGTAGATAATAGCAGTCGTCAGTCAAGCTATAGGAAATTGTGAAAATTAATTAATTTAAAAGCCTGTTAAAGCCTAGCCAGTTGTAACAGATAATTAATATACGTAACTGAAAATTTAACTAGCTGGCTTGAAGCCTAACTTTGTCACCCCCGCAGTCGCTCGTGCGCTGTCGTTGAGACAACCCCCGATAATATGTGTTATCGTTTTGATAACAACACCGTAGGTAAAAGCATTACAGCGGCTGTGCAAGTGACCGATTGCTGGTACAAGTGAGCAGACCGCTTTGCTCATGAGTCGCGATCGCTGCTTCAAACTTTGCTTTTTTTGCACCAAAAACACGCTCAGTTTTCATCAGTTAGTGTCTCAGATTCGTCTCAGCCCAGTCGCTTGAGAGACCAACGCTGATTAACGTATTTAACTTGAGAGTTTGATAAGGAGTATTAAAAAGGGTGGAAAATCACAACACCAAAATCCTAGTAGCAGATGATGAAGCGGCTGTCCGTCGAATTTTGAAAACCCGCCTTTCTATGGCTGGTTACGACGTCGTCACTGCCGCTGATGGAGAAGAAACACTGGATGTCTTCTACAAAGAATCACCAGACCTAGTTGTCTTAGATGTAATGATGCCAAAGCGCGATGGCTATTACGTCTGCCAAGAAATACGCAAAGAATCGGATGTGCCAGTGATCCTGCTGACAGCGTTGGGAGATGTCGCCGATCGGATCACCGGATTGCAACTAGGAGCCGATGACTATATTGTCAAACCCTTCTCCCCAAAAGAGCTAGAAGCTCGTATGAGTTCCATTTTGCGTCGTGTCACAGCCAACAACCCCTCTAAAATTACGGGTTCAGGTGTCATACAATTGGGCAGACTCCGCCTTGATACCAACAAGCGACGGCTGTATTTAGGTCAGGAGTTAGTGCGGCTAACAGGTATAGAATTTGATTTGCTGCAACTTTTAGTGAGCAACTCAGGAGCGGCTGTGACTCGTGAGGATATCTTGAAAACGATCTGGGGTTATGCTCCTAGAGGTAGCGATGACTTGCGCCTGGTAGATGTCCATGTCTCTCGATTGCGAGCCAAAATCGAAGAAAACCCCAAGCAACCAGAACTAGTTATGACTGCACGGGGAACGGGCTACTTTTTCCAACGAGTTGTTGAAGTCCCTCACGTAGTCGGAGCTTAGGAAGAGAGTCCTGAGTGCTGAGTCCTGAGTGCTGAGTGGGGGAAAAAGGATGAAGGATGAAGGATGAAGTATGAAGGATGAAGGATGAAAGGGGTTATTGGTTCTCTTCCTCTCCCCCGCTCCTCTGCACCCCCGCTCCCCCGTTCCTCTGCACCCCTGCACCCCTGCACCCCCGCTCCCCTGCTCCCCTTGCCTCACACCTGAAATCCTAAATCCAGGAGTCCCTGACGTAAGCGTTGCGCTTCCGTGGGGTTGTGTGGGGCGTGGAGAGCGATCGCTTTTGTAAATGCCGCCAAACTTTCCGGCACTTTGCCAAGTTTGAGTAGTACCACACCGAGATTTTGATACGCCTCAGCGTAGTCGGGGTTGAGTCGAATCGCTTGCTGGTAGGTAGCGATCGCTGATTCAAACTCACCTAATGCTTTCAACGTCATGCCGAGATTGTAGTGACCGACAGCAAAGTTGGGGTCAATTTTTAATGTTGTTTCATAGACAATTTTTGCCGTCGGCAAATCTCCAGCACCAAGGAGCAAGTTGCCCAAGTTATTGTAAGCACCGAGTTTGAGCTGAGGGAGGAGCGGTTGCTGGAGGGCAGCTTGGTAGTGAGTGACTGCTTGGTTCAATTCCCGCAGGCGCGTGTAAGCGTTGCCTAAGTGGTAGTGCAACTCAAACAACACAGGAGCATCGGCTTGATTGGATAATAGACCTCGTTCTAACAGGGCGATGCCTTCTGGGAATTGCTCGGTTTGGATATAGAGTGCCCCTAATTTGTTGCATACATAGGGGTCATCCGGATGGCTTGCCAAAAATTTTTCCATCGCTAGCCGCGCCCTCGTGTATTTGTCTTGGGCGGCGATCGCTTTGGGTTGGTAGCCGTAGTGCAAGATGGCTACGGGAGAGAGGGAAACAACTTGCCAGTGAGGTTCTCGCTGTAATAGAACTTGTACGCTGTCATCTACCATCGCGTGATAGGGACGGGAGAAGTAAAGGTCTGGGTGACGGCGAAAAAGACGGGACACTAAAGAATAGGGAGACTGGGAAGCTCCGACTTCCTGGCGGATGAGATTGATAACTAAGTGGCGATCGCTCTGGGTTGCTTGCCGTAGTTGTGGCACAATTTCTGGCGTTAGCACCTCATCCGCATCTAAAACTAACACCCAATCGCCCTGTACATATTGCAAGGCTTGATTGCGAGCTAGAGCAAAGTCATTACACCACTCAAAGTGATAAACCACAGCCCCCAATTCTTTAGCCCGAGCAGGAGTACTGTCAGTAGAACCAGTATCTAAGACTACAACTTCATCTACAACGCCTTGGACGCTGTTCAACGTCTGTGGCAACGTGGCGACTTCGTTCTTCACAATCATGCACAGGCTTAGTTTCATCTTCAGCAAAAATATGACGGTACTGCCTACCCTACCCTCCAAAAGACGTAGTGCTTAATCAGGCTGTAACTTTAGTTTTAAGAATAACTTAGGGGCTTAAGAAACTACCAAAATACAAGAAAAACCTGCCCTCATCTGCCGCCAAAACCTCCGAATAAACTCATGTTTTTGTCTATACCCTATGATTCTTCCCTCTGATAGAGTGTTTGTTCTGCTGCGATTGATATCGTAGATACAACGAAACAAAAAATAAATTTTTCAAAAAAAACGGAGAAAAAATTATGGGTATTCTTGCTTGGATCGTTTTAGGTTTGATTGCTGGTGCTATTGCTAAAGCCATTTATCCCGGTCATCAAGGTGGCGGTATCCTAGCCACGATGGGATTAGGTATCTTGGGTGCTTTATTAGGTGGCTACCTCGGTGGATTGTTATTTGGGACAACAGCCGGGGCAACAGCAGCAACCTTATCTATCCCCAGTATCATTTTTGCTATTATTGGCGCAATGATTCTCATCTTCCTCTGGGGCTTGTTCACCCGCAGAGCTGCGTAAGTAAAAAACTTTAGCCTCACTAAGTTAGTACTTGGCAACAAACCTCCACAACAAAGGTGGGGGTTTTTCATTTATGGACAGTTATTCTATTCAATAAAAATTGTGATTTTTTCTTGATTCAAGTTAGAAATAGAACTAAAAATTTTAGTTCTCACTTGTCTGAAATTACAGCTACTAAATTATTGAGATTACAAAAAGCTTGGCTGGGATATTAGCTGAACAACAGAAACCTGTCTAATAGCAAGTAATGACGAGTTTAATTCTTAGGGTAGATTTTTTACAAATTTAGTGCCTTTTTAGGCGAAAACAGGCCCAAAGCGTTAAATTGTCAGTGTTTTCCCAAAGCAGTAAGGAGATTATAAATGTTGGAATTGTATCAATTTGAACTGTCGCACTACTCGGAGAAAGTGCGGCTGATACTTGATTACAAGGGATTGGCGTACCGTAAAATCGAGGTGACACCGGGTATCGGACAGTTAGACCTGTTTCGCCTGTCTGGTCAACGACGGGTACCTGTGTTGAAGGATGGGAACACTGTCATTGCTGACTCAACAGCGATCGCTATGTACCTAGAACGCACCTATCCCGACAGACCAATTATCCCCTCTGACCCTAAACAACGGGGGCTTTGTCTGCTGATGGAAGAATGGGCGGATGAATCTATTGGTTTGAAGGGTAGAAAGGCTTTGGTAGGGGCGTTAAACCAAAATCAACGCTTCCGCACAGCAATTTTGCCCAACACAACACCAGACTTCCTCAAAACCCTTGTCGGTGCCGTTCCCTCAGAACTATTTGAGCTGGTTGGTGCAGGTGTCGGCTACGGTAGTGATGCGATTAAAGAAGCGATGGATGGGTTGAAGCAAGACTTAGAAGCCCTGAGTTTGCTGCTGTTAGATAACCCTTACCTGGTGACTGACCACCCAACCCTGGCAGACTTTGCTGTAGCGGGTTTGAGTATGGTGCTGAAGTTTCCCTCTGGCCCCTATCTAGATTTGCCAGAAGCCCTAAAAGGCAAAGGGATTCCAGGCTTGGCGGATAGCAGTGTTTACGAAACATTTTTTGATTGGCGCGATCGCCTCTACTTAGACTTCCGCAAACCCTCCACTACAACCACCACAATACCAACAGGTTCTTCAGCCCCCACCTCAATCGACATCGAATAGTCGTAATTTTCCTACACCACCGTTTTAGCAGAAGGGGCGTACTGGATGCGCCCCTTCTGTATTAGCTACTGATACCAAATCCGGACTTATCATCCCCCTATTGATTGTTGACCACAATCCTGTAGAGACGTTGCAATAAAAAGAAAAAGATCGAGAGGTTTTCATTCTCGATCTTTTTCCTTCTAAGTTTTACCTTATCTAGACGGCTTGCGGCTGTCCTTGAGGTTGGAACTGGAACAGGGAGTAGACGACATTGCGGCGAATGTCGATCATCATTTCCAAGAAAGTTTCGTACCCTTCCTGTTTGTACTCAACCAAGGGGTCTTTCTGTCCGTAACCCCGTAAGCCCACGGACTCACGTAGTGCATCCATAGACTGCAAATGTTCGCGCCAGAGGGTGTCAATTTGCTGCAAGATAAAGAACCGCTCCGCTTGGCGCATCAATCCAGGTTGAATGCGATCGACTTCGGCTTCTTTGAGGTCATAGGCTTTGCGGATTTCTTCGTGCAAGAAGATTTTGATTTCCGCCACGGTCATGTCATCTAGATGATCGGGTTCAAGGTCTTGCAGTAAGTAGACGAACTCTTTGACCTTCTCCACCAATTTATCTAGCTTCCACTCTTCCGGCGGTAACTCAGGGTTGACGTAGGCATCAACAATGTCATCCATTGTCCTTTCGGCATACTGGATGACTTGTTCTTTGAGGTCTAGCCCTTCTAAGACGCGACGGCGTTCGGCATAGATGGCGCGTCTTTGGTTATTCATCACCTCGTCGTACTCAAACACCTGTTTGCGAGTGTCGTAGTAGAAGGTTTCGACTTTTTTCTGGGCACCTTCTAAGGAGCGAGTCAGCATCTTCGATTCGATGGGCATGTCTTCTTCAACCTTGAAGGCTTCCATCAATCCGGCAACGCGATCGCCACCAAAAATCCGCAATAGGTTATCTTCCAAACTCAGGAAGAACTTGGTTGAACCTGGGTCGCCTTGGCGTCCGGCGCGTCCCCGCAATTGGTTGTCAATTCGGCGAGATTCATGACGTTCTGTACCCATAACGTGCAAACCGCCGAGTTGTATCACCTCTTCGTGTTCGCGCTCTGTGTAGACTTCGTATTCTTCCCGAATTGTCTTGTAGACTTCCCGCAGTCTTTGGATTACGGGATCATCCGTTGGGGCATTTTCCGTCGCCACGGCGATCTTATCTTCTGCTTCTAGCTCCGGTAAACTCCGCTCACCGTAGACCTGTACTGCAAAATCGACAGCATCCTTGAGCTTTTGTTGAGTCTCGCGGCTCAGATCGATGGGGAAAATTTGTGGACTGGCTTTCCAGCTTTTTGCTTTCTTGCCAGGGGCAAAACCTTGACCGCCAGAGCGCTTGCTGGCTCCAGGAACGGTCATGGGGGTGAGGGCATCTTCCGCTTCCGGCTGCACAATTCTAGGCATGAGGTACTCGCGCATCTTTAGGCGTGCCATGTAATCGGAGTTACCGCCCAAAATGATGTCTGTCCCGCGTCCTGCCATGTTAGTGGCGATCGTCAGCGCTCCTTTACGACCTGCCTGAGCGACAATTTCTGATTCCCGTTCAACGTTCTCTGGTCGGGCGTTCAGCAGTTCGTGGGGGACATTGCGCTCTGTTAAGAGTCTAGAAAGGTATTCTGATTTTTCTACGCTTGTCGTTCCCACCAGAATCGGGCGTCCAGTTTCGTGAATTTCAGCGCATTCGTTAGCAACCGACTGCCACTTTCCCGGTTCATTCTTGTAAACCACATCGGGTACGTCTCGACGTCCAGAGGGTCGGTTGGTGGGGATAATGGTGACTTGCAGGTTGTAGATTTTTTCAAATTCGGATTCTTCCGTCTTGGCAGTACCCGTCATCCCGGCGAGCTTGGGATACAGCAGAAAGAAGTTTTGATAGGTAATTGTTGCTAGGGTTTGGGTTTCGTTTTGAATGTCAACCCGTTCTTTGGCTTCGATTGCTTGGTGCAAGCCGTCACTCCAACGGCGTCCCGGCAATACCCGTCCGGTGAATTCATCGACGATTACGACTTCGTCGTTACGAACAATGTAGTTGACATCGTTGGTAAACAACTCCTTGGCTTTGATGGCGTTAAAGATGTAGTGCGCCCAAGGATCGTTCGGATCAAACAAATCCTGAACTTCCAGAAGTTTCTCGGCTTCGGCAAAGCCCTCATCAGTCATCAGGACGTTGCGGGCTTTTTCATCGACTTCGTAGTGTTCTTCCGGTTGTAGCGATCGCGAAATTTCCGCTGCCTTAAGATACTTTTGTGTCGGTCGCTCTACCTGTCCGGAAATAATCAACGGCGTCCGGGCTTCGTCAATGAGTACCGAGTCTACTTCGTCAATTACGCAGTAGTTAAAAGGTCGTTGCACGACATCCGCCATTGAGGTTGCCATGTTGTCGCGCAGGTAGTCAAAGCCCAACTCACTATTGGTGGCGTAGGTGATATCGCAGGCATAGTTGCGTTGCCGCTCCATCGGCCCCATACCCTGCTGGATTAACCCAACACTCAAGCCCAAGAAGCGGTGTACCTGCCCCATCCACTCAGCGTCACGGCGTGCCAGGTAGTCGTTCACCGTAACGATGTGAACGCCTTTGCCTGACAGGGCATTCAGGTAAGCTGGGAGGGTGGAAACTAGGGTTTTTCCTTCTCCGGTTTTCATTTCGGCGATTTGTCCTTTATGCAGGACAATGCCACCCAAAAGTTGAACGTCAAAGTGGCGCATTCCCAAGACTCGCCACCCTGCTTCCCGCACAACTGCAAAAGCTTCTGGTAAGAGGTCTTCAAGTATCTCTTCCCGTTCGCGATCTGATGTAGCTTTTTCTAACTGCTGTTGAAATTCTACTGTTTTGCTTTTTAGTTGTTCATCACTCAACGCTTTGATTTCGTCTTCCAAAACGTTGACATCGGTAACTATTGGTTGAAATTTTTTGAGCTTGCGTGTATTGGGGTCGCCCAGTAAGTTTTTAAACATAGCAGGAGGGGAAGATTTCTAGAGCGCGATTAGTCTAAGTCTAGAGATTAAACGATTAAGGGTTAAGAGGAAGGGACTAAAATGCTTTAAATTTCACACATTTTAAAGTTCCCAGTTCTTAACGGTTAACCATTAAATGCCATCTCTATAAGGGGACATTTTTATACTCATCCTATCACTTTCGCTCTAGCTAAGGCGGTACGGGCATTTGGACAGAAGTGAGGCGGTTATCTCCAGCTAGATGGCTAAGGTTTTTCCGGTTTGCTCGCCCTCTACCTAATTTCTGGGAGCAATGCCGGAGCTTTTAGCTAGAGTTCTGTCAAAGATGACTGAGTGCAAAGTGCGATCGCACTACACTTACGGATACTGCCGCTTGTACTAAATATTATCATCAAGCCCCCTAATAATTTATGTAGGCAAATCGGCATCCCTCTAAAGTAGTAGTTATTTTAGTAGTTTCAGGAAAACGGGCAGTTGCAACCTAATTCCTGGGTGATATTTAAGTAGAGCAGTTTACAGAGCAAGTAGTGGAGCAGATATTACAGGCGTACTCTACAGCTTGAGTCAATGGCTAACCAACTGTTTACCCTTGCTCAAGCTTCTGCAAATTTATGACGGCTGCATTTGCTGAAGCACTTGCCGAATCACATCTGCTGGTACTTGGTCAGTTATCGTTACCGCACCAATCTGCGTAGGAAGAACAAATCGCACCTTACCCGCTTCGACTTTTTTATCCGTTTGGAGGCTATCGAGAATTGCTTCGATGTCCATCTGACTGGGTAACTGAGTAGGTAGTGCCGCTTTCTGAATCAGGGCGTCTTGACGTTGGGCGTCCTCTGGCTTCCACATCTGGAGTTGCACCGCAATTTGACCCGCCGCAACCATCCCAATTGCAACCGCTTCCCCGTGATTAACTAACTTGTAGCCTGTCAAACTTTCCACGGCATGACCAATTGTGTGACCGTAGTTCAGAATCGCTCTTAACCCTGTTTCTTTTTCATCCTTACTAACAACATCGGCTTTCGCTTGGCAGGAGCAAGAGAGAATAGCTTCCAGCAACTCCTCATTTACATAACGTAGTTGGTCGAGACGCTGTGCCTCTTCCAGCTTGGCAAATAGCTCAGCATCCCAGATAATGCCGTACTTAATTACCTCTGCCATCCCTGCACGAAATTCCCGTGGTGGCAAGGTTTTTAAAACGGAGGGATCAACTAAAACAAATCGTGGTTGATAAAACGCACCAATCAAGTTTTTCCCTTGGGGATGATTAACGCCAGTCTTGCCACCAACGGAGGAATCAACCATGGCGAGTAGCGATGTCGGCACCTGTACAACGTTAATCCCACGTAGCCAGGTAGCAGCAGCAAAGCCAGCCATATCGCCAATTACGCCCCCACCCAAGGCAACTATTGTGGAGGAGCGTTCTAAGCGCTGTTGCAGGGCGACATCGTAGATTTTTTGTAGAGTTTTGAGGGTTTTGTAGCGCTCACCTGCTGGGAGAATGCAGCTTTCTACTTCATATCCCACTAAATTTAACGCGGCGATCGCTTTTTCCCCATAATGTTTGAAAATGACTGGATTAGACACCACTAAAACTTTCTTACCTAGCTTCAGGCGACTCATCCAAACACCCAAATCATCTAAGCCACCTGTCACGAACGCAATATCGTAGGACTGCTCTGGTACATCCACACGGATTACAGACTTCATTACTAAAACCCTTTTCCAACAACCGTGGGCAGTATTCTATCCCACCAGATGTTTCAATAGACTCGTATGAGTTTTTGTGGAGAAACATAAATGTCTGGAGTAATTGCTTACTTCGTAATCCTTGGTGGTGCCACAGGTGTCGCTTTGACCCTGTTTTTTGGACTCAAGGCAGTCAAGTTGATTTAATGCTGATGTAAGAGGCTGTCTCTAAAGAATTGTAAATCCCTGGAGATCCCCCTAAATCCCCCTTCAAAAGGGGGACTTCAAGAGATTTTGTTCCCCCCCGTAATATCAAAAGCGAAGCTTCCTCTGGCTTCCCCCCTTTTTAAGGGGGGCTAGGGGGGATCTCTTAAGGGGGATCTATCCAATCGTTAGGCAACCTAGCCAGCTAACCTTACTTTAGAAACAGTCTCTAACACAGGAGGGGGAAAAAGTGATTATTTATTCCCCCTACTCCATACTCCCTTCTTGGTCAAAGCCTTGCCTGCTGTGGGGCTTTTGGCCTACTCTCTGGCTGAAAATTATAGGATTGACGTACCATACTGATGGTTTTTGGTAACACTCCCACCAATTGAGCAAGAATCTCATCAGATAGTTGCTCAACTGTTTGCGGGTCAAAATAATTGTGCAGTAAGCACAAAAAGTTTCTTGCTCGCTGCAATGGCACATAACTCTCCATTGCACGGAGAGTTAAAAGCATCCACCGTTGACGCAAAGCATAAGCTTTCTGCCGCTCACTCTGGGATGCTGGATAAACTAGCGAGATATTTCCGACTGGAATAACTCGACTACAATTGATGTCAAAAACACCACCAACAGCAGCACCAGGGCCTGCTAACTCTGCATGGTGACGATGGCAAATAATGATAGCATTGCCACGACAACCACTAACCCTAAGCAGTTGACCACTCTGCAATTGAGCCAGGATGTCAGTGGATTGGGTTATTGGTCTACGGACAAGGGATTGTTCTGTCATAGTAAATCACATAACCAGGCAGTTATGTTCAAGTTTTATTTATCTATCTCCGATGAATAGAATTTAATATTCTAAGTTTTGGTAAAGATGCAATGGCGCTTTGTTCTCAAGCAATCCTGCTGATCAGGATGCTGTAAGTCGCTGTTTACGGTTGGAAAATACACCCGCCTACCATTTCGCAAAATCTTTGCGATGGAGATGCTAACTTATCTGGGAAAAGAGCAGCTGAGCATCCTCTCAAAGAAGCTCACTGTCATTTCTCGACTGTCTAGGGATAAGCCTTATTTCATCCTACATGAGGACGATGAGTCTGTTAGGGGAGTTATTAAGGTTTAATGTCAAGATTTGATGAATAATCAATAAAGGTATTTTGAACTGAGCTGATGAAATAGAGCGATCGCCTCCGCCTCTCCCCAAGTTACAGAACCGAGATACAGGGAGATGCTCAAGTGATTAGTCCGGCTTTTTTGGAACTCACCGCTTGTGCGATCGCACTTTGCTATCTGAACCTCACCTAAGTGTAGAATCCTCATTCCTCCAATCACCAATCTTTTTGCTCTCAATTTTGAGCAACTTGCTATCATTTATTTAATATTAACTATCTATTAACTTCGTCTTAATTACTTTCGACTTTCCGAAATTACTTATATTACAGAATTAGTGGGTAAATTTGAATTTAAATTGACTTTGGCTCAATCATTAACCGTTTTAATTCTTAATTTCTTGTATTAGCTCGACTTAGTTTTTAATTTAACCAAAATATAAACTTTAGATAAACAAAATCCTTGATAACTAACCAATTTGGTAGATGTGACCGCATTTTTTAAAAGTTATTTAATAAACAAACCCCTTCAACGGATTCTTAAAAAATAATTCAGTTTTGAAATTAACTTCAACTTAGCTCTGTATCAAGTCGGAGCCGATTTGCTATTGCTCAGAGAGCTTTTTTAAGCACAATCGGTTCACTAGATAAAAGCCTGGAAACTAACAAAGCAACACACTTCGGGATTTGGAAGCTGTGTGATGGCACCAATAGAAAGTAAACAGGACATTTGAAAATGAATAACGCTTATAAAGCCAAGTTGATAATAGTTGGCGTGCTTAGCTCGGTGAGCTTTTTCATCCTGCTAACGCTGACAGAGGCAATCCCTGAAATTCCCGTCGATATTGACTTTAAACCCTTTTTCCTCCCTATGTCGCTCATTGCCGTCGTACCAACAGGATGCGCCGCTTTCGCTGTCTCAGTTGGAGCAATGCTAGGAGAATTCCTCCGGGATATGCTCGAAGGCTATGAAGTTGACGATCCAATCGGGGCTGTTGGCTACGTGGTAGGTTTTTTCGCCTCAGCCTATGTCATTGGCAATCACCCGCTCAACAAGGTTCGTATTTTTATCGCCTGCTTGTTAGCCGGGTTCCTGCACGCGGCGATCGAAGCTACGTCATTTATTATCTTCGACTCTGAAACCTTTTATGTGGCAGTGTGGGCCGCGATCGGAAATACTATCACCGACGGCTTAATCGGGGGTGCTATTCCAACAATCTTTATCGTGCCACGCCTCTATGGTCGGATCGAGCGCTACTTGGGCTTTGCTCCTAAAGGCATAGAGCGGTATCGAAAGCGTAGGCGACAACAGGCTCAAACTTCGGCTTGAACGAGGAATTTATTTATGAGGTCAATCCAGAATCCTTGCATTGGTTGACCTGTTTTTGTTGCAAAGGAGTCACGAATGTCGATAATACACGCAAAAAACTTTTCATTTACCTATCCAGGACTCGAGGAGAAAGCCATTGATGGTGTTTCCTTCGAGATTGAGCCGAACGAAGTTGTTGGTCTGATTGGCCCGATTGGAGCCGGGAAGACAACGCTTTGTATGGCAATTGCTGGAGTTGCGCCTAGTGTTATAGGTGGGGAAACCTCTGGCGAACTCACCGTAGCTTATCAGAAGCGTACTGAAGACTCCGGCATGGAGAATACCGGAAAAGTCGGGATGGTGTTCGAGAACTTCGGGTCACAACTTGTGCAGTTAAAGGTTCTCGATGAGGTGATGACACCGCTTGAGAACAGAGGCTTTTCCGAACAGGAGGCGAAGGAGCGGGCACGCGAGATCTTGAGGCAGGTTGGACTCCATGAAGACATGGAGGGTAAGCAGCTTTGGGATCTTGCTCAGGGTCAACAACAGAGAGTAGCAGTCGCAGCGACACTAGCAATGGACCCGCCGATCCTGATCTTCGATACCGTGACGGACAAACTCGATCCCGAAGGGCAGGAGAAGATTAGGAATGTCATCAAGGCTCAGGCTGACGGCAAAAAAACTGCGATCATCGTGGAGAGAGACCCTCATTTCTTACGGCAGGTTGTCGATCGCATCTTAGTTCTCGTTGACGGTAAAATCGTTGCCCAAGGCAAAACAGATGAAATTTTAAGCAATTATGACCTTCTCTCTCGTGCCGATATCGAGCCGACGCTAAGTCTGCGTGCAGCCCGTGCCTTGGGTATCCCCGGTTCGCCACTCACGCCAGAAGATTTTGATCGGGTTGCCGAGCAAGCTAAGCGGGCTGTCAATGGTGACGAGCAGGGGAATAGGTTCAGGTTCAGTCATCCCATCGCCCGTGCAGTAGGACTCCGCGAATATGTCGAGGAAAGCAACGACAAGGAAGTACAGGCTGAAAATAATTTCAGTCAGCCACTCGTCCGGATTGAGGATGTAACCTACGGCTACTCTGACGAAACCAAGGTGCTTGACGACCTGAATATCACGATTTGTGCAGGCGAAGTGCATGCGCTTATGGGTGCCAGCGGTGCAGGCAAGACGACAACAATCAAGCTTGTCAATGGGTTATTGCAGTCAAGCAAGGGCAAAGTCTTGGTCTGTGATGACGAAATTACGAAGGATACAGAAGTCGGCGACCTCGCATTGAAGGTCGCAACCGTCTTTCAGAACCCGGACGATGCGATCAGTGAAAGAACCGTTAAGGAGGAGATTGCTTTCCCCCTCCAGCAGCGCCAGTATCAGAGAACGAGTTGGTTCTCAAAGCAGAAATGCTACGACGATGACCATATCGAAAACCGGGTATCGCACGCCTGCAAGCTAGTGGGAATTGATGACGATCTGCTTGATCGCGATCCGACCCTGCTGCCATACGGACAGCGTAAACTCGTCACCATTGCAGAAGCTCTCACCCTAGACCCTAAAGTACTCCTGTTGGACGAACCAATCATTGGTCTTGGTGCATCATCTCGCCACAAAATTAGGCAGACGATTAGGCAGTTTGCCGAAGAGGGCAAAGCCGTGCTGTTGGTCAGTAACGATGTAGATTTCGTTGCTGAGGTTGCCGATACGGTGACGATTCTGGAGCGGGGACGAGCCTTGATGCAAGGTTCGTTACATGAGGTATTCGCGGAGGATAACTGGGAGCGTCTCGGTGAACTGCATATGTACCCACCGCGCACTACTCAACTGGCTCAACGCTATGGCACGAAGGCATTATCGTGCGATGAACTTGTCTCAAACCTTTCATCCAGTCGTTAGGAGGCATTAATGACTTCTTCTCGTGTACCTACTCTTTACCGCGATCGCGATACAGTCATCCACGATCGCGATCCGCGTGTCAAGATTTTTTTGTTAATTTTGCTGTTCTTTTACATATTCCTGGCACCAACTTGGGAATGGATGCTGGTGGTGACGATTTTGGGACTAATCCTAGCTGTGGCAGCTCACACTCCGTGGAAATGGGTGCTAATGTTTTGGGCGATTCACATCCCAACCTTCCTGGCACTGATCATCATCCCAGCTGGTGGCGAACTGTTGGCGGGGAACTTCGGCGCATTAGTGGAAACCGCCTCCGCCGAGTTTCGCCTCATCTTGGCATGGACAGCCGCGATTATTATCAGTGTTAGCTTGTTATCGACTATCGATGCCGAAAGCTTAACCGATGGGATGCGAGGGCTTTACTTCCCGCCAGTGGTTGCCTTTGCGGTGGGATTGTCGTATCGACTTTTGTATGTCACCTTGGGCGAGGCATTCCGGATTGCTGATGCGATGAAGATCAAGGGCGTCGATTTGAGCTTGAAGCGCCCCTTTCGCTTCCTTTGGAATTCCCTGAGAATCTCGTTCCCGGTTCTGTTCGCGGTTCTCAGGCGCGGCCCCACACTGATGTCATCACTGGCGATGCGAGGCTACCAAACCAAACGACCCAATCTGGGAGGGTTCGATTTCGGGGATTGGGCATTGCTCCTTTTTGCTCTTGCTCTGTTTGCCCTGGCTTTGGGCGCTAAGTTCGGCTGGCTTCCTTTTTCGCTTTCTTCACTGATTCCTCTCTAAATCGCCCTGTAGGAGCGAGGATTTAAGGGAAAAAGGCACAGCAAAAAGGAAAAAATTGTTTTGCCTTTTTCCTTTGTTTAGATTATGCAGTGGAAGCGATGCAACTACTTTTATACATCGGCCTGGTTGTGGTATCAACGGCTGTAATTTGGCAAGGCAGCTTCATGCTGGAAAAGTCTGCTGAGCGTTTGGCATCTTACTATCAACTACCTCCTATTGTCCAAGGAGCTGTGATTGAAGCCGTTGGGTCTAGCTTTCCGGAACTCTCCAGCACCGTCATTGCTACGCTAATTCATGGAGAGTTTGAGCTGGGTGTATCGGCGATCGTCGGTTCAGCTATCTTCAATATTTTGGTAATTCCCGGAATTTCTGGGCTAGTGGGCGATCGCTTAGCTGCCGATCGCATCTTGGTCTACAAAGATGCCCAATTTTACATTACCAGTGTGACTGTGTTGTTGTTAGCGTTTGCCTTCTCGCTGATTTATAACCCCGTGGAAGGTAGCCAGTGGGAGGGTACAATGACCCGACCGATTGCCCTGATTCCTGTCGCGCTCTATGGAGTGTACCTGTTCCTCCAGCAGCAAGACATGGCAGAACAGGAAAACGATGAGCCTCCGCCTAAAGATATCAAGGTAGGTAAAGAATGGCTGCGCCTGCTGGTCAGTCTTGTGCTGATTGTAGCGGCGGTGGAGGGACTGGTGCGAGCGGCGCTGGGGCTGGGAAATATCTTTAACACACCGAGTTTTTTATGGGGTATTACTGTAATTGCAGCAGGTACTAGCTTACCGGATGCCTTCGTAAGTATCAGAGCAGCCCGTAAAGGTAAGGGAATCATTAGCCTCGCCAACGTACTGGGCAGCAATATTTTTGACCTGCTGATTGCTATTCCGGCTGGCGTCCTGATTGCTGGTGCCTCGACGATTAATTTTGCTAGGGCGGCACCGATGATGGGTGTCCTCACCCTGGCAACGATTATCCTGTTCGCTATGCTGCGTACAAACTTAGCGCTGAGTAAAGGGGAATGCTGGCTGCTGCTGGGACTATATGCAGCATTTATTGGATGGATGGTGTTAGAAACTGTTGGAATCACCAGCCTCGTTTTATAAAACGCCAAAATGATTTCCTCTATGGCGAGTCAGGAAACGCTCAAATTTTCGGCGATTCTGGCAGCAACCTTCTCAGAGGATGATTTAGTATGTAACTCCTAACTCCTTCCCGGAATTGGTAAGGGGAAAAACATTAGCCCTTCTTCTTTGAGGAGAGGGGTTTAAGTATTTGGGTATGAATATTAAGGCTACTGTAAGCTTTGTAGAAGTTTCTCTAATTCACGTTATTTGGTGTACTGCACCTCCCTAGAGATAGATTATATTAATAAAAACAAATCTATATTGAGAGGGATGGATACTTAAAAAATACTGACTTTACAGTTCTACGCGATCGCAGACACCACTGCCTGAGCGGAACCCCTGATGTAAGCGGGTAAAGAAAAATACAGTAATATCCGCCCTCACTTACCTTGCCACCTAAACGATGCAATCTGCGTCCTACTCCTAACCAACTCGTGGCGGGTGCATTACCAAAATTACTAATTTTTATCAATACTTTGGCAAGTGATTTGGCGGCGCGATGTGAAGGGATTCTCGCCCGAATTCTGATGGCTTCTAGTAACTACAAGGAATCCTCACCGTGCAAGACCTCGATCAGAACGCCAACCTCAGTCAAGACTCCAGCAATTCTATGACCAAAGTTACTTCCACCGTCGCCAACAAAGAGATTATTTTTATCGATGCCACAGTTGCGGATAAAGAAAGTTTGGCGGCGGGTGTCAAAGCGGGAACAGAGGTAGTTATTCTCAACTCGGCACAGGATGGAATAGCGCAAATTACTGAAGTACTGGCGGGACGCAGCGACATCGCCAGCATTCATATAGTCTCCCACGGCGGCGAAGCAAATTTGCAATTGGGGTCAACCCAAGTCAACTCAAACAACCTCGAAGCATACACCAACTCTTTGCAGCAATGGGCAAATGCTTTAACACCCGATGCAGATATTCTCCTGTATGGTTGCAACGTCGTAGGTGGAGTAACAGGGGCAGCTTTCGTCCAACAACTTAGTCAGCTGACGGGTGCTGATGTTGCTGCTTCTAATGACGTGACGGGTAGTGCAGCTTTAGGTGGTAACTGGGATTTAGAAGTAGCTACAGGGAAGATTGAAGCACCTCTGGTGTTTAGGGCATCAGCGATCGCAACTTATACTTCTGTCCTGCCAAGCGATCTGTTCATCTCAGAGTATGTTGAAGGTAGTAGCAACAACAAAGCTCTGGAATTTTATAACGGCATTGGGGCGGCAATTAACTTAACCGCAGCAGGTTACGCCGTAGACTTTTATGCAAACGGTAGCACTAGCCCGACTCAAACTATCAACTTGAGCGGCATAGTAGCAGATAAGGATGTATTTGTTTTAGCACAAGCTAATGCTGCCCCTAGCATTCTGGGTCAAGCCGATCAAACCAACAATTTTAATGGCTGGTACAACGGGGACGATGCGGTTGTGCTGCGTAAGGGTGCAACCATCATTGACTCGATTGGTCAAATTGGCAACGACCCTGGCACAGAGTGGGGTAGTGGGCTTACCAGTACCCAAAATAACACCCTGCGCCGTAAGAGTAACGTAACAACTGGAGATCCAAATCCTTTCGATCCATTTGATCCCAGCGCTCAATGGGATGGGTTCGCCCAAGACACCTTCAATGGTTTAGGAAGCCACACGATCGCCAACACCAACATTGCTCCAGCAATTGCTCTCCCAGTTGCACCTGTGTCTTACACCGAAAATGCAGCTGCTACCGTCATTAATAGCACCGCCACTGTCACAGATACCGACTCCCTCAACTTTGACACTGGGAAGCTGATAGTAGATTTTACCGCAGGTGGCACGGCATCTGACCGTTTAGCGATTCGCAACCAAGGTAACGATGTTGGTCAAATTGGGCTGGATGGCGCAATAGTCAAATACGGCGGAGTGCAAATCGGCACCTTCACAGGTGGGACTGGCACCACTCCCCTAGTCGTCACCTTCAACACCAACGCCACACCCACCGCCGCTACTGCACTGCTGCAAAACATCACTTATCAGAACGCCTCAGATAACCCCAGCACCACTCCTCGCACCGTTCGCTTTGTCGTTACCGATGGCGATGGTGGCACCAGCACCGCTGTTACTGAAACCATCAACGTTACAGCTATCAACGATGCCCCGATTATCGGTGCTTCGGTAATTAAATACGATGGCTCGCTGAATACGACACCTGGAACTCAAGGATTTAGCTACTTCAACACTGGTGCAACGCAAAGTGCCTCCGGTGGCGCGACTACCCTTGATACCACTGCCAACCCAGACACGTATGCTGGCTACTTTGCTAACAGCGTGCCGAACCTAGACCGCGCTGCTGGTTACACCGTCAGCTTCACCGCCCAAGTCCTCTCAGAAGATCATAAGACAAGCGGCACCGCTGATAAAAACGGCGATGGCATTGCTGATAGAGCTGGTTTCAGCATCATAGTTCTCAGCAGCGACAAAAAAGGCATCGAATTAGGATTCTGGGATAACGAAATCTGGGCGCAGGAAGATGGCACAACTCAGGCAAACCCTAGTACAAATCCCTCAGCAAACAACAACCAACTGCTGTTCACCCATGCTGAAGGCGCTACTTTCAACACCACTACAGGTTTAATTCCCTACCAGCTGACAGTTCTTGGCGATATTTATACCCTCTCAACAGGCGGCACTACCATCCTTAGCGGTAAGCTGCGAGACTATACAACCGCTACTGGATTTCTCGATCCCTACGAAACCCCAAACCTGATTTTTCTTGGCGATGACACTACCTCTGCCAGCGCCAAAGTAAATTTATCAGCGGTTTCAGTTACAACTAACAGCAGCTTTGCCCCCCAAACAGTTGCTGAAGATACGAATTTATCCATCACAGGAGTTAGCGTATTTGACGTGGATGCTGGCAACAGTCCCATCACCGTCACTCTAGAAGTCAACAATGGTGCTTTGACAGTCAACTCTTCTGGGTTAACAGTCAATGGTAACGGCACAGGAACTGTCACCCTGACAGGCAGCCAAAGCCAGATTAACGCTAACTTAGCCGCCACTAACGGACTGCTATACCGGGGCAAGCAAGACTTTAATGGTAGCGACACTCTCAAGATTACAGCTAACGATGGTGCGGTTACTAACAATATCAAGACGATACCGATTACCGTCACCCCAGCCAACGATGCTCCGGTGTTAAATAATACCGGGAGTCCGGCACTAACAGCAATTAACGAAGACGTTGCCCTTGCCAGCAACAATGGGACTCTGGTTTCTGAGATTATTGCTAGCGGTGCTGGCGGCAACCCCATCAGTGATGCTGATGCAGGTGCAGTAGAAGGAATTGCTGTAATTGGGGTAGATAATACCAACGGCACTTGGCAGTATTCTAATAATGGCGAAAGTAGCTGGAATAACTTTGTGGTGTCCGCTGTGGCTGCTACCGTACTAAAGGCTACAACAAGCGATCGCATTCGTTTTGTCCCCAGTCCCGACTTTAACGGCATCACCCCAGGCATTACCTTCCGCGCTTGGGATGCCTCTGACGGACTCGCCAGCGGTACAACTAATGTAAATCCTGGGACTAGTGGCGGCGCGTCTCCCTTCAGTATTGCTACTGAAACAGCAAGTATTGTTATTAACTCAGTTAACGATGCCCCCAGTTTCACACCTGGGAGAAATCAAAATGCGATCGCAGGCTCTGGATTACAAACTGTAACTGAATGGGCAGGCAATTTCAATCCTGGTGCAAGCGAATTAACTCAAAGTGTCGATAGTTACATAGTTAACGTCACTAGCAACCCTGGTATTTTTACCACTCCACCGACAATTGACCCGCTGACAGGCAATCTTACTTATACTACTGCAACAATTGATACAGCTACTACAGCGACAATTGAAGTCCAAGTCAAGGACAACGGCGGCATTGCTAACGGTGGTGTCGATACCTCAGTAGTGCAAACCTTTCAAATTACCGTCAACCCCAGAACGCCGACAGTTAGCATCCAGGCGACAGATGCTGATGCAGCAGAATCAGGCGCAAATACTGGAACTTACCAAATTACTCGGACTGGTACAACGGGTGATTTGACCGTATATCTTGCTGTGGATGGTAGCAGCAGTGCTAGTGAGGATGACTATATACTCACTAGCGGTGGTTTGTCGGTAGTGATTCCGGATGGGGAGAGTTTTGTCAATGTCACTCTTACTGCTGTTGATGATACTCTGCCAGAGTTAGCGGAAACGCTGCGGCTAAACTTGGTGACGGGTGCGGGTTACACCATTGATACTGCTAAGAATAATGCTACGGTAGCGATCGCATCCAACGACACGATTCAATACGCGATTACCACTGCTTCCCCAACTTTAAAGGAAGGTGACACTGGTAAGCAAACCGTTACCTTTACTGTCACACGCAGCGGCGGAATTGGCGTAGCCAGTACCGTTGATTATGCAATTGGTGGGACTGCTACTTCTGGCACCGACTATAACAATATTCTGGTGAGTGGTGGGGGAACTGCCGTTTCTGGCACTGTTAATTTTGCTGCTGGTGAGACGACAAAGACGATTGCATTGGATGTCTTGGGTGACACAACATTTGAACTTGATAAAAATATTTCTGTCACTCTCAGTAATCCTAATCTGACAGATGCCCCAGCAAGTTCTACGATCGCTACAGCTATCGCACAGGTAACGGTTGTCAACGATGACAATCAACCTACTATCAGCATCAACGATGTCACCGTCACCGAAGGCAATAGCGGCACTAAATCAGCTAACTTTACCGTTAGTCTTTCTAATGCTAGCGCTCAAGCGATCGCAGTCAATTATGCCACTGCTAACGGTAGCGCGATCGCTTTGGACGACTATACCAACAACGCTGGCACTTTAACTTTTGCCCCCGGTGTCACCAGCCAAATCATTACCGTTCCCATCGTCGGTGACAATGTGGATGAGGCGAATGAAACCTTTTTGGTTAACCTCTCCAACGCCGTCAACGCCAACATTGCCGATCCTCAAGCAGTTGGCACCATCCTAGATGATGATACGGCTGGCTTTACGATTTCCCCCATCAGCAGTAACACCACCGAAGCGGGAGGGACTGCAACATTTAGTGTCAAACTCAATAGCCAACCCACCGCCAATGTCACTCTTGGCTTAAGCAGTTCTGACACCACAGAAGGCAAGGTTTCGACTCCCTCACTCACCTTTACTGCGGCTAACTGGAACCAAGCGCAGACGGTAACTGTAACCGGGGTAGATGATGCCGAGGTGGATGGCAATATTGCTTACAAAATCATCACCGCTGCTGCTGTCAGTGCTGACCTTAACTACAACGGACTTAATGCCGATGATGTTGCTGTTACCAACCTTAATAACGATACAGAAGTTTTTAATATCATCAACGGCACTAATCTTTCTGAAACTCTAATCGGTACGGCTCAACGCGATCGCATTAATGGATTCGGCGGTCATGACACGATTTCTGGAGGACTCGGCAATGACCAAATTTATGGCGGCGACGGTAACGACATCCTCTTCGGCGATAGTCAAAATTCTCTTACTGGCGGCGATGACCTGATTTATGGCGGTACAGGTAATGACCGCATCTACGGCGGTGCTGGCAACGATAATCTCTACGGCGAAGTAGGAGATGACCAAATCTGGGGCGACGCGGGTAATGACAGGCTTGGGGGCGGTTTGGGAAATGACATCCTCACAGGCGGTGAAGGTCGCGACACCTTTGTCTTCGCACGCGGTGAAGGGACGGATACGATCCGAGACTTCAAGGTGGGTGAGGATTATATCGGTTTAACGGCAGGGTTGAGCTTGGGGCAGTTGTCGATTACTCAAAGAAGCAGCCACACCTGGATTACGGATACGACCAACAACCAAACTTTGGCAATCTTGAATGGGGTTAATGCTGCCATTCTCATCAATAATGCGGCTTCTACTTTCGTGGCAATCTAGGCTAGAGCCGTGACTAGATGCACTCTCTTGACGTTGATGTCTTTAAAGCGAATGTGAAGCTGCTGTAAATATTGCATTAATAGCTAGACAATTCTTTGTCACCCCTCAAAAGTAGTAGATAATAAATTATTTAAAGTTGAGAGGGATTGAGGGCTACAGGGGAAATAGGGCTGCACTCGGTACTGCGATCGCAGCCAAGCAGTCTGTTTTTCAACTGCCTAAGCATCAAAGCTGAAAAGCGAAAAATGTTCGTTATTAGAGATTTTGGGGAATTCTATAAAAGCAGCCGCTGAAGTCAGTAAACCAGCGATTGGCAACCTGATATCTCCAAGCTGGCAGCCATTAATTCACATTCAGTAATTCTTATCAATCCTATAGCAAGTGGTGTGGTGATGTTCTGGCATCGCACCTCGGTTTTCATGTCCAACTTCAGTGTTTGAAGGAAATTTAATCGTGAAAGACCTTTGGAATAATTCCTCCCTTAACCAAAATGCAAGCAGTTTTTTTCACAACACCAACAGTGGAGACTCTTTGACCAGAACAACTTCTCGCACTAAGGAAGCATTAAATAAAGAGATCGTTTTCATCGACTCTAGGGTTGAGGATTACCAAAGTCTTGTAGCAGGGGTCAAACCGGGAACAGAAGTAGTTATCCTCGACTCAATGCGGGATGGAGTAGCGCAAATTACCGAAGCATTGGCAGGACGCACTGGTATCAGCAGCGTTCACGTTGTCTCCCACGGTACATCCGGCAGTTTGCAATTGGGTTCAACTCAACTGAATGCAGGCAACCTGCCAGCTTACAGCAACCAATTGCAGCAGTGGGCAAGTGCTTTAACTCCCGATGCCGATATTCTCCTCTATGGTTGTAACGTGGCATCTAGCGAGCACGGTGCAGCCTTTGTACAAAAGTTGAGCCAACTGACAGCAGCTGATGTCGCGGCTTCTAATAACTTGACAGGCAGCGTGATTTTCGGCGGCGACTGGGATTTAGAGGTAAATACAGGGGAAATTGAGGCAAAATTAGCTTTTCAGGCAAAGGCAACAAAAGCCTATTCCTCAGTTTTGGGCACACCCATAGCAGCCAGCGACACCTACACTGTGGCTGCAAATAGCTCGCTCATAACCGCTGTGGCAGTCACGTCGCTGGTACTTGACAGTGACATAGGCAACTACATTGGACAAGGGAAGTACTACAGCTATACCCTAGCTAACGGCACCTTCACCGCTTCGCGCAACTTCGACAACGGTGTCAACATCAGGTTTAACAGTCCCAACTTTTCCGGTGGGTGGAACCTTGAATTTGCTGCTCCGGGCGATGCACTGCTGACTCCAGGTACATACACAGGTGCTACCCGGTGGCCATTCCAAGCGCCCACTGTGCCGGGTCTAAATGTATCAGGTCAGCATCGGGGTTATAACCAACTCACTGGGGAGTTTAGTGTTAACCAAATCGTCTACGGCACTGGCTCCGAGATTATCAGTTTTGATTCCATATTCCGGGAAAACGGTGACGGCGACCCTTATAGCGAAAGTCTTCGTGGCAGAATTCGATACCGTGCCACTCCCAATGGTGAACTTCCTGGCGTTCTCACTAACGACACCGATCCAGAAAATGCAGCGCTGAATGCCTCGCTGGTGACAGCACCTAGCAATGGCATCTTGACGTTCAACTCCAACGGCTCCTTCATATATACGCCCAAATCCGATTTTGTTGGCATCGACACATTCACCTACCAAGCTAGCGATGGTACAGCCAACTCTGCCCCTGCTACCGTCACCTTGAATGTTACTGGGATAAACACCGCAGCGACTGTCAGTATCACCGCCTTCGATGCCACTGCCAAAGAAACAAATCCTGCCACCGATTTAGGGATTTACCGTATTTCTCGCACGGATGCTACGGGAACTTTAACCGTAAAACTTGCCCTTGATGCTAGCAGCAGTGCCAGCAGTGCCGACTATATCTTGAAAGATAGCAACGGCAACACCATTACTTTTTCTAATGGGGTTGCCACCGTCACGCTGCAAGCTGGGCAAAGTTTTGTCGATATTAATCTCACCCCAGTTGACGACATCCACGCTGAGGCGGATGAAAGCTTAACGCTCAATTTAGCAGCGGATACGGCGTACTTATTCTCTGCTACTCAAAACACCGCCGCCGTCACTATCCTCGCCAACGATACTGCTGTCATCAACTCCAACGACAGTGGCGAAGGTAGTTTGCGGCAAGCGATTCTCAACTCCAACGCCTTTGCTGGCACTCAGGATATCACCTTCAGCAATTTGGCAAATGGGGCAGTCATTAACTTAGCGTCTGTGCTGCCAAACCTAAGCGATAGCGTCAATATTATCAACAGCACGGGTGCCAACAACTTAACAGTCCGCCGGAATATAGGAGGCAACTACGGCATCTTCACTATTGATAGCGGGAAGACGGTCAAGATTGATGGGTTGACTATTGCTAATGGTGCCACGATTGAAGGCGGTGGCATCCTGAACAAGGGCACTCTCACCGTGCAGAATAGCATCATCAGCGGTAACACAGCATCGAGTGCTATCACTGGCGGCGGCGGTATTGGTAACTACGGCACCCTTACCGTGCAAAATAGCACCATTAGTGGCAACACGACGACTAATGGTGCTACGGGGGGCGGTATTTGGAATACAGGCACCAGTACTGTCACCAATAGTACAATCGCCAGCAATACGGCTCACGTCGGTGGAGGCATTCGCAACGAAGGAAATATTACCGTCACCAATAGCATTATCGCTGGCAATTATGCGATTGTTACTGGTGGCGGCATTGGTGGCAGTGCCACTAGCATTCTTACCGTCACCAATAGCACCATTATTAGCAATCGAGCTGATGAGTTCGGTGGCGGTATCGCTAACAGTGGCAGCGCTACCGTCAGCAATAGCACGATCAGCGGCAATCGAGCAAATAACAACAGCTACGGTGGCGGTGGTGGCTTTTGGCACAATGGTGGCGGCAGTACGATCGTCAACAGCACGATCAGCGGCAATCTGTCGAATAATAACGGCGGCGGCATCCTTCACAACAGCGGTTTCTCTGAAATCCTGAATAGCACCATTACTAACAATACGGCTGATGCTGATGCTGATAATACTGGTAACGGCGGTGGTGTTTTCACCAATGGCTATGGCACTATTAATGTCAAAAACACCATCATTGCAGGGAACATTGACAAGTCAGCCGGAACCAAACACGCTGATGTTTCCGGTAATGTTACAGGCAATGCCAACAACCTAATCGGAGACACCACAGGTAATACAAGTACGATTGGCACGGGTACAGATATTGTCAACTCCAACCCCGGACTAGGAACTTTACAAAATAATGGCGGTACTACCTTTACTCACGCCCTACTCGCTGGCAGCCCCGCCCTCAATGCAGGCACTCCCACTTACAGCGGCGATTTAACTACCGATCAACGCGGCACGGGGTTTGACCGCATTTCCGGCGGCAGAATAGACATCGGTGCCTTTGAATCCTCCTCTGCCACAGTCAGCATTACTGCCACAGATAACACCGCCACGGAAGTTGTTGGTAATCTCGGCACTTATCGCCTTACTCGCATGGATGCTACGGGAACTTTAACCGTAAAACTTGCCATTGATGGTAGCAGCAGTGCCAGCAGTGCTGACTATATCTTGAAAGATAGCAACGGCAACCCCATTACTTTCTTGAATGGAGTAGCTAGCATCACGCTTCAAGCTGGGCAAAGTTTTGTCGATATTAATCTCATCCCAATTAACGACATCCACGCTGAGGCGGATGAAACCTTAAAGCTTAATTTAGTAGCGGATGGGGCATATGCGATCGCCTCTTCCCAAAACAGCGCCAGTGTCACTATCCAACAAAATGACACCGTAGTTATCAATACCAACAACAGCGGCGAAGGTTCCCTGCGGCAAGCCATCATCAATGCCAACGCTTTCACTGGAACCGACACCATCAGCTTCAAGATTGGCAGTGGTGTCCAGACTATCACACCTCTTTCCGCCCTACCTACCATCACCGACGCGGTAGTCATCGACGGCACCACTCAGCCGGGATTCTCCGGCACCCCCATTATTGAGCTTAATGGCAGCAGTGCCGGGTCAAGCGTAAGCGGTCTAACCATCACTGCTGGGAACAGCATCGTGAAGGGACTGGTAATCAATCGTTTCAGCCACAACGGTATTATACTGCAAACCAAGGGCAACAACCGCATTGAGGGCAACTACATCGGCACCGATGTCACGGGTACTCTGGACTGGGGCAACTACTTCATGGGTGTGTACATCGACAATTCCTCCAACAATACTATCGGGGGGACAGCACCAGGGTCGCGTAACGTGATTTCAGGGGGCGACTACGATGGTGTCCGCATCAATGGCACTGGTGCCACTGGAAACCAGATCCTTGGCAACTTCATCGGCACCAATGCTGCTGGCAACGCCATTCTGGGCAACGCTGCCACCGGGGTGAGCATCGTCTATGGTGCGTCTTACAACATAATTGGAGGTACAGCACTAGGCTCGCGTAATGTTATTTCAGGTAACAATATCGGCGTTGATATCGTCTTCAGCAATACCACAGGGAATCGGATACTAGGCAACTACATCGGTACTGATGTTACAGGAACCGCTGACCTAGGCAACACCCATAATGGTGTGTATATCGGCTTTTCACCCAACAACATAATTGGCGGGACAGCACCAGAGGCGCGTAACGTTATTTCCGGCAACAACCACGGTATCAGCATTGGTGGCAATACGGCTACAGGAAACCAGATCCTCGGCAACTACATTGGTACGCAAGTTGATGGCATCAGTTCATTAGGAAATTCCACACATGGTCTATCCATTTCCTCTGATGCAAGTAATAACACTATTGGCGGGACTGCCGCTGGTGCTGGCAATACGATTGCCTATAGTAGCAGGGGTATAGCTGCTTACTCCAGGGGCACTGGTAATGCAATCTTAGGTAATTCCATCTTCTCCAATACTGGCTTAGGAATTGATCTAGACACTTATGAAGTAACCGCCAATGATTTTGGGGACAGTGATACAGGGACAAACAACCTCCAAAACTTCCCGGTACTGACCTCCGTCACTGCCATTGGTACCAACACAGTTGTTGCAGGCACCTTCAATAGCACTCCCAATACCACCTTCAGGCTGGAATTCTTCTCCAACACGACCTTAGATTCCTCCGGCTATGGGGAAGGTCAAACTTTCCTCGGATTCACTAGTGTAACCACTGATGCTAATGGCAATACTAACTTCTCGGTTAACTTCGCTACGGCAGTTCCTGTGGGTCACTTTATTAGTACTACGGCGACCGATTCTAGTAACAATACCTCAGAGTTCTCCAAGGCGGTAGCCGTCACGACTCTTGTCAGTATTACGGCAATAGATGCAACTGCCGCAGAAACAATACCCATCACGGATACAGGCACCTACCGCATTAGTCGCAGTAGCACAGTAGGCAATCTCACAGTCAATCTTGCTATTGATGGTCGCAGCACCGCCAGTAGCAGTGACTATACCCTCAGTAGCGGTGGTCTATCGGTAGTCATTCCCGACGGGCAAAGTTATGTCGATGTCACCCTCACCCCAGTTGACGATACCCTGCCAGAGGGGGACGAAACCTTGCGCCTTAATTTGGCGGCAGGTAAGGATTACACGATCAATACGGCTAATAACAACGCTACGGTATCAATTGTCGCCAATGACCCAATTCAATACGCCGTTAACACCACCACCCCAACTTTAACTGAAGGCAATAGCGGTACTCAAAGCGTTACCTTCACTGTCACCCGTAGCGGCGGCACTGGTGTAGCCAGTACCGTAGACTATGCCATCGGCGGAACGGCGACAAACGGCATCGACTACAACAATATTCAAGTGACTGGTGGCGGTACTATCCCTTCCGGCACCCTAAACTTTGCTGCTGGTGAGACAACCAAGACAGTTACTGTCGATGTTTTAGGTGACAAAGTCTATGAACCGGATGAGAGTATTACCGTCACTCTCTCAAATCCTAATCTGACGACACCTCCCGCCAACTCTACGATTACTACAGGTACAGCAACGGTAGCGATCGCCAATGATGACAATCAACCAACCATTAGTATTAGCGATGTCTCCTTCAATGAAAGCGACGCTGGCACGACTAATGCTGTCTTCACCGCTTCCCTTTCCAACCCTAGCAGCCAAACAATCACCGTTAGCTACGCCACGGCTGATGGCACAGCTAAAGCTGGCAGTGACTATACCAACACTAGCGGCACCTTAACCTTTGCTCCTGGCGTTACTAGTCAAACTATCAATGTGGCGATCGCGGATGATTTGATCAATGAAGCCAATGAAGGCTTTTTTGTCAACCTCTCCAATCCCAGCAATGCCACCATTGCTGATAGTCAGGGTAGCGGCACCATCATTGACAACGATACCCTAACAGTTAATATCACCGCCCTAGATACGGATGCCTCAGAAACCATTGCAAATTCTGGCACGTTCCGCATCAGCCGCAATGGGACGCTGGGCGAGTTAATTGTCTACATGACCATTGATGGTGCTAGTACTGCCAGTGCCAGCGACTATACCCTTACTGGCAACAACACCCTCACTAGCAGCGGTACAAACCTCAAAATTACGATTCCTGATGGCAGTGAGTCTGTAGATATGACGCTAACGCCGACGGATGACGTGATTTACGAAGGGGCAGAAACCCTCAAGCTTAATCTCACCCCTGGCAACTACACCATTGGCAGTAACAATTTTGCGACTGTCACCATTGCTGATAACGAGACTTTACCCAGTCTTTCTATTGGTGGAGATGTCACTGTCACTGAAGGGACTGGTGATAGTAAGACTGCAACCTTTACGGTTACTTTATCCGCTGCTTCTGGTTTACCCGTCACGGTAAACTACGCCACCGCCAACGATACCGCCATCAACCCAACTGATTACACGGCAGTTACTGGCACTCTTACGTTTGTCCCTGGTGAAACGACCAAGACGATTTCAGTACCTATAGTTGGCGATGCTGTTAATGAAAGTGATGAAAAATTCTTCGTTTATCTGAGTGATGCCAGTAATGCCGCGATCGCTAAAAGCCAGGCTATCGGTACGATCCTCAATGATGACCCACTTCCTACTGTTTCCCTCAGTCCAGCCACGATCGCTCAAAAAGAAGCCAACAGCGGCACTACTGCCTATACCTACACTGTCAGCCTTTCACAAGCCAGTATCCTTCCCATCACTATCAACTACAGTACTAACGACAGCACAGCAACGACAGCAGACAAAGACTATATTGACAACGATGCTACTCTTACGTTCGCGGCTGGAGAAACTAGCAAAACAATTACCGTTCTCGTCAACGGAGACAATAGGTTTGAGAGTAACGAAACCTTCACCGTTACTCTAAACAGTGCAACCAATGCCAACCTCGGCACCCGCACTGCCACGGGCATCATTAGCAATGATGACACTGTAGGAATTAGGGTTTCAGCCATCAGCGGTAACACGACAGAAGCTGGTGGCACAGCTAGCTTTAGTGTTGTCCTCGCGAGTCAACCCACTGCTAACGTCACTGTTGGGTTAAGCAGTTCTGACACCACAGAAGGCAAGGTTTCGACTCCCTCACTCACCTTTACTGCGGCTAACTGGAACCAAGCGCAGACGGTAACTGTAACCGGGGTAGATGATGCCGAGGTGGATGGCAATATTGCTTACAAAATCATCACCGCTGCTGCTGTTAGTGCTGACCTTAACTACAACGGACTTAATGCCGATGATGTTGCTGTTACCAACATTGACAACGACAGCTTGAATATCATCAACGGCACTAATCTTACCGACACTTTGGTAGGAACGGCTGGAGGCGATCGCCTCTACGGTTTTGGCGGTCATGACACGATTTCCGGAGGACTCGGCAATGACCAACTCTACGGCGGCGACGGTAACGACATCCTCTTCGGCGATAGTCAAAATTCTCTTACTGGCGGCGATGACCTGATTTATGGCGGTACAGGTAATGACCGCATCTACGGCGGTGCTGGCAACGATAATCTCTACGGCGAAGTAGGAGATGACCAAATCTGGGGCGACGCGGGTAATGACAGGCTTGGGGGCGGTTTGGGAAATGACATCCTCACAGGCGGTGAAGGTCGCGACACCTTTGTCTTCGCACGCGGTGAAGGGACGGATACGATCCGAGACTTCAAGGTGGGTGAGGATTATATCGGTTTAACGGCAGGGTTGAGCTTGGGGCAGTTGTCGATTACTCAAAGAAGCAGCCACACCTGGATTACGGATACGACCAACGGTCAAACCCTTGCCATTTTGACTGGGGTGAATGCCTCTACTTTGATTGCGAATGCGGCGGGTACTTTCACGAGTGTTTAGGAGGGTTAGTAACCCTGTAGAGACGTTGCATGCAACGTCTCTACAACAGGACAGGAAAAAGGGGCTATAAAAGTGGATTCCCCATTCTCAAATAATCCTTAATTTTGGTGTCAAAAAAATGCCTGTAAGACAGTCAATACAATGCCTCTACACAACCTTACTGCTGTTGGGAACCTTTAGCGCGATCGCCAATGCTCAACCTCCCAACACCACCCAGATACCCGATGCATCGTCTTTGAGAATTTCCCCCCGTATTGGTGCAGAATTCACCACGGGTGCAGGGGTGGGTTATGAAAGTTCTTTTGGCAGTATTGAAGGCTTTTTCCCCCTATTCCAAACTCCCGGTAGTAACCTCACATTTTTGGAAGGGCGACTGTTGCTGTCAACGGAGAACTCTCGCCTCAGCAGCAATATTATTCTGGGACATCGCTTTTACAGTGCAAACGCTAACCGCATCTATGGCGGCTATATCTCCTACGACACCCGCGAGACGGGAAGCAGCAGTTTTGATCAACTGGGTTTGGGATTAGAAACCTTGGGGGACGTTTGGGAGTTTCGTGGGAATGCTTACATCCCTGTTGGGGATACTCGCCAATTAGCCGCAGAGACAGTCTCTTCTACCCTTGCATTATCCGACCCTTTCTTCCAAGGAAATTTTTTAGCACAGACTAGAACGCAACAAGGGCAAATAAACCGCCGCTTTGAAGCCGCGATGACGGGAGTTGATCTGGAAGCGGGGGTAAAAATCGCCTCCCTTGGTGAAACAGGTAATTTGCGTGGCTATGCAGGACTTTATTACTACGATGCGGCGGGGAGTTCTGATATTTTGGGCTGGCGGACGCGTTTGGAAGCACGTCCTACAGATACTTTACGTCTGGGGCTTGCGCTTTCTAGCGATGACACGTTTGGGACTAATTTGGTGTTGAGTGTGGGGGCGAATTTCCCTGGTACGCGTCCGCGAGGGATACGCCGAGAAGATTCCGTCTTGGCACGTTTGGGAGAATCTGTTACTCGGCAAGCGACTATTGTTGTGGATGAGCAAATTGAGTCAGAATCTTTCAACAGGCAAGATACAGTTTTTGTCACGAACCCGACAACGGGACAACCTTGGACGTTTCGGCACGTTAATTTGGGGATAGGAACCGGAAACGGTACGTTTGAAAGTCCTACGGGAACGGTTGCTGAGGCATTGACTGTTGCACAAGCCAGCGAGATTGTTTACGTGCAATTAGGCACAAATCCTGGAATTCCCGCCTTCACAATTCCCGATGGTGTGCAGGTATTATCAACGGGTGCTGTGCAGAAGATCGATACGGTGGAACTCGGTAATATTGAACTGCCATTGTCTAATACAACTGCCCGACCTGCGGTAACGGGAACGGTGACAATGGGGAATGATACAACGCTTTCTGGATTTGCGATCGCTTCCACTACAGGTGCTGGTATCGCGGGAAGCAATATCAGCAATATTGAAATTCGGGATAATGCGATCGCTAACTCTACGGCTGAGGGAATCTCCTTAACTGAAGTTACAGGTGAAGTGGCGATCGCTAATAACTCTATTACTAATTCCGCCTTAGAAGGCTTCACCCTCAACAACAATTCCGGTCAAGTTGAGCTAACACTTACCAATACTCAAATCGCTGGCAATGGTGGGTCAGCAAATGATGGAGATGGCGTTAATTTGGAACTGCGTAACACTGCCTCTGGCAACTTTACCCTTTCCAATAACATCATCGCCGATAATCAAGGGACAGTTGGTATCGCAGACGGCGTAGAAATTCAAGCGTTTGACAGTGCTTCTGGAACGTTTAATTTTTCCAGTAATCAAATTACTAGCAACCAAGCCAGGGGAATTAGTGTTGCATCAGAAGCTAATGCCCAAGGAACATTTACTATCGCTGACAATCAGATTACTGACAATCAACTTACAGGAATTGAATTTACTTTATCGGATGACAGTAAAGGAACTTTTAACATTACTCGTAATGTAATTAGTAACAATCAACTTAGTGGCGTTGACGTTTTAATTTCCAACAGCGCTGAAGGAACCTTTGATATCAGTGACAATACAATTGCCGATAATTTGGACAATGGCATAAATCTTGTACTTTCCGATGAATCCAAAGGAACGGTCAATATTTCCAATAATTCGGAAATTTCCAGAAATGGATTCAACGGTATTAATATAAATACAAATGGTAGTGCTGAACTGCGAGTTGTAATTGAGTCAAATTCTATTGCTGATAATACTTTTTCAGGAATCTCTGTTAACACCTTTGATTCAGCTAGAACCTTTGCTAAAGTTCAATTAAATGCCATAACAGGTAGTAGCTTCAATGATGCAGAAGCTCTAACGAGTGATTTTGGTAATATTTGCCTGCAACCCCTGAGTAACACAATCGGCAGTCTTTACTTAGATGATAGTTTCGGAGGCGTGATACAAGTAGAAGAGAATACTTTACCGACCAATACTATTACTACTAGCGATACCACTTTTTGGTCAGGAACCACCGTCCCGCCTGGAACTTGTGGTTTTTGAGAGATTCCTGGTTTTCTTTTGGTGTTTTTGCGGTTGATTTAATCCTACCGCGTTCTATAAAGGCGATCGCCGAATTTTGAATCGGCTTTGACTATAGGGAGAACTAATTTAACCGCAGACTCCCAGAAACCTTTTTATGCTCTAAACTCGTCACTCGGATAACAGAGTTCTGTACTATCGACATGTCTGGCGTCCATTCAAAAACACCATCACTGGCTGTTCGAGACGCGATCGCTTTAACCCGTTTTGACCCTTGATACAATTCAATTTTTACATCACCAGCTAGGTTATCTCTCCACAGAATGAGGTAAGGAAACTTTGGTTTTATGGGGATAGTATTCTGAGGTTGGTTGATAACAATTTTGGGAGTTTTTTGGGAGTCTCCTTTTTGACGAAATCCCAAGTAATGGGGCAAATGACTGGCGTTAGGATTATCTTTTATATTGACAGGTTGCGGCACGAGTAAGCTACCAGTACTGGGATTAGTAACGAATGTAGAACTACCGCCGTCTACGGTGAGAATATCCCCTCTTACCCCCAGCTTTCGGAGTAATTGAGCCGCTTTATCTAAAGTAGCTTTATTGACAGTTATTATTAAGAGCAATTCATCGCCAGGAACGTCGTCTTTGTTTAATGTTCCTATGACATGATATTTATTTTCCTGATTTTTACCAATTACTTTAGCAGGGTGGTCGCTATAGCGATAGCTCACGATCGCATTGCGGACATTTGCCTGGTTCAGTGGAGAACCCAATTCAGGATCGTAATCAGTAATATAGGCACTGCTATCATCCCAAACCAAAGCTTTTAGTTGTATATTTTTGTAGTAATTATCTGCTGGCTGATTAACAGGGCCATAAGGGCTGCTTCCTGCTGTAATAACCTGACCATTCAGTTTGACTGGAAATGCTAATTGCGTACTGGATTTATATTCTTCAAAAAAAGCGCAATTTATCATGGAGAATACTTGTTTGCCATAGAGCAGATTGTATTCATCCCATACATTAGAAAATAGGCTCATTTGAAAATGAGGGCTGTAGTAGCTATCAAATCCACCATAATATTTACCCTCAGAAAATCCTAATTCATCCATTTCGCCAATGATTTGATCGATTTGCATTTTCCGTAAATCAATGACTTGCAGATAGGCTTCATTACCTTCAGGAAGTTTGGTTTTGTACAAGCCTGCTCCCGCAATTGATTCTAGGGTACGGTATGCAGATAGAGGTGCGAAGGTGCGGGCATTAGTAATCCTTATGCTGATAATTAGGAGCGGCAAAAAGATTACTAATATTAGTAAATATTTTTTCATTTCATTTCGTAGTTCAACAAAATTTTTGTAAGGGATTGGCACAGTAGCTTACCCCTATCTAATCTAGCGAGTCCATTTACTGGAAAAAGGCTGTATTTGAAATAGTAATTTGAGCTAAAGCCTGAACTAACGACCTTTTCAGCTTTCGACTAGAGCGAGAAATATGAGAGGAACTTTACTCAAAATACTGTGCCATCACTTTCGATCTCAATGGGAGGTACGCCTCCGGTTCTTAACTCAGCAGCGATGCGTCGTCCTGCACTCCAGGTTCCCCCTTGCAATATCTTCACTAGGGGTAATTCCGCTTGGTTCATCCCTAATTTTTGTCGAATGGTGTCAGCAATTTTGTCTAGGAGAGTAACGGTTAGCGATCGCCACTCTACAATGACTTCTGAACCAGGTAAGTGACGCTGGTGATAGATTGCCAAATGTTTTGCCTGTAACAGCCCGATATCAAGACACAAGCCGCCGTTACGATACTCTGGCAATCCTGTCATCTCATCCAACTCGGTAATTTCTATTCCTAATTCCTGGAGAGGTTCTAAGAGCGAGTAGGTTAGCCACTGGGAAAGTTTGTGGAAGGGGACATATTGATCGACTGGATTCTCGCCGGGTAAAGCTGGATGTCGCCAGACATCGCCTAAGTTGGTAGTCGCAATCACCTCTCGCCCTGGCCAAATTTCTCCAAATCCTTCTAAAGTGGCACGTAGTATATCAGTTGCTTTGAGAGTGCTGAGTCCTGAGTCTTGAGTGCTGAGTAGAAAGTTTTGAGTAGAAGAGTCTGAGTGTGGGTTATTTAGCAAGTAGTTAACTAAGTTACCGGGGCGAGGATTTTTGGTGCCAAAAAATTCCGGGTGCTGAGTCAGGACTTTCCCTAAGCGTTGTAGTAGTTCCAACCGCCCTTCTAGCCCTAGCAGCATATTTTCCTCATTTATCTGAAATGCTTCTGCTAGGGTTGTTGCAGTCAAGTTTTGCAATTTCTTTGCATCCGCTTGTAAGGGTTGAGACTTGTTGCTGGAGAACAGCCCTTGCTTAAACATGCGGAAACTGGCAACGGCTAATCCTTCGGAACGCTGAAAGGTTTGTCCCGTTTCTGCTTCGTAGTAGTACCAGTCAGCACCCGCACCCGCATCGAGTAAAACACTGACAATTACCAAATCAAACTTAATTCGGGCTTTTTCTAGGGGGGGAAATGCGGCTAAGTCGCGATTGAGTTCTGCAAGACGCGATACGCCAACTTCAAAGTGACGCCAGCGGCTGTGAAAGGGGATGTTTAAATCGGGGTAGTTGTCGCGGGTTACCTGAACGACATAATCAGCACACTTGTCGAGTTGGGTTAAATCGATACGAAAGTGGCGGAGTTTGTCTTCGCAAGCGAGATGAAAAAGTTGTTGAGAGCGATCGCGTATAGCTTTTGGAGAACGCAGATAAGCGATCGCTTCTTGTTCAAAACTGCTCATTACTGATATCTACTCTGTCAAACCCCGCCCTATAATCTCTTTGAGGGCAACTTCATCCGGCACTTCACCTTTGGTATAGTACCCCGCCGCTTGCTTGGCGGCAATTTCTACTTGGGCATCCGGGGGAATCAACTCTTCTGGAATCGGTACGCGCTCAATCACCTCAATGCCAGAGTTGATAATCGCGTTGTACTTCATATCACTCATGGAGACAAAGCGATCGATACGGGTAATTCCTAGCCAATGCAACACATCCGGCATCAGTTCGTAGGCGCGCATATCTTGAACGCCAGCAACGCATTCCGTGCGGGTAAAATAGGCTGCCGCGCGATCGCCTCCTTCTTGACGTTTTCGGGCATTGTAAACCAGGAACTTCGTGACTTCTCCTAATCCCCGACCTTCTTTACGAAAGTAAATCAGCGCCCCTGCACCGCCTGCAAGGGCCGTTTGCGCGCAGACTTCCAAGCCATGGGCTAAATAAGGACGGCAAGTGCAAATATCGGAACCAAAGACATCAGAACCGTTGCACTCATCATGTACCCGCACGGCTAGGGGGTAGTTGCGATCGCTAATTGTGGAAATATCACCAATTAGATAAACGCTAATACCGCCAATGGGAGGGAGGAAAACTTTTAAATCAAAACGTGTCATCAGTTCCGGAAACATTCCCCCGGTTTGTTGGCAGAGAATCCGGCGCAGATGGCTTTCTTCAACCTTGAGACGTTGGGCAATACCTGGTAAATACCAAACGGGGTCAATTGCCACTTTAGTGACGACTAAACTGCCGCCGCTTTTGATGATTTGACCATCTACGGATAAGCGCCCTTTTGCCACCGCGTCTTGCAATTCTGGCATATTGACATGGGCTTTTGTAATCGCGATTGTGGGGAGAATGTCGTATCCCTTGGTATACAAAGACGAGTAAGCGTCTCCCACGATGGCACCAAAGGGATCGAAGGAAACGATCTTATGGGGGTCTGCCCAGCTCGGATGCGGGCCAAAATTGACAACCGGGGCTGTATTAGTCAAATCCGCGCGGTGATTGGGCTGTAAGGCTCCACTCGCCACCGCCAGCGCCCGATAAACTGCATAGCCACCAGAGTGCGCGCCAATGACGTTGCGATGGGCAGGATTTCTCAAGGTGCCAACGACTGCACCACGTTTGATCGGGTCAGCTTCTCCCCAATGAATCGGAATTGCTTGAGAACCAGAACGACCGAGATGAGAGGTTAAAACAGGATGGCGATGCTCAGATGTATGTCTAGGCTTTTGCATAGGGGCGGACAGATAGGGAGTGGCTTTGAGGAGATTTTTGACCGTAGAGATGTGGAGTAGGAAAGTCACGCCGGGCGGGGATTTTTCGCTCCGGTTTTAGAGAGAAGCATTGATTGTAACAACTGAACTGTTAGGGGAAAGTATTACAGGAACCCTCGCTACAATGGGTTGATTACTGACCTTCTCCAAAGCATGATGGTACAAGCTACTGCGCTAACTGCTACTGATCTAGCTCAACAGGCGATCGCCTTAATCAAACGTGCGGGTTGTGAGTATGGAGATATCCGTTTATGTACCTACCGTTCGCAAAATCTCACGGCACGCGATCGCTCTTTGAGTCAATTGTCAGATAATGTCAGTTCTGGGTTTGGAGTCAGGGTACTCCTCAACGGAGCTTGGGGATTTGCCGCCAGTTATCAGAAAACGTCGGCGGAGATTGAACGAGTCGTTGCTTTAGCGGTAGAGATTGCCCAGGGTAGCCGCCTATCTCAACAGACGAAAGTGCAGTTAGCCCCCGTTGCGGCGTATCAAGACCGATACATTACACCGATTGAGATTGATCCTTTTACTGTACCGATTACCGAGAAGGCTCAATTGCTGTTGCAGCTAAACGAACAACTCTTAGGCTACAGCGATCGCGGGATTAAAAAAGCCTTCTCGTTCCTGCGGTTTACCCAAGAAGATAAAACCTTCGCCTCTACGGAAGGTTCCTTGATTGAGCAGACGATTTATCGCAGTTATCCGGGTTTTGGATGTACAGCGATCGCTAATGGTGATGCCCAAAGCCGCAGCTACGAACGTCCGCCGCTGAATATCGGTTATGAGCATATTAATGCTACTGACTTGCTCGCTCAAGTTGAACGGGTGGCTCAAGAGGCGATCGCCAAAGTTCATGCCCCGAAAGGGCCTCAAGGCATCCGCAGCACTCTAATTCTCAAACCCACTAATCTCTATCTCACCATCCACGAATCCGTCGGACATCCCACCGAACTGGATCGAGTGTACGGCTACGAGGCTAACTTTGCAGGCACCAGCTTTGCCACGACCGATAAATTGGGCAAGCTGCAATATGCTGCCCCGTGGGTAAATTTTAAAGGCGATCGCACCCAAGCTGGAGGACGCAGCACCTTTGCCTACGATGATGAAGGCGTGTCTGCACAAGACTGGTATATTGTCAAGGATGGAGTTTTAGTAGATTATTTGTGCGATCGCGAAACCGCCTATCGCCTCGGTCGCAGCAGCAGTAATGGTTGCGCCTTTGCAGATAGCTGGTCGAGCGTGCCAATGGTACGCATCCCCAACCTAGGACTAGAACCGGGAGCAGACGGGGGAAGCCATACGGCAACCCTAGAAGAGATGATCGCCGATACCGAAGACGGCATTTTAATTGACGGAGTGGGCAGCTTCTCCATCGATCAACAGCGTCGTAACTTCCAGTTTGGCGGCGATGCCTTCTGGAAAGTCGAAAACGGCAAAATCGTGGGAATGCTCAAGGACGTAACCTATCACTCCATGAGCACAGATTTCTGGAACAGCGTTGACGCCATCGGGCCCGCCTCAGAACGCGAACAATGCGGCACAAATATCTGCGGCAAAGGCGAACCCCTCCAGATTGCCCAAATGACCCACGCCTGCGTGCCAGTAAGGGTACGTGATATCCAGATTGGGGGAGCGGAGTGAGGAGAGCAGGGGAGCAGGGGAGCGGGGGAGCAGGGGAGCAGGGGAGCAGGGGAGAGAAAAATTGACAACGATTAGCCATTACTCCAATCGCCTATTTCATACTTCACCCTTCACCCTTCACCCTTCACCCTTCACCCTTCACCCTTCACCCTTCACCCTTCATACTTCACCCTTCATACTTTCTCCCCTACTCAGGACTCAGGACTCAGGACTCAGGACTCAGGACTTAGGACTCACTGAGGTAAAGTACCCGCCGAGGCGACTTGATGACCGATATCTCGGCGATAGTACATATTCTCAAACTGAATGTATGGGGTGGCTTGATAGGCTTTGGCGATCGCCTGATCAAAGTTTTCTCCCAATGCCGTCACGCCGAGTACGCGACCTCCATCGGTGACGAGTTTTTGCTGCTTAATTTGAGTGCCAGCATGAAAGACGTGCGCCCCTTGCTCTTCGGCTTGCTCAATGCCCTCAATCGCATCTCCTCGGCGGAAGGTTCCTGGATAGCCGCCAGCCGCTACGACAACGCACACCGATGCGCCCGGTTTCCATCGGATCGGAGAAAGATTTGCCAAGCGCTGCTTCACGCAAGCCAACAACAACTCTTCTAAGGGCGTCTCTAGTAACGGCAGAATTGCCTGAGTTTCCGGATCGCCAAAGCGACAGTTAAATTCCAAAACCGTTGGATTTCCTTCCGGTGTGATCATCAATCCCGCATATAAGACACCCCGGTAATCGATGCCTAGTTGGCGCAGCGCATTCACCGTCGGCTGAAGAATCTCTTGCTCAATTCGTGCCATCAATTCTGGGGTGGCGATCGGGGCTGGGGCATAAACTCCCATTCCCCCAGTGTTTTCCCCCGTGTCTCCTTCTCCAATTCGCTTATGGTCTTGAGCGGGGAGTAAGGCTCGCACCGTCAAGCCATCCGTCAGGGCTAAAACCGACACTTCTTGACCCGTAACACACTCTTCAATGATCACAGGCTGCATCCCATTTCTAAACAGGGACTCAACAGCAGCTTGCGCCTCCCTAATTGTGCTAGCAACGGTTACACCTTTTCCCGCTGCTAAACCGTCGGCTTTGACCACAACTGGAGCGACCTGAGTCTGGAGGTAGTCAAGGGCTGTGTCAACGTCTGTAAATACCTCACAAGCTGGGGTGGGGATGCCCGCGTCTTGCATCAACATCTTTGCCCAATGCTTGCTCGACTCGATCTGGGCACCAACTTGAGTGGGGCCGAATACCATCACGTTTTGGCGACGCAGATAGTCGGTAATTCCCAAAGCTAGCGGCAGTTCTGGCCCGACAACTGCCATAGAAATTCCGTGGACAAGGGCAAAACGACCAATACCTTCAAAGTCATCCACTCGTAAGGAAAGATTCTGGCAACCCTCTAGTTTGGCTGTCCCACCGTTGCCAGGAATACAAATTACTTGCCGAACATTTTGAGATTGCAATAGTTTCCAAGCCAGGGCGTGTTCGCGTCCCCCACCACCAATAACCAAAACCTTCACGTTACCCTCACGCCATTTATAAAGACTGAATTGTTGCGATCGCACGGCTCTTTGGTAATGAGCCTTTCAATACCCATTTCTACCTTTGCTGGTTCAGGTAGAATGCATTGCCCTCAAGTCGTCACCTCAAAATGCTAAGCAAATGCCCTTCATTATGCCACGGGATTGCCAATTGACTAAAACGGTTGGGCAAAGCCGATCGGGGAATGTGCCATGATGTTGAGCAATTGAGTTGTGTCTTTTTCTTGAGGCTATGTAGTTTAGTGAGGCATGGGTTGAATCCCCTTGGTTTTCTTAATTGAATAGGTAGCACCTCAAGAAAAAATGGTATGACTTCGCCGCCTGAATGCGATCGCGAGCTTGTCCAAACATTCTCAGGGACACTCGCTAGAGAGGTGCATCACCTGTTTTGTCGGGAAACCTGACCTGTTGAGTTTCTTGTAAAAAATTGAGCTTATGGCGATTAATATTGTTACTGGTGCTGCGGGGTTTATCGGTTCTCACTTGGCAGAAACCCTGTTGAAGCAAGGGCATAAGGTAATTGGTATCGATCAGTTTAACGACTACTACGATCCTGCCTTGAAGCGTAAGAATGTTGCTATTTTTGAAGCTCATCCCAACTTTGAGTTGATTGAAGGGGATATTCAGTCTCTCGACTGGAAAGCACTTTTAGACGGTGTAGAAGTCGTCTATCACCAAGCTGCACAAGCGGGGGTACGTGCCAGTTGGGGAGGAGGTTTCCGCGCTTATACCGAGCGCAATATCAATGCCACACAGGTCTTACTGGAGGCGGCAAAGGATGCCAAACAACTGGCTCGGTTAGTGTATGCTTCCACCTCTTCGGTGTATGGGAATGCCGAAACTCTTCCCACCTCTGAAAGCATTCCCCCCCAACCTGTCTCTCCCTATGGAATTACCAAGCTAGCCGCAGAACGGTTGTGCACGCTTTATCATCAAAACTTTGGTGTTCCCTTTACGGCGTTGCGCTACTTCACCGTTTATGGCCCCCGACAACGCCCGGATATGGCGTTTCACAAGTTTTTTAAAGCCGCGATCGCGGGTGTAACCATTCCCATTTATGGTGACGGACAGCAAACGCGAGACTTTACCTTTATCAGTGATGCAGTTGCCGCTAACTTAGCCGCAGCAACTGCACCCGACGCCGTGGGCGAAATCTTCAACATCGGCGGAGGTAGCCGCGCCGTGCTAGCGGATGTTCTCAACACAATGGAAGAAATTGTCGGGCATCCGATTCAGCGCAATTACATTGAGCAATCAATGGGAGACGCTCGTCACACAGCGGCTGATGTCTCCAAAGCCAACAAATTGATTGGCTATCAACCCCAAGTGTCCTTAAAAGAAGGGTTGATCCAGGAGTGGGAATGGATACAGTCGTTGTATAGCGCGTAAGATTTTTTTTAAAAGCCCAGAACGCCGAGAATTCCTTAGCGTCCCTTGGCGTTAAAAAAATCAACCGCCCCTGACTTGCTGATAACGCCGCTTAAACTCTCGCTGCTGCTGCTTGTGATCGACAATCGGCGCAGGATAGCCGCAGTAGTCGCGTTCATCTTCAGGAATCTTTCCCGTCACCAAATATTCCGTCTCCACAGAACTCAGTTCTGGTAGCCATTGCCGGATATATTCCCCCTCCGGATCGAATTTCTGCGCCTGGCTAGCAGGGTTAAAAATTCGCAATGGCTTGGGGTCCATACCGCTAGAAGCACTCCACTGCCAGCCCCCATTATTAGCAGAAAGGTCACCGTCGTAGAGCTTCTGCATAAAGTATTTTTCTCCCTGTTGCCAGTTAATTAGCAAGTCTTTGGTGAGGAAACTCGCGACAATCATCCGGCAACGGTTGTGCATCCAGCCAATCGTGTTGAGTTGACGCATGGCAGCATCGACGATTGGGTAGCCCGTTCTGCCTTCACACCAAGCGAGGAATAGTTCTTGATCGTTCTCCCAAGGAAAGTCTTGGAAAGGCTCTCGATAGGGGCCATTTGCTAGGTCGGGGAAGAAATACATCGCCTGCTGGTAAAACTCTCGCCATGCCAGTTCCTGCTGCCAAACTTGAATGTTTTTGCAAGTTTCATCGCTGCGACTGAGATTGTAGGCTCTTACTGACGCCTCCCAAACGGTACGGATACCAATGGTTCCGAATTTGTTGGCAGCACTGAGTTTGGAGGTGCCATCAACACCAGGAAAATTGCGCTGTTCCTGGTAATCGTTAATCGCGCGATCGCAAAATTCTTCTAAAACCTCCTCTGCTGCTTTTTCTCCGGGTAGGATCAACAGTTCATTGTCCCAGGCGTACCCCAAATCCTTCGCACTGGGTAGGTCAATTGCCCCTGCTTCCTGAGCCGTTTGTTTTTCCAGCCTTGTCAGTCCTTCGGCATCTTTCAATGTTTCGACAGGTTCAGCTTTGGGCAGGTCTTTCCAACGTTTCCAGAAAGGGGTAAAGACGGTGTAGGGTTCGTCAGCGGATTTGGTGAGAATCTCACCAGGAGCGTGCAAAAGCTGATCCCAGCTATTTTGGACGGCAATACCCTTAGCTTCCAAGGTAAGTTTTACTTGTTCGTCGCGTTCTTTGGCGTAAGGTTCGACATCCCAGTTCCAGAAGACGGCTTGGGCATTCAGTGCCGAAGCAAGAGCAGGAATCGCTTGGCTGGGGCGATCGTGGAGAATCAATAGCTGGCTACCCGCTGCTGCATAACGCTGCTGTAACGCGTCTAAAGAGCCGATCATATAAGTCACTCTAGCGGGTGCAATGTCGTCCCCTTCTAGAAGATTGGGGTCGAGACAAAAGACTCCCACCACTTTCTGGCTTTGTTGCCTAGCAGCAGCCAGCCCCATGTTATCTGAAATACGCAAATCGCGGCGGTGCCAGAACAGAATCAGATCAGACATGCAATCATGCTTGGAATAATGAGCTTCTTCTGCCAGCTTAGACGCTACAAATACTAGATGAGGGGCATGAGTTGAGAATATTTTTCTTTATTAGGATTACAAACTGAGAAATTTTATAGCTTTTTCCACAATCTCATCAGGATCAAAAGGCTTAGTCATATACAAATCAGCACCTGCTTCATTACCTTTTTGTTTGTCAAATTCTTGACCTTTAGCCGTCAAGATGATGATGTAAATATTCGGCATTCCTAATTTATTTTTGACGGCATGGCAAACTTCAAAGCCATTCATCCGTGGCATCATCATATCCAAAAATACAAGGTTAGGTTTTTCTCGCTTGATTGTTTCTATTGCCTCTTCTCCGTTCTATTCCCATATCCGATTGATAACTCCGTTTGTCTTCATAAGAAGACAGAGACTGTTGCTATTAAGACACAATAAGATGAGATATTAGGGGACGTTCAGATCTCCGCTTCACGAATTATTTCGGTAAATCCTTGGTAAAGAGACAGAGGTAGTTTTAGTAACAAATTAAGGATTTTTACGATTGACAGAAAGAATATTATTTTATTGGAATCTCGATAAGTATAAGGTGTAGGATTTTTTTTTCGTTAATCAAGGCTAACCCTACAAAAACAGCATTAACAACGGTCTAGAAAGCAGTTTTTACACGGCTGTAATAGCAGGTTTTCCCGCACAAGCTGTCCGTATTACTGATGACTTTGCTGTAGAGATTACTGAGCAGTCGCGATCGCTCCCTCAGTTTTCTGCTCCTAAAAAGGGACGCGCCAAAAAGAAGCTGGTAATGGTTTTGGCATCCACGGGTTCACCGGCTAAGATTGCTTCCTCTAACTCCTGCGGTGTCATCAAAACTGTCTCTAAATCTTCGTCCGCATCTAGGCTAGGGGGTGTCTCTAGTTTTTCCAAATCTTGAGCGAGAAAGGCATAGATGAATTCATCGGAATAGCCGGGAGCGAGGGCAAATTCACCTAATTTCTTCCATTTGTGGGCACGGTAGCCTGTTTCTTCTTCAATTTCTCGTTGGATTGTCTCTTCTGGTGCTTCGTGAGGTTCTACTGTGCCAGCGGGGAATTCCAGCAGCCGTCCCTGTACAGCAAAGCGATATTGCCGCAGTAGGACGAGTTTGCCTTCGGGTGTCACGGGTACGGCGAGTGCGCCACCGGGGTGCCGGATGCACTCCCAGTCTCCAACGGAATTGTTGGGTAGACGCAGCGAGTTGACTTCAAAGCTAAATTTGCGACCCTGGTAGACCAGGCGTTGTTTCAGAAATTGTGGGGGTTCTTTACCTTGTGGCATGTCAAACTACAATCGGCGAACTCCAGAACAGTCTACCGTTTGTAATAGTTGCGCGATCGCCTTTCCGGAAACAGGATCGATCCAATCGGGGGCGATTTCGGCTAAAGGAACTAGCACAAAGGCGCGTTCTCTCATCCGAGGGTGAGGAATCTGTAATTTTGCTGTATCAAGGATAATGTCATTAAATAGCAACAAATCGAGGTCAATTGTTCTCGCGCCCCAACGTTGAGAACGGACACGACCAAAGTGGGCTTCTGTTGCCAGCAACGTTTCTAGCAATTCTTGAGGACTCAGCCGGGTGTGCAATCGGGCACAGCCATTGATGTAATCGGGTTGTGGTGGCCCAATTGGGGCAGTTTGATACCAACTCGATTGTTTTTGTAAAGTGATATCAGAGGTTTGATCGAGAATTCTCAGGGCAGATTCCAAAATTGTTTGTGAATCGCCGAGGTTACTGCCAAGAGCGATCGCGCTTTGTTTCCATCCAAGTGTTCCACCTTCTCCAGGCTGCGAAACCACTATGCATTCCCTTCCTTTGGATTTTGCCGCTTAGATAGATTAACAGAAATATTCAAGACCAACGCATCAGCAAATCAGCGAATAGGTTTTATGGAAGAAAAAAAAATTATCGGTCTTTGGCTATCTTTCCCCCGTGCTTCTGTCTACTCTGTAAAAATTAGCTCGGACGGTCAATTTATCGTCAGTGGTGGTGCTGACAGGACGGTTCTGGTGTGGAATTTTGCCACCGCCACGGAACAACTCATTTTGACAGGACATGACGATTGGGTGCATTGTATTGCCATCAGTCCTGATGGACAGACGATAGCCAGTGGCAGTCTAGATAAGACGATAAAGATTTGGGATTTGCACAAAGGACAAGAAATCCGCACCCTTACAGGTCATGGGGATGCTGTCTATGCGCTTACCTTTAGCGCGGATGGTCAGAGGCTTTTTAGTGGTAGCAAAGATAACACAGTTAAAATGTGGGATTGGCACGCGGGGCAAGAAACCACACTAGTCAAGTACTCAGACTGGGTTTACGGGCTGGCGCTTAGCCCCGATGGTCAGACTTTAGTGAGTGGCTGTGCCGATGGCACAATCCACGTAGGCAACCAAACCACTTTGACTGGACATGGTAGCAGTGTCACGGCTGTGGCGATTAGTCCCGACGGGCAAACCCTGGCGAGCAGCAGTATCGACAAGACTGTGAAGGTCTGGGACTTAACAACGGGTCAAGAAAAGTACACCCTTACAGGTCATAGCGACAGCGTCACCTCTGTTGACATTAGCCGAGATGGGACGTTGATTGTCAGTGGCAGTAATGACAAAACTGTGAGGGTGTGGGACTTGCATACGGGTGAAGCCATTCACACCTTCACGGGTCATGTCGAAGCGGTTTTAGCGGTAGCCTTTGCCCCTGACGGACAAGTGGTGGTCAGTGGTAGCCGTAATGATGTACTCAAAGTGTGGCAGGTATAGGAGCGATTTGGGACGATCGCTCTTTAACCACCTTTAACCACAAGGGGGACAATTTAAGCCTTCACCGCAGTCTTGATCTGACTCACCTGTTGGCGTCCAGTTACATTCAGGTTCGTCATATCCTGGGTCGGCGTTTGTCTCCTTTAAGTCGGAAAACATAACACGAGCTTCACTCGCAGCGGATTCCTCGGCGGACGTTCTATTTTCTGGTGAATTACTGGAATTTCTAAGAACCAATGTTCTCTCCTTTAGTATAAAAAGCTACTTTTTTAGGGAACTTACGTAGTTTCCTCTGTCTAGACTAGCTTCTGAGGATGCTGATGTCCAAAAGTGCGGTCACTTTAAGGGGAAACTAGGGAGGGACTTTACAATCGCCTACAGGGGTAACTGCACCATCCCGACATCACTTTAGGGGAAAGCTGAGGAGGGACTTTACAACACATGTCAGTCGGCAAATTGTACGGAGAAGAATTTTGGCGCGGCTGCGGAAAATAAGCTGAGGGGATGACACAACCCTAGTTCTCTTTGAACACAACTAAGGTTATGTCATCGTAAATCGTACCCTCACCCACATGCGATCGCACATCCCCCACCACCGCTTGAGTAATTTCGCTAGCCGAGTATTGCCAGTTCTGTCCAACAATCTCAATTAACCGTTCTAAGCCGTAGAGATTTTTGTTGAGTCCCTCTGCCTCGGTGATGCCATCGGTGTATAGCACTACACCATCACCAGGATTTAACTGAATCTGGGTTTGTGCTACAAAATCAGCAATGTTGTCTACAATTCCAATGGGAAAGCCTAGCTCATCAGTACTAATACATTCCACCTCGCCACCAGACCGCACCACCAGCATTTCCTCATGCTGTCCGCTTAGGCTGATGCAACCGGGTTGGTAGTCTAACAGGGCGAGAGTCATATTTTTGTAAGAGTTCATCCGTCTGGCGTTATCGTGAATGACACGGTTGATCGTATTTAAAAAACGCTGCGGATCTGTTTCACCATGAATGGTCAAGGTTCTCACTGCCGTCTGCGCCATCAGCATGACTACACCACTCTCTAGCCCGTGCCCCGTGACATCGCCAATCCCAATTTTGACCCGCCCATCGTATTGCAGCACATCGTAGTAGTCTCCACCCACTTCATCGGCAGGTTCCATAAACCCAGCAATGTCAAGTTTAGGAATTTGATCGAGTTCTTGCTCCTTGGGTAGAATCATTTGCTGGAGTTGGCGAGTGATTTCTAGTTCAGCACTCATCCGCAGGTTTTCGGCTTTGAGGCGGTCGTTGAGGGCAGTAATCTCCTGATTTGCCTGGGCTAACTGAGTCGTGCGCTCCTGTACTCTGTTTTCTAGCTCCTCATTCAGTTGTCTTAGGGCTTCCTCCGCCTGTCTGCGTTGGGTGTAAAGCTCAGAATTAGTTAAGGATGCGGAAATAAATCCAGCGATCGCCTGAAATGTATTAATATCTCCCTCATCCAAAGGCGGATAAAACGGTCGAACTTCCTTCAGCCTGCCTGATAGCAGAACGGCGATCGCCACATCATTCACAATAATCGGTAGACAAACAAAATAAGGAATATTAAGCGTTTCTTTGACAGAGGCAATAAACTCGGTTTTTTCCGTCTGGCGATTCACCAATAAATAATCGCTTGCCGCCGTTAAATGCGGTTGAAAATCAATTTTGAGTGATTCAAACCCTTGGCTTGAAGTCCCATCAACTCCCAGCCAATAACTGGGTTGAAATAGACCATCTGTCCCTGCTGTAAAGACAATGGTGCCATCCATGTTGAGCGTAGTATTGATTGCCTTGATGGTGCGAGTAAAGATCTCCGATTGCTCCATCTGAGTGCCGATGGACTGCTGCAATACCGATAGTAGAGAGAATCCCTGCTTCTGTTGGCGCAGTTGATGTTTCATTACAGAGAGGATCGAGTCTGCCTTGACATTTAATCCCGCTAACTCATCAACTTGCCGCTTGTAATAGTTCATTGCCAGCTCAAGTTCTGCTGGCGGTAATTTGCTGGATGTCTGGATTTCCGTTGCTCTGCTGACGTCAACCATAGAACTTTACTCGCTAAACACACACAACACGCCAGTCCAGTCCAGCGCCTGAACATCCTGCCTAACTTTGCCAATTTCCACGCCTGCATAGATTCCTAGAAGTGGCATTCTCGAAGCGATCGCTTTTTGCACTTCGGTAGCCTCTTCCTCATCCAACCCGGAATAAGCCGCAGCCCGACCTGCACAATCAATATAAAAAGCAAAAATAGGTCGTCTTCCTTGGGCTTCGATCCGTTCTAACAAAGCTTCAGCTTTGCGAGCAATATACTTAAAATCCATACTGCGGTACATTAACTGGATTTCCGATCCGGGCTTCAGGTCAGGTTCAAACATCACCAACCCCTTCCGGTCTTTATCCACCCGCATACAGAGGCGGTTGGCATATTCATCTTCGTTAAAATAGCCCCACTTTTCCCCTTTGTTCACGCCTAGCGTCACGAAGAAACTGTAATCTCTCCAGGTTTTCCCCGATTCTGGCCCCAGCAGGTCGGCAATCACATCAAGGGCGGGTCTACCCTCAATTTCCAGCACAACAGGCCCATCAGTCTTGGTAATCGTGTAGTAACTACTGGCAGGACGACAACCATGCATGATCGCCGTGTCCATCTGGATTTTGCCCGACAATACTAAAGCGATCGCTGAATGTTGAGCGATGCGATCGTCAAACCATTGAAACGATTCTCGGCACTGCATATCCCCAACCAATCCAGCACCAGCCAGGTTTGGTAGAGGATTGAGTGCCGCTTGCATCCCTTCTAGCAGAGGAGTCGCCATGTTAAGCCGCAATCCTTTTCCCAGCCGATTCACAGAGTCATAGAGCAACAAAACATTGGGATCGCTAGAGTAGCTTTTGCCTTTGATTTGATTCCCCAAGGCAACTCCAACCTTATATTCATCCTCTGTTAAGCCGGATTCAATGAATAAATCAATCGCTACGGAGTCGGATGCAAAAACAGCAATTCCCAGCTGGTAGCCATCATAGGCAAGCAAATCGCGGGTAATGATGCCGACAGCATAGCCGCCAACGATGCGAGGAGTGACACCGAGAAGCGATCGCACTGCTGCTTGAATCAGCTTCGGGTCATAGCGAGAGGTCGAGAAAATCATGGCTAACTGAACATCCTGACTGCCCGCTTCAGTCAGTGCCATGCGGGTTGCTTCTAATCCCGCTTCATAGGAGTCTGTTTTTTCGCTATGTCCAATCCCGACTTTGGTTGCCATTAAATCTTACTAGCGCGACAACTCTAACTGCAGGTGTTGTAGGGGCAACGCTTATGGCTGCCCCAAACCCTATTAGGCAAGTACAAGGCTATTGGCTTCAACTTAAGGTAAAAATGCTTTTATAAAGCTTCTGGCGATCGCCCTCATTTCTTAACCCCTTCTCCCAAGTAGAGAAAGGGGCTAGGTGTGTTTTCTCACCTCGGAGATCCCCCCTAGCCCCCCTTAAAGAAGGGGGGAACCGGAGTTCCCTTAAAAAGGGGGATGTGAATCTGACGAGGAAGAAGTGAAAACAAGCCCTAGAAGTGAGGGTTAAAGCTTTGCTGAAGCGCACTTTCGCTCTTGTGACACGGAATGGTTTAAATTAATTAACCCGCAACAACAGCGTCTAATTGATCTTCAAGAATGTTGACGCTGGTTGTGACCGAAACAGGATTTGCCAGCGTGTTTTTAACCGGAGATTTGCCGTCAATGACTTCCTTAGACTTAATCAGTTTTTCGCTATCTCCCGGGCCTTTGAGATTGACCGAATAATTGATATTAAGTGCTTGGCTAGGAACGTCTCTCTCTAAACCAAGAAGACCCCGAATATCAAAATCTACTTCCACCGTCACTTCAATTTGTTCGACATCCGTGCCAAACAGCGCGGCATTCGTGGCAATTCCGGCTGTAATGCAACCACAAAGACCCGCAGCCAGCACTTCAGCCGGATTAGGTGCTTCGTCTGCGCCGCCTAATTGGGCGGGTTCATCGATCGCAATTTTAAATTCACGACCTTCACGCGCTGCATTTTGTCCACCGGAATACCAATCGGCGATCGTCACTTCCGTTTTCGTCCCCTGCTTCCAGGTAGAATTGGCGACGAATTTGACCTTCGCCACTTCAGCATCTTCTTTAACGGCTTCAACTAATTGCTGAATATTGTCGAGGTTTACGCCATTGCGAATTGTTGCCATTGTTGTTTTCCTTGTTATTGTCGGTGTGTAGATTGTCGGTGGGTAAATTGAGTCAACTTGCAACTTACCTCTGCTTCAGGTAGACTCCCAAATTTTTACTGGCACACAACATCACGCAGGTATTTAGGCGCATATTGAGATGCATCGGCTGCTGTGTTGTAGGAATGTTCATCCTCGACATTGATTCCCAGAATCAGGTTAGCTATATTCTGAGCGGAGTGCCAACACTCTTCGTGCAAACCTGCTCCTTTTGTCCAGCCACCAGTGAAGTAAATGCTGTTTTGCCCCTGCACTTCGGGCAACTTTGCCTGGGCAGCAATCGTAGCCAAACTGACGACGTTGTGGGGGAAATGGGCGATCGCTGGCTTCCCATCTGTTGTGTGCAAAACATATCGATCGGGAATCGCGATTGATGGATTCAGCGTGACGAAAAACTTAGGCGTTTCAAAGTAGTTGTAAGCTGGTTCGGCAGCATCATTTTGGTGGCGATTACAGACGTAGGAAATGGTGTAAGGACGCAATTGGGCAAAGCGATCGTGAATCAGGATATTATACGTGCGCCATGAGTTCACATCCGGAGGCAATAGGGGGGTGTAGGTATGGGCGATCGCTACACTATTGCAATAGTGAAATGCCCCCAAAACTTTGACCATATCCTGAGTAATCCCCTGTTGGATGACACGCAGAGCCGTTGTTGCATGACACGCCATCACCACGGCATCGTAGTGTTCGTCGCCATCGGGGGTATGAATCGTAACGCCATGAGAATCCGCAAAAACCTTTGCTGAGACATTCGTGTAAATTTTTGTGCCCAGGAACTGCACCTTTTGAGCTAATGCCTCAATCCATCGGCTGCTACCGCCAACAAAATACTTGCGTTCCGGCGTGCCCCCGAATCCTTCTTGCATTGAGTAGTAGTGCATAATTCCCCGAAACGACATGGTTTCAGGAGTGGTGTCATGCACAAAATACATGCCATTGATGCGGGGATATAGGTTATAACGACCAAAATCTTGGCTATACCCCTTGCCTTCCAAATAGCGAGCGACTGAGTAGTTTTGGTACAGCGGGTTCAAGACATCTTGAGGGGCTTCTCGCTTAAATCGCTCATATTCTTCGTTGAGCGATTTTGACATCGTATTACTTAAAGGGTCAATCGTGTAGGCGTAGGAACCATCTAATGTGCTGAAGGCGGTGGAATCTTCCAGATCCTTATAAGGCACGCCGAGGGCGTCAAGCATCTTGACAATGTGTTTGTAAGCAGCGGCGTTGAAGTCGTTTACCCCCAAGTCAACCCAGCGGACGGTGTCTTGGTTAATCCGCACCTGTACAGTTTGGGCGCAGCCACCAATGCGATCGCTTTTTTCAAAGATGGTTACATCTTTCCCCGCCTGACTCAGGTGATAGGCAACCAGGAGTCCAGAAACTCCAGAACCAATAATTGCAACTTTCATCGGTATAACGGACGAGACGGCATCGTTTTCCAGAGGGCTTCTGCGGTGCGCTTGAGAACCTTGAGGATAACGAGTGGATTGTTCCGGTTTAGTATGCCCAATTGAGCGAGAAGTTGACACACATAGGGACAAATATTAATTTGGCAATAATTAATCGGGTTTGTTTCTTAGTGGTACTCGCTGGCAGAAAAATCACCATCAAGGTTGACGCAAATTCAGAGGCAGTCTCTTTCTAAGCTTGTTCCACAAATTACCTTCACAATATTCTTTAAAAACCTCTCAAACTATCTCCCCATCGCTATCTCCGGGCTAAGCCCCGAATCGCTAACATCACCCCATCAGAAAATTAGATGTGTGACAGCTTACAAGTTTTCCCCACCCATTCGGCTAAAGTAAAAAAAGGCACTCTATACTCATCCTGTCGAGGGCGTGGGTGTTATTCCTTGGGGAGCATAACAGTTTTAGATCTCGCTAAATCTATGACAGAGGGTATTGGGCTAGAGAATCAAGAAAGCCAGCTTTTAGCAGAGATTGCTCAACTCCACGCAGAAATTGAACGCCTGAAGCGGGATGGGCATGACTTGCAGGTGGCACTATCCACCACAGCCGAACATGGTGACTTGATTGAAGCTCAACTCTACGAAACGAACGTCAAGCTGCAAGCAGAAGTCGTGGAACGCCAGCGAGCCGAAGCCATGCTAAAAGCCCTGCTGGATATCATATCTAGAGAACGAGATGACCTCGCCATTATCCTTCAGACGATCCGGGAGCATGGTGACGCGGTAGATACGCAATGGCACCAGAAATTTAATGAAAGCACTTTGCTGGCTAGCTCCGATAGCTTAACCCAGATTGCCAATCGGCGCGGATTTGACGAACATCTGAATTATCAGTGGCAACAAATGGTACGGGAGCAAGCCGCGTTGGCTGTCATTTTGTGTGATATTGACTACTTCAAGCAATACAATGATACTTACGGGCATCCGGCAGGGGATAATTGCCTGCAACAGGTTGCTAGGGTGCTTCGTGCCGCCGTCAATCGTCCCCAAGCGCTGGTGGCACGCTACGGTGGGGAAGAGTTTGCGGTTATTTTACCCCAGACAGAAGAGGCAGAAGCCCTAGAATTAGCAGAGCAAATACAATCAGCGATCGCCAAACTTCAGATTCCTCACCTCGGCTCTAGGATAAATCCCTGCGTAAGCGTGAGTATGGGGGTGGCTTGGGCGATTCCTAGGGAGGAGCGATCGCCAAATAGTCTAATTGCAGAAGCCGATCGCTGCCTTTATCTCGCCAAGCAACAGGGTAGAAATCGCATTGTTCATCAAATCATTACTGAATGAGCCGCAGCCAGTAGTAAATAATACTAGTAGTGAATACTACTAACAGGCAGCACTGTTAAATTGCGCCAAATACTGGGCACTTTAACTTTATAGTTCAACTTTGTCGGACTCAAGGCACCTATGACCCAAGCCACCACCGTTCAGACGTTTGGCGCATTTCTTGATGAAGTCCCAGCTAGTGAAGAATATCTGGCGCTCAATTTTTCTCCCAATTCGGCTGCTGCTCGCAAGCGTCGGTGGGGCAACTATGGGCTATCTGCCGACTTTTTAGGAGACTACTTCGCCGCCTTCTTTCCTGGTGATGAGCTCCCGGATAGTAAGATTAGCCGGAAGGATACTGTCAAAGCAACAGTAAGCTACATTGCCAATGAACTATTAGAGAATGCCGTTAAATACAGCGATCCCTCCGCTAACCGGCCCATTAGTATCACCTTGCACCTTTATGAGCGAGAAATCATTTTTCAGGTGACTAACTACGCCAATCAGCTCGCTATCGAGAAATATCAAGACTTCATTCAGGAACTGCTCAATTCCGACTTGGAGGAGTTGTATACCCGCCAGCTAGAACTAACAGCTTTGGGGACAACCTTGGGGACAGGCAGTTCCAACATGGGTCTTTTGACGATGATGAATGACTACTCAGCTCGATTTGGTTGGAAATTCCAGCTCATCCCGCACAACCCAGAGTTGATTCGGGTGACTGTAATGGTGCATTTAGATCTCTAGGTAATGGAGTCAACTACCGCACGCTGACTTTACGGCTTGGTAATGTTTGCCCCCTTGCCCCATTAGGGCGGAAATACTTATAAGGAATTGATGACACGAGGTGTTTGAGCGGTGGAGATTAAGACTGACGATTACCGTGTTTGGCGCGAACCAGACTCTTCAACCATTTTCTTTCAGGGCTTTTTGCGTTTGAATGGAATGGATGGATACCAACCGATTATGGAGTTGCTGCTGAGTACCGTTGAGCAGTCTTCCAGTTGCCGCCTGGATTTTTGCGAACTAGAATTTCTGAACAGTTCCGGTATCAGTATGCTGTCGATGTTCGTGGTTAAGGTGCGCCAGCGGGGCAATGTGCAAATGGTGCTGCAAGGCTCAGACAAAATTCTTTGGCAAACAAAGTCCTTGAAGAACTTGCAACGCTTGATGCCAAGCCTGAAATTAGAGTTCTCATAATTGAGACATGACAGAGACAGTGTCAACCGAAAGTCGAGAAGCTAAACTCCTGGTCGAGATGGAATGTCTCCGTCAAGAGATTCAACAGTTGCAACAAGCCAATAGCGATCTGGAAATTGCCCTGCAAACCACAACTGAGCATGGGGATTTGATCCAAGGGCAATTGCACGAGTTGAACCAGCGACTGCACGCAGAAATTGCTGAACGGAAGGCTACGGAGGAAGAGTTGCGACGGCAGCGGCTGATGGCTGAGCGATTACTCCTCAACATCCTGCCCCAACCGATTGCCGAGCGACTGAAGCGGCGACAAAATACCATTGCTGATAGTTTTACGGAAGTGACCGTGCTATTTGCTGACATTGTCAACTTCACCGCCCTCTCTACCCATACTTCACCGACTGAACTGGTTGAGCTTCTCAACAATATCTTTTCTGCCTTTGATGAACTGGCAGATTGGTATGGGTTGGAGAAGATTAAAACTATTGGGGATGCTTACATGGTAGTGGGCGGCTTACCCCAACCCAAGCCTGATGGTGTCGAAGCGATCGCCAACATGGGGCTAGATATATTGCAAGAAATCAAACGCTTCCACACCCCCGATCGCCAACCGATCGAACTCCGCATTGGCATTCACACTGGCTCTGTTGTGGCGGGGGTGATTGGCACTCGCAAGTTTAGCTACGATCTCTGGGGCGATACGGTTAACATCGCTAATCGCATGGAGTCCCAAGGAGAAGCTGGAGCCATTCAGGTCACAGAGACAGTCTACAATCGCTTGAAGCTGCAATATCAGTTCAAAAAGCGAGGGACGATTGATATTAAAGGTAAAGGTCTGATGACCACCTACTGGCTAGAAAGCAGGCTGAATGTTGTCTAATCAGAAGGTGTGCTTAAATAAACCCAACCTAGTTGTAAGGCGGGCGTTACCCAGAAACAGCTTTGCATCTAAATTTCAAGCTTTATCGCGGGCATTTCACACCCTACGTTTATTCTTGAGTAAACCTAATATTCGACTGTAAGGGCATGGGAAGCCCGTGCCCCTACTATCAGTTACGGCTTCTGCTGATTGAGAGGGTATAGTCGTGCTGACCTCCAGCGAGATCGCCAATATAGATGGAGTAACTGCCTTTTTGCCAATATCCAGGTGATTCAATCACACCTGCGGAGAAGCTGTCTGCTGGTACACAGGAGCTTTTACCGTTTGACTCTTCAATCAAAAGCGTGGGTTGCCCGCTGCTTTGCAATCTGAGGCGTAAGTAATTAACATCCGAGTTCAATTGCAGAACATGGTTGGGGGTTGTCCCAACTTGACCGCAACTTTTAGTGGTTCGCGTTCCACCTGAGGTGCCATTAACCACTAGGGGATCGGGTTCAAACCCAGGTGTAATTTGTAGGGTTTCACTGCGGGTTACACCTGCACTAGTCAAGAGCATTGCTAAGGCGGTGGGAATAACCATCCAAGATTTAAAGGTTTTCATTTGTCATCCCCTGACCTTTGTGTCGTTAAGTCCTCTTACACTACTAGTGTCCTAAACTACAGACGGATTGTGTCAGTCAATGTACCTATTTCCCAACTGTCACTTTTGACCTCCTCACCGGCGTGAACGCACGGTGATTCCTAAGGCTCACGACTTAGGTTTCTGCTTCTTTCCCTTACGGGTTTTGCTCAGTCGCCCTTTAGGCTCATGCCTATCAGGTCTTACACTCGATCCACAGACGTTCACCGCAAGTCCTGCGGCGAGAATATTTTGTGCGGCGTTGATATCTCGGTCGTGGTGTGTCCCACATTCTGGGCAGTCCCACTCCCGAACATCAAGCGGCAATTTATCGACAACGTGACCGCAATGCCCACAGCGCTTAGAACTGGGAAACCAACGGTCAATCTTCACCAGTGTCCGACCGTACCACTGGCACTTGTATTCCAACTGTCGAACTAACTCAGCCCAAGAAGCGTCAGCAATCGCTTGAGCCAATTTACGGTTCTTCAGCATAGTCTTCACAGCTAAATCCTCGACAGCAATCGTTTGGTTTTCGCGTACCAATCGAGTGGTCAGCTTGTGAAGGAAATCTGTTCGAGCGTCGGCAATTTTGGCGTGAATCCGAGCTACTTCGCGCCTCGCCTTCTCTCGATTATTAGAGCCTTTGACTTTACCAGACAAAGCTTTTGTAGCTCTTCTCAACTTGTATCGAAGACGTTTAAAGTGCTTGGGGTTAGCAATCTTCTCGCCGTCGCTGGTGCAAATCAGTGAGGTGATTCCCGCGTCAATTCCTATCGCCTTATCAATTTGAGGCAAGAATTCAATTGCTTCGTCAACCAACAACGAGACGAACCAGCGTCCCGATGCATCCAGTCGCACCGTCACCGTAGACGGTTCGCAACCGGCTCTGAGAGTTCTACTCCAGCGAATTGGCAGAGATTCATTGCACTTTGCCAACCACAGTTGTCCGTCTTTCCACTTGAACGCTGCACGGGTGAATTCAGCGCTGCCGCCACTTCGCTTCTTTTTGAAATTGGGATATTTGCTGCGACCTGCCCAAAAGTTGGCAAACGCTTTTTGCAGGTTTCTCAAGCCTTGCTGCAACGGCACGCTACTTACTTCATTAAGAAATTGCAGATCTTCTTGTTTCTTCCATTCGGTCAACCTTCCAGAAGTCTGCTTGTAGTCAATTCGCGTTTGATGTTCGTACCAAGCTTCTGTGCGAGTGTGCAGTGCTTTGTTATAGACCAACCTCACGCAGCCCAACGTGCGGCGCAAGAGTTGTTCTTGTTCCTCGGTTGGGTAAAAACGATATCGGTAGGCTTTTGGCGTCATGACTTACATTGTACTGCGTTCTCTGTAAAGCCGTGCTGGAAGCACGGGGTCTTAAACCCAAAATTTTCGATAAAGCAGTGGGCAGTTGAGCAATTTTTTCCAGTAATATGTTCATTCTCAGGAATCTTGTTCGCTACAATCACACCAACCTATTATGTAGCGGCTCTATTGTTTAAAAAGAGCGATCGCGCCCGATCTATATACATAAAATTCAAGCCATGAATCCTCAAGATAATCAAAACACGGAGCGCCGACTCCAAGAAATCGAAGCGGAACTAAACAACGACAAGCGGCTGTCATCGGTAGAAACTGAACCGGGGCAACCCCTCGAACGTCATAGGAATGATGAATCATCGTTGCGATTGTTGGTAAATCAAGTCGTCAACTGGTTCAATAGTCTACCGACCCTTGCTAAAGTAGCGGTGGCAATCATTGCGGTAACGCTCGCTTTTTCCTTGTTAAGGAGCGTTTTACAGCTTGTTGCTGCCCTGCTCAGTCTGGGCGTGTTGGGAGTCATACTGTACTTGGTATACAAGTTTGTCATTGCTCCCCAGCCGCCTAGATAAGCACTAGCCGCTTGTGGTGTATAAGACGCCGTGGGTTTTGCGCCCTAAGCCGCCATCATTAATGTCTCGCCTGACTTAGCATCATCGACGAGCCACTTCCGCCTTCGGACTCCGGACTATCTTTCAAGAGAGATTTGAGCATGGCTAGCCCTTCTGTGAAAACAGGCAAAAACCGAACGGCGACTGTGTTGCCCCTAAGGCTACACCTCGCTCTTCCTCTGGTTACTCGACGTTGCGCTGCTGTTTTGGTGGAAGTCTCACTAGTTACCGCTAGCGCCCTTGTTCCCTATAGCATTGGGTTGTATGCCAAAGATTACTCAACGGCAGAACTAGTCCCCTTAAATCCCTTGCTGGCGTCCACAGAAGAGGCGATCGCCAAAACTCTCGCTTACCCACGGGGACAACTAACCCGGCAAGTTCCGCCTCTGACTAATCTTTGCTGGAGCATTGCTTTACTTTCCCCAGTTGCTGTCGCTACCTGGCAACTGTATCTTTTAGCAAAAAGGGGGCAAACCTCACCGAAAGTCTGGTTTGGTGTGCAAGTCGTTACTGGCACAGGTGAAGCACCAGGAATTGCCAGAACATTGGTTCGGGAAGGCATCGGTCGTTGGGGGATTCCCCTCTCCACGGCTTACTTAATTTGGCGCTACACGGGAGCATTTCCCGATCTGGGCATTTTGCTAGGACTGGTGGGATTAACGCTGTTAGCCGAAAGTATCAGCGCCATCCTTTTGCCCCGACTCCGTACCCTGCACGACCGTTTGGCAGGTACTTATGTTTTGGGAATTTCGCAGATTGCCCCACCCTATCCCGAAGGCTTTCACAATGGTCAATTTCTGCACTATGACGAACCTGTTCGCTTAGAAGTGCAAAGCAATTGGGAAGAATCCAACGGTCATGGTCAAGACAGAGTTACCACCATTATTCTCACGACTCAGCCGGAACGCAAATCCCTGAGTCTCTGGCTCTGGATGCGGCACAATCCGGGAATGACCCTGCTGATTATGGCAGTAGCGGGAATGGCATCGGTATTGGGAACGTTTGTGGGTACGCAGATTTACATTCAAAGTCAGGCAAATCGGCGGGAGTTTAAGCAGCAAAATAACGAAGTCTTTCTGACGCTGGTGAAGCAACTTAGCTCCTCGACGAGCAATGCTACAGAAGACCGCCGGGGAGCGATTCTCGCCTTGGCAAGACAGGATGACCCGCGCGCGGTGCCGTTGCTGGTGGATTTGCTAGCCCAGGAAAAGAACGAGAGCCTGATTGATGCTATTCAGCAAGCTTTGGTCAGTACCGGATCTCAAGCCTTACCTTACTTGCAACGCCTGAACCAGTCACTGCAAAGCGAGAAAGAAAGTCTGCGGCAAAGCGGAATGACGACGGAACAGCGGTTAGCCAATGTGCGACAGCAGGCATCCCAGCGAGCGATCGCCAAAATTCTCACGGTCTATAGCGGTCAACTCCACAACGCTGACCTCAGCCGTACTAACCTCGCTCAGGTAACCACAGCCCCGGCTCAATTTGCCTTAGTTTTAGACCGGATGGATTTATCGGGAATCAACTTCCGCAGCGCCATCTTAAGCAACGCTAGTTTGCGCGAGAGCAAGTTCTACGGTGCTGGTGATGATGGACGCATTGGGACTTTTGATGATTGGGTGAGTGACCTCAGCGGGGCTGATTTGAAACAAGCTGACCTGAGTGGCGCTAATCTCCAAAATGTGGCTTTAAATCAAACTAACTTGATGCGAGCAACGCTCAACCGGGCAAATTTGTCCGATACCCGTATGGTTGGGGCTAATTTGAGCAGCGCCCAACTGATTAGTGCTGATTTATCAAGAACGGTTTTAGAAAATGCCAGCCTCACCGGGGCAAACTTGGGAGAGGCAAAGTTACCCCAGTCAAATTTGCAAAGAGCCAGACTGGGGCAGGTGAATGCTGTGGGTACGCAATTTCCCTTTGCCAACTTGAGGCAATCTAATTGGCAAGGAGCCGATTTAACGGGCGCAAATTTTGCCAATGCCAATTTGCAAGAGGCTGACCTGAGTTTCACTAAGTTAGTACGAGCAGACCTGAAGAATGCAAATTTGCAAGATGTCACCTTTCGCCAAGCCGATTTGAGTACCGCCGATTTGCGGGGGGCAAATTTAGCGGGAGCAGATTTTCAGGACGCTACCTTTGCCCTCTCAAGACCGATTAAGTCTGACCAATTTATCCAAGCGGAACTCAAAACCACCTCAGGAGCTCAAGTTCAAGGCGTTGATTTTGGCAAAGCCACAAATTTGAGCAGCAAGCAAATTGACTATATTTGCGATCAGGGCGGGCAGCACCCTCAGTGTAATTAGGCGGTGAGGAGAGTTTTTGGCGATCGCGTCTGCTTGAAAATCACCCAGCGTGCAGATTGAGAGGAAAAATTTAAACCTTTATCCCATCAGAATTACGGTGTCGATCACATGAATCACACCGTTATCCGCCTCAATATCTGCGGCTAAAACCGTCGCATTCTTCACCTCAAAGCCGTCGGAGCAATCAATCTTGATGGGCGAACCTTCCACTGATATAACAGAGTCAACATTTTCTAAATCTGCCTTCATGAGCTTGCCAGAGACGACATGATAGGTGAGAATCCTTGTTAGTTGAGGGATATTTTGTAACAGGGTTTGAATTGTTCCCGGTGGTAGCTTGGCAAAGGCGTCGTCATTGGGGGCAAAAACTGTAAAGGGCCCAGGACTTTTCAGCGTATCTACCAGCCCAGCCGCTTGTACAGCCGTTACCAGGGTTTTAAAAGAATCTGCACTTGCGGCAATATCGACAATATCTGCCATTAGTTTCACCTCATCGGTAGAAAAAGATGCTTTAAAAAGCGTAAACGAATTTTCATTTTTTCCAAATTTGTTTCACTAATAACTGAGATAACTTTTGTTGGGATAGGGGCGATCGCGCTCCAGAGATGGTGCTACCGAATAGATTTATCGGTAGTGGGGAATACTTAGGCTAAAATCAGCGAAAACGAAGCCTTTTGCTTCTTAAATAATGAGGAGTTGGGAAATGCAGCGTCTTAAGGAATTGGTGTTAAGAGTGGGCGCTATTGTCTGGCAAGAAACAGGCAGAACCGAAAAATTACTGTTCCTTACAGCGTGCCTTTTACCGTTTACCCTACCGGCTCAGCCCGCATCGGCTCAGGCTGCCTACGGGAGTTATGTGGGGGTTGGAGGAACTCTGGGAGTGGCGGAGGATGCCACCGGAGAAGGTCGTCAAATCGGTGGAGTGATCGCCGTTCGCTACAAATTGCTAGAGTCTCCTATTTCCATTCGCGCTCAAGCTCTTGTCGGTACAGATGGGATTGCTGTTGTCCCGACGGTTTCTTATGATTTTCCCCTTAACTGGCAAACTGATGCCTACCTAGGAGCCGGAGTCGTTTTTGCTAATGGCGATGAGCCATCTCCGGTTGGGGATAAGACTAGCCTTGCTATACAACCTGGTGTGGATTACATCATTCCTAATAGTCAGACGGTAATTTTTGGCAATGCAATTATTGCCTTTGATGCCTACCGTAATGGCGGAGGGACAGCGGTTTCTGTACAAGGCGGTGTTGGTTTGAGATTTTAGAAACCCAATTTAGCAATCAAGCTGCTACTACAGCGATGATCTTTCGTAAGGGTATGGCAATGTCCCTGCCCTTTTAACACCGCAGGTCTGGCGGTTTTTTTTTGTTGCAGCTGGAAACTCCATACAAATTTGGCATCGTTGACAATCAGCGATCGCCTGTTGCTTTCTAGCTCAGTTGACTGTGGAGCTGCTGATTTTTTTACTAAAAAAATCCCCCACCCGAAGGCAGGGGAATTTTTATTATTTACCTGATAGTTCTAGTTTTAGTTACTTCAACCGAACTTACCTGCAGTCGAGGCAATCAGGAACGCCGCATAGGTAAGGATATAGCCAACCGTGAAGTGAGCTAGACCAACCACACGACCTTGGACAATGGACATCGCAACGGGCTTGTCCTTCCAGCGAACTAGGTTCGCCAGGGGAGTGCGCTCGTGTGCCCAAACAAGAGTTTCGATCAACTCTTGCCAGTAACCACGCCAGCTAATCAGGAACATGAAGCCAGTTGCCCAGACTAGGTGTCCGAAGAGGAACATCCAAGCCCAGACGGACAGGTTGTTCATGCCGTAGGGGTTGTAACCGTTGATCAACTGGGAGGAATAGAGCCAGAGGTAATCACGCAGCCAGCCCATGAGGTAGGTAGAAGACTCATTGAACTGAGCCACGTTACCTTGCCAAACGCCCAGATGCTTCCAATGCCAGTAGAAGGTTGTCCAACCAATGGTGTTCAGCATCCAGAAGGCGGCGAGATAGAAAGCATCCCAGGCCGAAATTTCGCAGGTGCCGCCACGACCAGGGCCGTCGCAGGGGAAGGAATAGCCGAAGTCCTTCTTATCAGGCATCAGCTTAGAACCACGGGCATCCAACGCACCTTTAACAAGAATCAAGGTGGTGGTATGCAGACCGAGGGCGATCGCGTGGTGAACCAAGAAATCACCAGGACCGATCGTTAGGAACAGAGAGTTCGTACCATTGTTAATCGCATCCAACCAGCCGGGTAGCCAAGCGGCACCAGCATTGGTCGCAACGCTGTCAGCATTAGACAGCAAGGTGTCGAAGCCATAGAGAACTTTACCGTGAGAAGCCTGAATGAACTGAGCGAAGACCGGCTCAATCAAGATTTGCTTCTCAGGGGTTGCAAAAGCTTGCATTACGTCGTTGTGGACGTATAGACCTAGGGTATGGAAGCCTAGGAAGAGAGACACCCAAGATAGGTGAGAGATAATCGCCTCTTTGTGCTGGAGCACACGGTCGAGAACGTTACCTTTGTTTTGCTCAGGATCGTAATCCCGAACCCAGAACATCCCGGCGTGAGCAAACGCACCGAGCATCAGGAAACCCGCAATGTACTGGTGGTGGGTGTACAGTGCCGCTTGGGTCGTAAAGTTCTTCGCCATGAAGGCGTAAGGCGGCATGGCGTACATGTGCTGTGCCACAAGGGAAGTAGCAACACCGAGCGCTGCCAGGTGTATAGACAACTGGAAGTGCAGAGAGTTGTTATAGGTGTCGTACAGCCCCTGGTGAGGCAAGTTGAACTGACCTTCAGTCTTGGTGCCAAAGAAGTTCTTGGCGTTCAGCATTTCTTTGATGCTGTGACCAATGCCGAAGTTGGTTCGATACTGGTGACCCGCAATGATGAAGATCACCGCGATCGCCAAGTGGTGGTGCGCCATATCGGTTAGCCACAGCGACTGAGTCTGGGGATGGAAACCACCCAAGAACGTCAAAATCGCTGTTCCTGAACCTTCAGCCGTGCCAAACACATGACTTGCCGTATCAGGATTTTCGGCGTAAACTCCCCAGTTACCTGTGAAGAACGCACCCAATCCAGCCGGGTGAGGCAATGTGGTCAAGAAGTTATCCCAACCCACATGTTGTCCGCGAGATTCAGGGATAGCTACGTGAATCAGGTGACCTGCCCAAGCTAAAGAGCTGACACCAAATAAACCGGCCAGGTGGTGGTTTAGGCGAGGTTCAGCACTCTTGAACCAAGACAAGCTGGGACGGAACTTAGGCTGCAGGTGCAACCAACCTGCGAACAGGAAGACACCAGCCAGCAGGATCAGGAAAACTGCGCCGCTGTACAGGTCATTGTTAGTCCGCATCCCGATGGTGTACCACCAGTGGTAAACACCAGAGTAAGCGATATTCACGGGATAGCTTGCGCCACCTTGGGTAAAGGCATCAACTGCCGGTTGACCAAAGTGGGGGTCCCAAATCGCGTGAGCGATGGGACGGACATTTAAGGGATCTTTAATCCACGGTTCAAAGTTACCTTGCCAGGCGACGTGGAACAGGAGGCTAGAAGTCCAGAGGAAAATGATCGCGACGTGGCCGAAGTGAGAGGCAAAAATCTTTTGATAAAGATTTTCTTCTGTCATGCCATCGTGGCTTTCAAAGTCATGAGCCGTAGCAATCCCGTACCAGAGCCGACGTGTTGTCGGGTCCTGAGCGAGGTCTTGGCTAAATTTGGGAAATTTTGTTGCCATATGTCTTAGGAAATCCTCCTCGCTGACACATGAGACTTATGCAATAGTGCTGCTCATTTTCTGCCTTTTGGAGACCCCTGGAACCGAAGTTCCAGGTTTTCTAGGTCTCGACAGGTGAAACACATCAGATTGATCGTGCTTCATTTGATTGAACTGAGCGCTGAATCTTTGCTAGTTACCCAACAGAGATAATTCGCGCTAGGAAGAACGCCCATATCGTGACGATTCCTCCCAAGAGGAAGTGAGCAACCCCAACAGCCCGACCTTGAATAATGCTCAAAGCACGAGGCTGAATCGAGGGGGCAACTCTTAGCTTATTGTGAGCCCAAACAATTGACTCAATGAGTTCTTGCCAGTAGCCGCGACCGCTAAACAGGAACATCAAGCTAAATGCCCAAACAAAGTGAGCACCTAGGAACAGCAAGCCGTAGGCTGAGAGGGCTGAACCGTAGGAAGTGATGACTTGAGAAGCTTGTGCCCATTGGAAATCGCGCAACCAACCGTTGATCGTTAGCGCACTGGTGGCGAAGTTACCACCGGTGAGATGAGTCACTGTTCCATCTGGTGAAACAGTTCCCCAAATATCTGACTGCATCTTCCAGCTGAAGTGGTAAACCGCAACTGCAATACAGTTGAACATCCAGAACAGACCTAGGAAGACGTGATCCCAACCAGATACTTGGCAGGTGCCACCTCGACCAGGACCGTCGCAGGGGAAGCGGAATCCTAAGTTAGCTTTGTCTGGAATCAGACGAGAGCTACGAGCGTACAGTACACCCTTTAGGAGAATAAGTACTGTTACATGGATGGTAAAGGCATGGATATGGTGAACCATAAAGTCTGCCGTTCCCAGTACCATCGGCATCATTGCTACTTTGCCACCGACAGCGACGACACCGCCACCGAAGACGTAGCTAGCCGGCTCTAAAGCATTGGGAGCAGTAGCACCCGGAGCAAGGGTGTGCAAGTTTTGTACCCACTGAGCAAATACTGGCTGCAGCTGAATTGCCGTATCGGAGAACATATCCTGGGGACGACCCAATGCTCGCATTGTGTCGTTATGGATATACAAACCGAAGCTGTGGAAGCCCAGGAAAATGCAGACGTAGTTGAGGTGGGAAATAATCGCGTCGCGATGACGAATTACCCGATCCAAGAGGTTGTCTTGGTGCATGGCGGGATCGTAATCACGCACCATATAGATTGCGCCATGAGCCCCGGCACCAACGATGAGGAACGCTCCAATCCACATGTGGTGGGTAAAGATCGACAACTGCGTTGGATAATCGGTAGCCAGGTACGGATAAGGAGGCATCGAGTACATGTGCTGGGCCACTATGATGGTGAGAGACCCAAGCATGGCAAGGTTAATTGCCAACTGAGCATGCCAAGAAGTGGTCAAGGTTTCGTAGAGACCCGCATGACCTTTACCCGTGAAAGGTCCTTTGTGATTCTCTAGAATTTCCTTCATGCTGTGACCAATACCCCAGTTCGTCCGGTACATATGTCCAGCGATGATGAACAGCACAGCGAGTGCCAAGTGGTGGTGCGCTGTGTCTGACAACCATAAGCCGCCGGTGACCGGATTTAAGCCGCCCTTGAAGGTCAAGAAGTCAGCATAAATACCCCAGTTGAGGGTATAGAAGGGTTTTAGTCCTTGGGCAAAACTGGGATACAGCTCCGCCATCAAGCCACGGTTCAGAATGAATTCTTGGGGCAGGGGAATATCTTGTGGTGCTACTCCGGCGTCCAACAACTTGTTGATCGGTAGAGCAACGTGGATCTGATGAGCCGCCCAAGACAGACAGCCAAGACCCAATAATCCAGCCAAGTGATGGTTTAGCATCGACTCGACGTTCTGGAACCATTCCAGTTTGGGAGCCCGCTTGTGGTAGTGGAACCAGCCGGCAAACAGCATCAGAGCAGCCATAACCAGACCACCGATCGCTGTGCAGTAAAGCTGGAACGAGTTGGTAATACCAGCAGCGCGCCAGATCTGGAAGAAACCAGACGTAATTTGAATGCCGTGGAAACCGCCACCTACATCACCATTCAAGATGCCTTGACCAACAATTGGCCAAACCACTTGGGCACTGGGTTTGATATTGATGGGATCGCTTAACCAGGCTTCATAGTTGGAAAAGCGCGCGCCATGGAAGTACATGCCGCTTAACCAAACGAAGATGACCGCTAGGTGCCCAAAGTGAGCACTGAAAATCTTACGTGATACGTCTTCTAGGTCACTGGTGTGACTATCGAAATCATTGCTGAGGGCGTGAAGGTTCCAAATCCAGGTTGTGGTTTTGGGACCTCTAGCAAGGGTGCGGTCAAAATGACCGGGTTTAGCCCACTTCTCAAAAGAAGTTGGCACCGGGTCTTTATCGACTACAACCTTGACTTTTGCCTCTCGCTCTGGAGGGCTAATTGTCATGAGGATTCTCCTCTCTAGACAAGGAACGAAAAATACCCCAATGGAGCTTGATGTTATGAAGGAGGAAATCGACTATGGGAATGACGTATTTCCTCGTCGGAAGAGGGAAGGATAACTGCTTTGAATCTGTCAAAGGGTTTTACCTGCTCTCTGTTGATAATAGGACTTGCTCCAGCCAGTCTTTGGGGGGAGTTAACAATAATTCAAATTTGGATAAATCAATTATATTTTTGAGTCTTTCGTTCATGAACAAAGGAAGAAAGTCAAGGAATAATAAAAAACTTTACACTCCTCAATAATTGCAAACTGATAGTCCTAATTCAGAAAAAATATGCTAAAGAACTTCACTCACTTCCTAGCAAAACAAATTCAACTGTCTTGAGAGGTGCGGAGGAACCGTATTCCGCTATAGTGCCTATGGACGACTTCAATTGAGATGGAATGCAGCCGAAAGCGGGAGGAAGGCGCGTGTTGAGCAGGAATCGCCAGTGGAAGCCTGTGAAGGCACTAATTTCGTTCCTAATGGTAACTGTCTTAGTTTGGGGGATTTCAGGATGTGGCGATCGCATCGAAACACTCCCAGGATCTGACAGCGATAGAACGTCACTGCTCAAGGGAGCGGGGCAACTCTCAGAAGTCTCGCCACCTTTGGCGATTCAAGAGTTAAGCCAGAGCCTGGATGCATACCAGCCTCAAGTCACGATTATCAGCCCCAGTCCTGATGCTGTTCTCCAAGACACAACCGTACCTGTACAGCTTCAAGTGCAGGACTTACCCATTTTTCAAGATCCAAACTTAGAACTGGGCCCTCATTTAGAAGTCCTTTTGGACAACCAACCTTACACCGCCGTGTATGACTTAGAACAGCCTCTAGTCCTTAAAGACTTAGCACCAGGCACTCATACCCTACAGGTTTTTGCGGTTCGTCCCTGGTACGAAAGCTTTAAAAACGATGGAGCCTTCGCCCAAACAACTTTTCACATCTTCACAAAAACTGCCAATAACAGCCCAGATCTAAACTTGCCTCTGCTCACCTACAACAGTCCTACAGGTAGCTATGGAGCAGAGCCAATTCTGCTGGACTTTTACCTCACCAATGCACCCCTCCACCTAGTTGCTCAGACAAGCTCAGAGGATGAGCTGGCAGATTGGCGAATCCGTGTCACCGTCAATGGAGAAAGCTTTGTCCTCGATAGCTGGCAACCCGTTTATCTCAAAGGCTTCAAGTCAGGAGAAAACTGGGTGCAGATCGAGTTTCTTGACGACCAGGGAAATCCCGTCAATAACACCTTCAACAATACTGTGCGGTTGGTTGACTACAAGCCGAAAGGAAAAGATCCCTTGGCACGGCTATTACGCGGCGAACTCTCCACAGCAGACGCTCGTGGGATTGTAGAGCCGAACTATCAGGGTAAGGTAATACCAACTGTACCGACCGTTGAGCCATCCCCGACGCCGATACCTATCCCTACGGAAGAAGAAATACCGCCCCTTACTGAACCCACAACACCGTTAGAAGAAACCCCACAGACTGAACCTCAAAAAGTCGATAAAAAACCATCGGGTGGTTTATTTAATCGCTTCCGTCGTCCGGCTGTTGAACCCAGCCCAGAACCGGAACTGCCCGAAGTACTGGAAGCGCCTTCACCAGAGTTCACAGTTGTACCTGAGCCTACACCTCAACTCGAAGAGACACCAGAACCGGAAAATTCAGTCATCCCCAGCGAGCTACCGACGTCTCCAGAAGAACAAATAACACCGGAGATAGAACCTACTCCCGCCTCGCCGGAAAAACCCCAATCTGATGGCTTCTTCAATCGCTTCCGCCGTCCATCTGTTGCCCCTAGCCTAGAGCAACAGCCAACTCTACCGGAGATTATGGAAACTCCTCTACCGGAGCAGATAGAGCCATCAATCGCTCCAGTAGAACCAAATCCCACCGAGGAAGCGATACCGAGTGAACCGATATCACCCAAAACCCCCCAATCTGATGGCTTCTTCAATCGCTTCCGCCGTCCGCCTGCTGCCCCTAGCCTAGAGCAACAGCCAACTCTACCGGAGATTATGGAAACTCCTTTACCGGAACAGGTAGAGCCAGCAGAAACAGACACTCCAGTGATTTCAGAACCTGAGATTGAAACAGCACCTCAGGAAAATGAGACAGTGACAACGCCAACGGATGCCACAGAATCAATCAGTCCTGATCTGTCACCTGCACCGAAACTGGATATAAAAGAACTGTTGCTTCCTTCCTCAGCTCCTGTTCAGAAGCTGCCAATTATTCAAGCACCTGAGCAGCCTAATATCCCGGCACGTTACCGCAAAAATTCCACGCCAATAGAGTCAGAGGCAACGGAATCGACAGAGGAAGAAGTAGCCCCGTAACACAGATGATGTTTAGCGTTTTCTAATTAGGTTTATTGGTGGGATAGGCGAGATGCCCATCCCACTAATTTTTTAGGGCGTTTTCTATTGCTTACCTCATAAAAAAAATTGTTCTATAGCACTTGCCATATAGATTAGGACACTCCTGATTCCCCAAACCAAGTGTGCTGTTTGACTCAGGACTCAGAACTTTGCTGTAGCACCAAGGCGGTGTGTTGAGTTTCGCTAAGGTAAAGAAGTGTAACTTGATTGGCGATGCCAAAGGTAAGCTTCGCCTCACGCAAACTACTAAGGAGACTCAATGCCCTCTCGTGTTCGAGCGCCAGAACTACCTCAAGATAAACCCTGGCTCAATACAGACCACCCAATATTGTTAAAAAATCTCAAAGGACGAGTGGTTATCCTCGACTTCTGGACGTACTGCTGTATCAACTGCTTGCATGTCCTTCCAGAATTGAAATACCTGGAACAAAAATATCAAGATAGCCTAACGGTTATTGGCATCCACTCCGCCAAATTTGATAACGAAAAAGAAACAGAAAACATCCGTCAGGCGATTCTACGCTATGACATTGAGCATCCTGTCCTGGTTGACAGCAATTTTCAGGTTTGGCAGCAGTATGCTGTACGGGCTTGGCCGACCTTAATGGTGATTGATCCGGAAGGTTATGTAATTGGTCACCTCTCCGGTGAAGGGAACCAGGAGACTCTTGACCAGCTCGTTGGGGAAATGCTCAGCGAACATCAAGCAAAAGGTACGACGAATTTTGGCAAACTCAGCCTTACTTTAGAAAAACAGCGGCAACCTTTAGCCACTCCACTGGCATTTCCGGGTAAAGTCCTGGCAGATGAATCAAAAAATCGCCTCTTTGTTGCTGATAGCGGTCATCACCGAATTGTTGTTAGCACGCTGACGGGTGAGGTATTACACATTATTGGTACAGGAAAAGCAGGATTAACGGATGGTGCGTATACAGATGCTCGGTTTTCCTCGCCTCAAGGTATGACGTTGGATGTAGAAAATGATCTGCTTTATGTTGCGGATACAGAAAACCACGCTCTACGCCAAATTGATCTGAAAAACCAATGTGTTAAAACGATCGCTGGCACTGGGGAACAGAGTCATTCTATCCGTCCCCATGGGGGTGCAGCTTTGGAGATCCGTTTGAATTCTCCTTGGGATTTAGAAAAACTTGGAGACCGCTTGCTGATTGCCATGGCAGGAGCGCACCAAATTTGGGAAATGCAGCTCGAAACAGGCATTATCCAAACCTATGCGGGTACAGGTAGCGAAGCCTGCGTAGACGGATCACTCGAAGAAGCTGTTTTTGCTCAACCGAGTGGCATCGCGACGGACGGAAGAGAGTTGTATATTGCTGATAGTGAAGTCAGCTCAATTCGGGCTGTCGGTCTAGTGAATGATCTTCCTGTACGTACAGTGTGCGGCAGTGGCGGACTATTCGGCTTTGGCGATGTGGATGGCGATGGCTCGGATGTCCGCTTGCAGCACTGTCTGGGGGTTGAATATACGCAAAACTATCTTTGGGTTGCAGATACTTATAACCATAAAATCAAACGAGTTGACCCCCATACAGGTAATTGCCAGACGGTGCTGGGTGACGGGACAGCAGGACTTCAAAATGGTCAAGGTACAGCAACACGCTTTTTTGAACCTTCAGGGATGAGTGCGATCGCTGCCCAGGTTTTTGTCGCAGATACCAATAATCACGCCATCCGTCGCATTGAGTTAGGCACTCTAAATGTTACAACCTTAGAATTTCCGGGGTTATGCGCTCCGGATGTTTGCTTACCTACCGCGACGCCTGCTTGATTTACTAGCCATTTAATTGATCTGTTTTGGCAGAGGAGGAGATAGATTGACTTCTCTCTAGCTAAAGCTCTGGCAAATTAACTGATGATTCTAGTGTATTCAGGATGCGGATGACTTTCTCGGCATCATTGAACTCACCAACAAGCCGCCGGACTGGTAGGGGCGAAACTCTCAGCAATGTGGGGGTCGCTGAGATTTGATTTGCCTCTGCCTGCTCTGGATGCTTAAAGATATCGATTACTTTCAAGGTGTAGGGATGAGTTAAAGATTGTTCTAGAAGCTGATGTAATTTTTTGAGGCTATCTTCTGTTGCGGCATTATGACCAGAAACAAATAAACGTAATACATAAGCTCTGGTTACTGGTGCTGGAGAAAGGGGGGTAATGCTTTCTAGCTGATTGTATGAGGTCGTTGAGGCAGCATCGTCAGCGATCGCCACTTGATTTTCTCCAGAAAGATTCTGCCAGGGAAGTGACGAGCGTCTTGTCTCTGAGCGAGAAAAGCGCCCGTTGTACTCATGACGCACAATCAGATCATGGTTTTCCCAGAGTTGGGGAAACTGACTCCGGTAGGTTTCTAACACAATAGGATTGCAAAACTTTTCCTGCCAAGGAGTAACCTGCCAGGTGAGATGACTAATTCCGAACACGGCATTTAGCAATTCCTGATGCCGCTTTACCAGTAGAGAAATTTCCGCTGACCAATGTAACTGCTGAGTTTGGGGGTCGAGCCACTGATCAAAGGTGGCGGTGTATCCCGGTACTAAAAAATGAGGGGGTTCTGGTAGTCCTAGTAATTCTTGTAAAGTAGCGCATAGCTGTAGGTGCCAACGCTTTTTTTTACTGGGATCGATGCAGTAAATTAGATCTCCCCCTGGTGTAAATAGGGCGATACCTTTAAACAGATGGGGAAAGTGAGATGGGTGGGAGTTCAAGAGCAAACTGGCAGTGAACAGCCGTTAATCATCGTGATTTGCGTTCAATCATAGTAGCCTAGTGCAGCCAGGGAGCTTGGTATCAACGGAGGCGATCGCCTAGCTAGCATCCTTCGGCGTTGAAAAATTAAATGAGATTAAACAAAAGGTAAAAGAAAGCATTACAGTTCTTTCTTTTACCTTTTATTTTTAATATTTACGTAATATTTACGTCTTACTACAGGCGACCCCGGAGGAATTGAGCCATCTCGTTAGGGGTGGGCGACATTTCCAGAGCTGTTTCTTCCGTAATGCGTCCTTCCTGATACAACTGCAGTAGGGCTTTATTCATCGTAATCATGCCATCAAAGTCACCCTCAGACATGAGTTCTACGATCTCATCGTTTTTACCCTGCCGGATATAATCCTTGACTGTCTCTGTATTAACTAAGATGTCGTGGAAAGCCGCTCGTTTGCCGTCAGTGGTGCGACACAATCCTTGGGCGATGACGGCAACTAAAGATTCAGCGATCGCAATCCGCATCGCGTGCTGTTCGTCAGCATTATATAGATTGAGAATCCGCTCAATCGTCTTCACCGCGCTGTTGGTGTGCAAGGTTCCCATCACCAAGTGACCTGTCTGAGCTGCTTTGAGCGCTGTATTAACTGTTTCCTTATCCCGCATTTCCCCGACCAGAATCAAATCAGGGTCTTCCCGCAATGACGCCTTTAAAGCTTTATCAAATTGCAGGGTATGAATTCCTACTTCCCGCTGTTTAATGAGAGACTTGCGGCTTTTGTGAACAAATTCAATCGGGTCTTCGATGGTAATAATGTGCTTTGGCATCTCCTTATTGATGTAGTCAACCATTGCCGCCATCGTGGTGGACTTACCAGAACCCGTTGGCCCTGTCACCAAAATCAGACCCTTATGGTAATGGCAAATATCTCTTAATACGGCAGGTAATCTCAGGTCTTCAAGCGTCAAGATTTTCAGCGGGATCAGTCGCATCACCATGGCTGAACCCGTCAGAGAATCGAAAACATTAATCCTGACCCGCGCAAAGTCGTACTGAGTGGCACCATCAAACTCTAAATTATCCTGAAAGCGACGAATTTCTTCATCAGTTAAGACTTCCCGCAACCAACTCATGAAGGTCGCCTCATCCGTCAGAGGATAATCCGTGAGTTCCATTTCACCTCGGTTGCGGAAACGCGGGATTTCACCCACACCAACGTGAATATCTGAGAATCCTTTTTTATGTGCTTCGGTGACTAAGCTCGCCAAAGTTGGTTGTCCAGGGGAGGGAACCGGGCCACGATTGGGTACCCGACTCACCATGGTTGCGGCGGCAGCTCCCGCTTTTGGGGGAGGAGGGGGAGGGGGAGCCGCACTATTACGGTTAATGCCTGCTGGCGCTTGTTGTAGCGTTTGTGAAGGAGCTCGTTGTGTCGCTGAAGTCGCCACATCTCGAGCCGCAGTACCTTTAGGAGGGGGAGGGGGAGGCGGAATCTGAGCTTGAGGTGGTGGTGGTGCAATGGGCGGACGTGTTAAATCTGTCATATTTCAAGTGCAACTTAGTACTAGTGGAGGAGATTTTGGATACTCTTCTTTACAGTGTTCCCTAGAAATAGACCTCACTATCATTCATTCACAACAATACTAAACTGCCTGCCAATTATAGTTAAACGGGTAAAAGTCGCTAAAAATCAACTTATGCCCTGAATTTGTCGGATATTAATGTATCAATACAATTATGAGAATATCTATGCAAATTCTTAAGAAGTGTTAAGTCGGCTCGTATAATTGCTTCATATAGTTCCTGTGTCCATTGAAGTCTTGCTCCAGTTGATGCTTCTCAAAGGCAGAGAAAGGACATGAGGCAATACTTATACCTTTTGAAAGATTGTTTGTATTGGTTTTTACGGAAACTGAGCTTTTTGTAAGAATTAAGCAACCATAAATATCCGGAAGTGACTGTAAATTTTCTTGTATTTAAGCTCATCTTCATCAAGACTTTACCTATACTGATTTTCACTAAGCTTGATTCATAAGGATCAACAAGCGGTCTTTTTCGTACTTTATCAAATCAAATTTTGACCCTAGGAGAAAAAATCATGCAATTTACTTCACAAGAAAACTTTACAAAAACCTACTCTTTAGCAATGGTTAAAAGCTTTTTAATTTGGGCTTTTACTCTAGCGGTTTGCTTACTAGTTGTAGGTTTTCCTCTGATTGTATTAATGGTTACCGTTGGCTCACTGCTGGCGATCGCCTTGCAATCTGTATTACCAGTGAGTGCCGTTTTGCTGGTGGCTGGTAGCTTGATTGGCGCTAATGTTTTCGCCGTTTTAATGGGTGCAGCAGTGCTAGCTCTCAAAGGTGTAAATCCTGAAGAAGTGCGCTGGTTAAATTGGCTGCATGGTGAGCAAAATGCTCTGTATACTTCCGTTTATGCAGCTTGCCCCCTCACCTGCAATCTCCTCAAGTAAAAATTGCTTGGGGCTTACGAACAACTGTTGCTTATGCTTGAATTCCATTATTAAGTTTTGAATACAACAGTTCTGTCACCCGGTAAAAACCGGGTTTTTTTATGCCCAACTTTTCACAACAATGAGCAGAGGATTGGTAAAGTTGATGGAGTATTTAATTAACTACACTCCGAATAAATCTTTATGACGCGATCGCCGCTATCAGCGTGCATTATCTTGGGAACCCGTCCCGAAGCGATTAAGTTGGCACCCGTTATTCAAAAATTTCAGCGATCGCCCCTTTTCGACACCCAAGTCATACTAACGGGTCAGCATCGGGAGATGGTTGAGCAAGTCATGCAGATCTTTGCCTTGACTGCCGATCGGGATTTAGAAATCATGCAGCAAAAGCAAACCTTGACCGACATCACCTGTCGTAGTTTGCAAGGATTAGAAACAGTATTTAAGCAAATTCAGCCTCGCTTAGTGATCGTTCAGGGAGACACAACCACAGCCTTTGCCGCTACCCTAGCCGCGTTTTACCAGCAAATTCCAGTTGGTCATGTAGAAGCAGGTTTACGCACCGACGAGTTATACAATCCCTATCCAGAAGAAGCAAATCGCCGTCTGATTTCCCAACTCGCACAGCTACACTTTGCACCGACCACCTTAGCTGTCGAAAATCTCAAGCGCTCAGGAGTCGTTGGCAAAATTCACCTGACTGGCAATACTGTGATTGACGCTTTGTTAACTGTGGCAGAACGTCAGCCTCCGTGTAATATCCCCGGATTGGATTGGGAGCAGTATCGCGTCATCCTCGCCACCGTGCATCGACGCGAGAACTGGGGTGAACCTCTGCAAGGTATCGCTCAAGGCTTTCTACAAATCTTAGATAAATTTCCCGATACAGCTTTACTCCTCCCCTTACATCGCAATCCCACAGTCCGCGAACCTCTACAAGCGGCTTTAGGCGACCATCCCAGAGTCTTTTTGACTGAGCCGTTAGATTATGCCGAACTAGTAGGAGCAATTCAGCGTTGTTACCTATTGCTGAGCGATTCCGGGGGATTGCAGGAAGAAGCACCGAGTTTAGGAAAGCCCGTATTAGTCCTGCGGGAAACGACCGAACGACCCGAAGCCGTTGACGCGGGAACGGCAAAATTAGTAGGAACGAGTCCCACGGAAATTACAGCCGCCGCTAGTCAGTTACTGAGCGACACAGGCGCTTATAAAGCGATGGCAAACGCGATTAATCCCTTTGGAGATGGTCGGTCTGCCGAGCGAATCTTAGAAATTGTGCAGAATCATTTTGGGCTTGACACACAAACTAGCTAAGGGCTAATAGTTTTCTCTTTAGCACTAAAAACAATTGACTGTTAGAGATTCGCCCTAGAGGCGAGTTTAGTCAAAGGATTTTAGTTTTTAAGGAGGATTTGTGTCCACAACCTGGGATCTTAGCCATAACGCATGTCCTGGTTAGGAGGAGTGGCTTTGGTTGGATCAAAGTTGGTCAATCGTAACCATTGCAAGATGAATAGCAAAATGTAGAGCGGATTGAGGAGAATATATCGTCTCCATAGGCGTTTAGGCTCATGTAGCAGGCGGTAAATCCATTCGGTACCACTTCGCGCCATAAATTCAGGAGCACGGGGTACGTTACCTGCATGGAAATCAAACGCCGCACCAACCGCGATCGCGGGCATGGATAGTGTGTCACGATATTCGTAAGCCCACACTTCTTGCCGGGGACAACCTAAACCAACAAAGGTAATCGCTGCCCCACTGTTACGAATAACTGAGGCAATTTCCTCTTTTTCTGATTCCGTAACTTGTCGAAAGCGTGATGGTTGAGAGCCAGCAATAATTAATTGCGGAAAGAGAGATCGCAAATTTTTACACAGCGCCTCTAATACCTCCGTCCGACTACCGTACAAGTAAATGGGCAATCCCTCTTGAGCGGCTCGCTCGCACACTTGCAGCATCAAGGCAGGGCCACAGACACGATCCCTCAGCCGCGTCTTATACAGTAAATTTAGTGCCCAGCGTACAGGTTGTCCGTCTGGGCAAACTAAATCGAAGTGATTGAGACGATAGCGATGAGTTTTATCAAGAACGCCTGTCATCACTCCATGAACGGCTAACGCAGAAACAGACATCGCTTGGTGCTGATGAGCCGCAGTAATGATTTTGTTGACGGCTGATTGATAATCAAGGGCATCAACCTGAATCCCGATCACGTTATGCTTTCCAGCATCGATTAGTATTTCTGATTGCCGAGACCGAACGCCAGCCATACATTGCTTACCTGAATTAATCATGAAAGTGCCTCTTTTTGCCAGCGCTCATGGTTGAAGTTGTAGATTTCTTGTAAAATCTCTGCCACGTTATATTCCAACTTCCAATTGGGATAGTGGTTGGCAAATTTGCCATTATCACTAACCCACCAGATATGGTCTCCAATGCGATTTTGTTCAGAATAAGTCCAATGCATTTCTTTGCCAATTATCTCTTGGCAGATAGCGATCGCTTCTAGCATTGAGCAGTTGCTGTAGCGACCACCGCCCATGTTATAGACTTCTCCAACTCTTGGAGCTTTAAAAAATTCATAAAAAGCATGAATTAAGTCTTGGCTATGGATATTATCCCGAACTTGCTTTCCTTTATAGCCATACACCGTGTAAGGCGTGCCTATGACCGCACACTTAATTAGATAAGCCAGAAATCCATGTAATTTGGTTCCAGAGTGGTTGGGCCCGGTCAGACAGCCACCTCGAAAGCAGGCAGTACGCAACCCAAAATAACGCCCATATTCTTGCACCAGGACATCAGCGGCTACCTTAGAAGCACCAAACAAACTGTGCAGTGTTTGGTCAATGCTCAAATCTTCACGAATACCAGGGTTGTAGGTATGAGTTGGCTCAATTTCCCAGCGAGATTCTAATTCCACCAGGGGTAAGCGATTAGGTGTATCGCCATACACTTTGTTTGTAGAGGTAAAAATAAACGCCGCTTCGGGAGCATAACGACGTGTGGCTTCTAATAAATTCAATGTCCCGTTAGCATTCACCGTAAAATCCATCACCGGATCTCGGGCTGCCCAATCGTGAGAGGGTTGAGCGGCTGTATGAATAATTAAGGCAATATCTGTACGATACCGATCAAAAACTTTAGTGATGGCATCAACATCTCGAATATCTGCCTCCACATGCACGTAATTCGAGCCGACCGTCTGCTCAAGGCGTTGTCGGTTCCAGGCTGTAGAAGCCTCTTCGCCAAAAAACACCCGACGCATGTCATTGTCAATGCCAACGACATCAAAGCCTTGTTGAGCAAAAAAAGTTGTGGCTTCAGAACCAATTAGACCTGCTGAACCAGTGATGATGACAGTGCTCACATTTCCTCCGAAAAAGTGATGGGTTGAAAAAAAATCCAAGAGAACTTATTTTTTGTTCAAAGTAAACGAAATTACTTCGACAAAAGCTTGAGCTGCAGAGGCGGGATTTGTTTGGGAAACTAGCTGCTGTGACTTATCACCCATTGAGGTGATTAAATCAGGATTGTCTAGAAAACGACGCATAACAGTTGCTAACTTATCAGCATCATAGGGGTCAAAAATATAACCATTTTCGCCTTCAACAATCATTTCCGCCGCTCCTGCCCATTGAGAACACAGCACAGGCTTGCCAAAAACCATCGCTTCTAGCGCTACCATGCCCCAAATATCCTCAAATGTGGGAAAGACGAAAACGTCTGCCTGTTGAAAATAAGCACCCAAACGTCCGTACTCGACCCAGCCTAACCACTGAACTTGGTTTTCTAGCTCGCGATCCCTGATGAAAGCTTCAAGCTCCTGGCGTTGTTCTCCTGTTCCGATCACGAGGAGGGTGTAGTTGCGATATCCTTGAGCTTGTAGAAGCGAACAAGCTTCTAGCAGCGGTTGCAGGCCTTTTCGAGGAGTTATTCGCCCTACATATAGAAATATCGGGCGTTGTAATTCTAAACTGGCGATCGCGCTTTCTTCATAGCTTTGTTGCAAAGCTTTAGCATCCGGCACTAAGTACGTTCTCGTAAAGACCGTTTCTGGCTTTGCTCCTACCGCTCCAATCAGATAATCTTTTGCCGCGTAACTGTTAGCAACAAACGCCTCTGCATGGCTCGACATAAAGCGTCGAAACGCTGAACGCAAGGATGAATCGCGGAAATCAGAATTTGGGGAACTACCGTCATAAATGATAATCAACCGCCACTTGCCCCACGGTTTCAACAATACTGCCAGCAACGTCCAGAGTGAGTAAGCCTGAGCCAAAACAATCTGCGGCTTAAACTGCAACAACTTATTGATGATGCCAGGAGATACCAGCATCACTCGACGACTATATCCTTCCGTCTTTGTGATTTCTAGGGATTTCATTTCCCCAACGAGTTTGATTACATCTGCACCGGGGACTTGGAGATCAAACCCTGGCCAAACTAAACCCGTATAAAAGATTGTATTTTTAAAGACTTTAGTAAATTCTGCTAGAACAGGTTGCCAGTATGCTCCTAATTCTACAGAGGGAACCAACCAAGCTACACGAAGCTCTTCATCCATTGTGTTTACCTTCAGTCCCCTCTACATCACAAATCATTTGCAGCCGATCAATAATAGTAATTTTCTGATTACTTTATTCTCTTTGTAGTTGCCCAAAGAGGGAAATTCGCAGCAATCTCCGATAGGGAATTAACCAATAAATTGGCCATAAAAAACCACCATGTCTTTGGGCAAAAACTTTCCATTCTCCCAAAGGGTGAAGCGTTTGGTCTTTGATGGCGAAACCTTTGGGTTGAGTAATTTTTTTAAACCCTTCACTAGGATTTATGTGTGCTGATGTTTCTTTACCCGGTTGATAATTCTGGGAGCAGGTGCCGACATATCCCGGCGCAATCCAGACGCTACAACCTTGTTTCTTGGCACGTAGACCATAGTCCCAATCCCCTGCGTAGTGGGTGAAAACAGGATCGAGATTGCCAACAACTTGTACAACGTTACGGGGAATTAAGACAAAGTTGCCGTTAATGGTGTCGCAGCGTTTGGGTTGTTCGCCCGGTTCTACCAAGTCAAACTTGGTTGGTCGCCACCAACTGCGCTGGACTACGCCGCCATAGGTTAATTGACCTGTGCTAGCGTCACGGGTAGACCCAGCGATAATTGCTCGTTCTTCTCCTTGTTCTGCTACCTTATGGAGAGCTGTGAAAAGATTGCTAACGGCTTTGGGATAAAGGATTGTGTCGTCATTGAGCCAGAGGTAGTAACCGTAGTCCTGCTGCATCGCCGCCGCAAATGCTTGCCTCATCCCTCCATTCCAAAAAAGGCTGCCATCTCCTGGAAGAATCTTGACTTGGGGATAAGCCTGATGCACCGCTTCGGCTGTCCCATCAGTGCTGCCATCATCTACTAGGTAAACATCCAGCGTCGCCTCGTCATTCAGTTCCTGATTGAAAAGTGCGGTTAAACTATCTAGTGTATTTTGCCTGCGGTTATGACAGGTTAATAATGCTGCTATGCGATCGCGGTTCATGCGTCCAAAGGTCCACCTTTTACTACCACACCAACAGTGAATTAATTATCAGTTATAACAAGCTTAAACCACCTTATTAGAAGTAGTCTGTCTCATTCTCCTCAAAGAAATTGAACAATAGCTACGACCCTTGGAAACAATAAACTACAGTTCTTATATCTATCTCTAGGTATATTAGCTTAAGTTACTCTAGTCTGCATAGACTAAAAATTCCCAACTTTTACCTCTTTGGGCCCAAGTGGCAAGTAATTATGGAAGATTTTGGCATCATTGTTGCGTGTTGTTATCAGGATTACTTATTTGCGAAAGGCTGCTGTGCCAGTATTCGGTATTTTCTCGGAGACGTGCCCATTTGCTTGATTGTCGATGGGACTTTTTCTACTGAGGGATTAAAAAAAGCCTACGGAGTTCGCGTCATCAACCATAACAATGTCGAGAGTAAAATTCTCAGAGAACGTAGTTTTGGCTGGGGCAAAACCAAAATGATTGCCTTTTGGGAAAGCCCATGGAAACACTTTTTAGTGCTTGATGCCGATACCAATGTCTGGGGTAATATCCTGAGGTTTGCCAATTTCAAGGACTTTAATGTAGTTATCGATCAACCTTGTTATAGCTACTCAGATGAAGCTGTAACAGAATTTTTCTTTGATATTGCTGGAATTGAAAAACACTTTCCTGATTTTAATTGGCGATCGCATCGGGATAAGTATTTCTGCACGGGGACATTTTTTGCAACGCGAGGAATTTTTAGTTTAGAGGAATATATAGAGATTCTGGATTTCACAGAAAAAAATCCAGGCATCTTTAAATATGGAGAAATGGGATTTTTGAACTTTATGCTCTTTCGTGCTTTAGACGCAGGCAAAATTCGTTTGGGTCATGAAGATATGCAACTAATTGTTCCAGATTTTGAGTGGAACGATTTAGAAAAGCGTTTCCCAGTCAAGGAATCTGGCCCTATTGTTCAGGGAGAAGAAGCCACAGTTATTCACTGGTGCGGGCCAAAACCAAGGCTATTAACGACCAAAGCCTACGCTAAACCAATGAATTTTTGTCGGCGGCAGTTTTTGCAGAGCGATCGCGGCTATACAGGTATAACGGCAGATACGGTGTTGGCGTTAGAGGATTCCTATAGTTTGCTGAATGTTTATAAGAATAAGATTCGCCGTAAGCTGCTAGGAAAGATGAAGAAGTCGGTTAAAAGCTAAAACGTCAGGTGATTTTCGTCCTTTTGTAGCTCATAAATAGCGGATTAGTGCTAAGAATAACCGACGCGATCGCATTTACGCAGAAGAGCGCATTAGGCTCATTGCTCACTGACACACCTTAAGCCAGCTCGTTTGGGTCAATATTCGACTCCCACCGCTTGACGGCTAGCTGTTTGGCGGCTGTTCCATTGTTAAATTTCCCAAGGGAGTGGCTACTATTTCACTATAAAAACAGTTAAAGCATTCCTATGTCCCTTTACCTCGGAATTGACTTTGGTACCTCTGGCGCACGCGCTGTGGTAATTGATGCGGATGGTACTAGCCAAGTTGAAGCGCAGTGTTCCTTTGAGGCGGTTTCAGGTAAACAGGCGGTACGCCGTACTCCTACAGCCGTTGCATGGGAGAAGGCATTATTTTCCCTCCTGGAAAAAATTCCTGGAGAATTGAGAGAAATTAAAGCGATCGCGATCAACGGAACTTCCTCTACTGTTCTGTTATGCGACGATGCAGGCAAACCGTTAGATGAGCCGATTCTCTACAACGATGCGCGAGGAGAAGCTGTCTTAGACCAGGTAAAAGCCATTGCTCCTCCTAATCATCCGGTTATTAGCGCCACTTCCAGCCTTGCCAAACTGCTGTGGTGGCAAGAGATATCTCCTCACCTCCCCTACAAAAGCGGGGAAAAGAGGATCGGTTACTTTTTACATCAGGCTGATTGGTTATCCTTTCTCTTACACGGACGTTTAGGCATTAGCGATTACCACAATGCCTTAAAGCTGGGATACGATGTCGAAAACCTGCGCTATCCTGACTGGTTGCAACAGCAAGCATTTAGTCCATTACTCCCGCAAGTTCTGCCACCGGGAACGCCAGTAGGTGAGGTGACAAAGGAAATAAGCGATCGCTTTAGACTGCCACAAGATTGCATAGTTTGTACTGGCACTACTGATAGTATTGCTGCCTTTATGGCGAGTGGGGCGAAAACACCAGGGGAAGCTGTGACTTCTCTCGGTTCTACTCTGGTATTAAAACTTTTAAGTCAAACTCGCGTTGATGATCCAGAATTTGGAATTTACTCTCACCGCTTAGGCGATTTGTGGTTAGTGGGTGGTGCATCTAATACAGGTGGTGCGGTGTTGCGGCACTTTTTTACGGATGCTGAGTTAGAACGTCTCAGTAACCAAATTGATGTACAAAAAGAGAGCCGACTGGATTATTATCCCTTGTTGGGAAAAGGCGATCGCTTCCCAATAAATGACCCAAACCTACCTCCACGCCTTGAACCTCGCCCAGATAATCCTGTGGAATTTCTCCACGGCTTGCTCGAAAGTATTGCCCGAATTGAAGCACGGGGCTATCAGTTATTGCAGCAGTTGGGGGCGACGCCGTTAAATCGCGTTTACACCGCTGGGGGTGGGGCGAAAAATACGACATGGACAGCCATCCGGCGGCATCATCTGGGAGTAGAGACGTTGCAGTCGGTACATACTGAGGCGGCGTATGGTACAGCTTTGTTAGCGCTCAAAGGGTTGCAATAATATCCTGAAAAAAGATTGATTGAAAAACCCGTATAAAAGTGACGTTTTATAGAAACTAATTAGTTGAACTTTTTGTTGCTATTTATCTTATAATTGTTTCTAACAACATTATAATGAAGTGTCTTTGTCTATTTTATTTTTGCACAACATCTCATTATAAAGTGATGTTTAAAAGATTAAATTAATAGTAGCATAAATCCTAGTTTCTGCCAATTATCATTAATTTTTGCAGCAACATAATCTTAAATTGCTAACTGTAAGCTTCTTTAGTATTGATGTGATGAAAACTTACGACTGGATTGTGGTGGGTGGTGGGATTACGGGAGCGGCGCTGAGTTATGAACTTGTCCAACAAGGTTTTAGCGTACTTCTATTAGAAAAAAATGCTCCCCTGCAAGGGGCGACGCGCTACAGCTACGGAGGACTAGCCTATTGGTCGGGAACATCAGACTTAACTCGTCGGTTGTGTGAGGAAGGAAGAGCACGCCACCAAACCTTATCGGCAGAATTAGAGGCTGATACTCAATTCCGAGAACTGGATTTATTGCTCACCGTTGCTACTGAAGAAAATCCAGAAAAAATTGCGGCTGACTACGCTAAGTTTGCCATTTCACCCCAACTCTTAAGTGTTGAAGAGGCGTGCAAACTAGAACCCTTACTGAACCCCGCAGCAATTTCCGGAGCACTAAGTGTTCGACACGGTCATATTCACCCCGACAAAACCAATCAGGCTTATCTAAAAGCCATGCAACGAGATGGGGGGGAGCCTCAGATAGCTCAGGTTGTGGAACTAGTACGAGCGGGCGATCGCCTTCTGGGTGTGAAAACATCCGAACAGACCTATCACGCGGCTAATACCGTCATTTGTGCTGGGGGACTTAGCCGCAGGCTCCTCCAAGAAGCAGGTATCAAGTTTTCCCTCTACTTCACCCATGCGGAAATGATTGAAACGCCGCCTGTTGACCTTCAGTTGCAGACGATGGTGATGCCAGCTACTACGAAGCGTTTTGCCTTAGAAGCGAAAGCAAGCACAGAGGCGGTGGAGCCATTGTGGGATGAACCGGGTAATGAACCTGCTCCACCGATTTTGGATGTCGGGGCGCTCCAGTTTCTAGATGGAAGTTTGCGAATCGGTCAGTGGAGCCGCGTTCTGACCGATCCTGAGGCTCAAGTCGATGCTGTAGCAAGCGAAGCGGCAATTCGTTCCCACATCGGGAAAGTCTTACCCGCACTAGAGGCACTACCTGGAATTTGGCATGATTGCTTAGTGGCGTTTAGTAGCAACAATCTTCCGGTTGTGGGAGCGCTTAATGGTGTTCAAGGAGCCTATAGTTTCTCTGGCTTTACCAACCCGCTCGTTTTCGTTCCCCCTCTTGCCAAGCATTTTGCTAGCTGGGTAGCGGGACAAGAAAATGAAGTTATCAATCAGCTTAGATAAACTCGCACTAGTCGGGTTTGTTCTGACTAAGAATTTATAGCAATCTTATTGTGGAATTTCTAAACGAATCATAAAAACGAAAAAATGCAGAGAAATAATATTTTTCCTATCATTTAAAACTGAAAGTTTAAAACACAATTGTAGATTTGAGAAGTTCTTAAGCACAAAGGCCAGACAGAACAATGAAACTTCTTAGATAGGTTCTAAAGAGGAATGACTAACTTATTAATTTTTGCTGGTGCGGGTTTATTTGCTGGGATTCTGGCAGGATTTTTAGGGATCGGCGGTGGTACGGTACTGGTGCCGTTATTACTAGCATTGGGGTATGACTACACTCAATCTGTTGCTACCAGCAATTTATCGATTGTGATTACAGCTATTTCTGGTAGCCTTCAAAACTGGCGGATGGGTTACATCAATTTTAAGCAAGTAATTGGTATTGGATTTCCAGCGTTAATCACTGCTCAAGTGGGTGCCTTTCTCACGGCACAAATTGCCGCCTCTACATTAAAGATTGCCTTTGGGCTGTTGCTGCTATTAAACGTTTACCTGGTGGGGCTGCGTAAACGACTGAAAGACAAAGAAGCACTTCAATCTCCTAGTGATTCAGGCGTTACAGCAAATTCTCTCTCATCCCCCAGTTCCGAGTTAAACCTACCGCTAAATCCCATTGTTGCCAGGATTGGCACGGGGAGTGCTGCCGGATTGCTAGCGGGTTTATTTGGTGTGGGGGGAGGCGTAATTTTAGTGCCGATGCAAATTTTACTGCTAGGAGAATCGCTAAAAACAGCAATTCAGACTAGTTTAGGCATTATTGTGATTACCTCAATCTCTGCCACTGTGGGACATGCTATTGAAGGTAATGTCTTGTTTACACAAGGACTGCTGCTGGGTGCAGGTGGGTTTTTAGGTGCCCAAATCAGTACCCGCTTTCTGCCAAGATTGCCAGATAAAGTGGTGAGTTTTGCCTTCCGGGGATTGTTGGTTACCCTCGCCATCTATGTATTCTGGCAAGCTTAGCAAAGCTACAACGCGGCGGCGGTAACGATCAACCAATCGTACTGAGCTTTAGCCGCCTAACCTCTACTACTGAATACATTTCAAAATTAAACTGGCTAGATTTCCTGAGAATGTCAGAAATCTGTACTTAACCCCTCTACAGGCAGATACAGGGGCTAATAAGCAACCAAAAGAATATAAGATCAGTCAGTTTTAACAGAATCGATTCTGATAAGTTAATAGTTTGATTGGTATTTGGTATTAAGCAGCGATGCCGATCGCATTGATGTGAATGGGGTAATCCAGCCTTAGTACAAGAATCGTGGTGAGATAGAAATTATGGCGCTAGTAGTCCAGAAATACGGTGGTACGTCCGTTGGATCGGTAGAACGCATTCAAGCCGTTGCCCAGCGGGTGATGAAGACGGTGAAGGCTGGAAACTCTGTGGTGGTTGTGGTTTCCGCGATGGGAAAAACTACAGATGGACTGGTAAAGTTAGCAAATGCGATCGCTACTCGTCCCAGCCGCCGGGAAATGGACATGCTGCTATCCACGGGCGAACAAGTTACGATTGCCCTATTGAGTATGGCATTGCAGGAGCATGGACAACCTGCCATCTCATTAACAGGCGCTCAGGTAGGTATTGTCACAGAAGCCGAACATAGCCGCGCCCGGATTTTAGAAATTAAAACAGAGCGCATTGAACGCCACCTCAACAACGGGGAAGTCGTAGTTGTTGCGGGGTTCCAAGGAATCAGCAGCCCCACGGATTTAGAAATTACGACCTTAGGACGTGGAGGATCGGATACTTCAGCCGTCGCCCTCGCCGCCTCTTTGAGAGCAAATCGCTGCGAAATCTACACCGATGTCCCCGGCATTCTCACCGCCGATCCGCGACTGGTACCAGATGCCCAGTTAATGGATGAGATCACCTGCGATGAAATGCTAGAACTTGCCAGCTTAGGGGCAAAGGTGCTGCACCCAAGGGCGGTGGAGATTGCCCGAAACTATGGGGTGCTGTTGGTGGTGCTGTCGAGTTGGACAGACGATCCCGGCACCAAAGTTGTCTCCCCGATGCCGCAACCGCGATCGCTAGAAGGATTAGAAATTGCTCACGCCGTGGATGCGGTGGAATTTGATAGCGATCAAGCAAAAGTGGCGCTCTTGCGGGTGCCAGACCGCCCTGGTGTAGCCGCACGACTGTTTGGTGAGATTGCCCGTCAGAGTTTGGATATTGACTTAATTATTCAGTCAATTCACGAAACCAACACCAACGATATTGCCTTTACTGTCACTAAAGATGTTCTCAATCGTGCCGAGGCGGTGGCTAGCGCGATTGCTCCCGCCCTACGTACCAGCCCTAGTTCCCTAGAAGAAGCCGAGGTAATGGTCGATCGGCAAATTGCCAAAGTTAGCGTCGCAGGCGCGGGAATGATTGGACGTCCGGGAATAGCGGCGCAGATGTTCACCACCCTGGCTGAGGCTGGAGTCAACATTCAGATGATTTCTACCTCGGAAGTGAAAGTCAGTTGTGTAGTGGATCTGGATGATTGCGATCGCGCTATTTCTGCCCTTTGCCAAGTCTTTCAAATCGACTCTTCCCCAGTTTCTCGGGAAGTTTCCTCTTCTCCAGCCCCCACTCCCCAAGTCCCTGTCCGAGGAGTCGCCCTCGACCTCAACCAAGCCCGCCTCGCCATTCGCCACGTACCCGATCGCCCTGGTCTATCAGCTAAACTCTTCGGACTGCTGGCAAAGCACAACATCAGCGTCGATATGATTATTCAGTCACAGCGCTGTCGCATCATCAATGGCATTCCCACCCGCGATATCGCCTTTACCCTGGCACAAGCTGACGCTGAAGAAGCCAAGATGGTGCTACAAGAGGCAGCCCCCAACTTAGAGTGTGGTGAAATCCTAGTGGATTCAGAAATTGCCAAGGTCAGTATCGTTGGCGCGGGCATGATTGGACATCCGGGAGTCGCTGCCCAAATGTTTGAAGCCCTAGCAAAACATCAAATCAACATTCAAATGATTACTACCTCGGAAATCAAAATTAGTTGTGTTGTAGCCAAAGAACATGGCGTCACCGCTTTAAAAGTCATTCACGAGGCTTTCGGTTTGGCGGGTAGTCAAAAAGTTCAAGTTCCGGCTTAACACCGAACTCTAGTAAAGTTCTGAGTCCTGAGTCCTGAGTCCTGAGTCAAATTCAACCAGCACTTGCTTTTAGAAAATCAGGAATGTCATAACCTATGTAGCGACTGCTGTAACCCTCTTCTGTCAGTCTGGGGTAAAACCTTAATTTTCCGTTGGCTGTATCCTCGCAAACTCGTCAATTTATCCGAGAGTGATGGAAGAGCGATAATCACCGTTAATTAAGATTTTGTGCCCCTAAAAATTACCCTCTTTCCATCAGGAAGGAGTGACTCAACTTAATACTAAAAGAGCGGCTTATGAGTAAACCGCTCTTGCTAAATAATTAGGTTTTATTGTCTTAAGTCAACCCGCCTTATACTAATAAGCCGCCAACTAGGTTACTAGCAATAGCTAGTGCCACCGCACCGATAACAGCGCTCCAAATCCCCAGGGGTAATCGGAAGCCATCCACCAACTTCGCTGCCAAGGAAAAGACAATCACATTCATTACAAATGCGAAGACACCAGAGAGCAACCCCAAGGTAAGAAGATTGGGAATGGCAAACACGATCCGAAGTAACGGCAGAATAAGGGCGTTGAGACCTCCTAGAACTGCGGCGGCAGCTAACCCCTTTTGGGTGCTATCAATTTCAATCCCGATCGGTAGCCGAGAGATCAGCAACAAACTTACCGCTGTTACTAGCCAACTAATGAGAATACCAACAAAGTCCATAATTTTAAGGCTCCTTTCTTATATTTCTGTAAATTTGTAAAAGATTTGGCAATCTACTCATAACGCTAAGCTTAAAAAGCCTTTTACTTCATCTATAAATCGACAGAAATTTGCCTGATTGACTAGAGCCTGCGCTGCTTTATGGTGTGGAGTTGGTTCCACCAGAAGGCGAGTTAGTACTAGGAGTGGCAGTACCGCCAGGAGCAGGAAGAGGGGCGATATTTGGGCTAATTCCTGGTGACCCTGGTGGCAGAGGACTGCCAGGGATAATTCCCGGTTGTCCCGGTAGCTGTTGCCCTGGTGCAGCCGGAATTTGAGGCTGGGTGGGATCAAAGGGCGCGACGGGAAATGGTGGTTGCGCCGGGTCAAAGGGCGTATAGTTCGGATACGGCGTCAAATCAGCAGACCCAGGAACTGGAGGCACTCCACCGGGAGCTGGTTGGGGTGCGGTCTCAGAACCCGGTAAGGTTGCCAGTCCGACGCGATCGCCTCCTACTTCCCGCAGGATATCCAACACCTGCACAACTTCGTTGTAACTGGCGTTCCTGGAGGCGTACAGCACCATCATTCCATCAGGATTAATCCGGCGATAGTTCTGCAAAGCCTGCTCAAACTGCTCTCTTGTCGTTACAGGCTGTTGTTCTACAAAAATTTGCCCAAAATCATCCAGGCTAACAATCAAAAGCTCCCGCATTTGCGAGGTTCCTGTACCCGCTTTCGGCAAATCCACACTGATTGCCTGCTGGCGAGACAGTCCTACTGCTGCCAGAATGAAAAACGTCAGGATACAGAAAATGACATCAATCAAAGGAACCAGTTCGATCCGAACCTCTTCAGACTGGTGATCCATCTGAAGCCGCAGCGGGCGTGGAGGAAGGGGAGAAGGAGCGGAAGGAGATTTACTCTTCATAAAGACATCAATCCTGGGGCGGTGCGGTCATCTTACACAAGAAGGCTAGCGCTATAGTACTGCCTTGAGTTTTAGCTTTCCCGAACTTCGGAAATACCAGAAATCTCAGGATTTGTACTCACAGGTCTGGGTGTGAGATCGGCGTGGGGCCAATCTTCTCGGTAGCGCAGCTCTAACAGGCTTCCCGCTTTCCGAAAAACTTTCACCTGGTTGTACCACAGCGCTTGAAACAATCGGTAAAACGCGAGACTCGCGATCGCCACAATTAATCCCGTCGCTGTACTAATCAGGGCTTCCCCAATTCCCAAGGTTACACCTGCCGTGGACGCTGTACCAAGGTCGCTAATCCGAATCGAACCCAAGGACTCAATCAATCCCAAAACAGTACCGAGCAACCCTAATAAGGGTGCCAAAGCAATCACAGCTTCTAACAGCTTGTCTCCCCGTCGCATTCCTGCTAATTCTTCATCCGCTGCGGATTCCAACGCCAGACGAAACACTTCCGGCTCGGGGTTAGCGAGTCGTAAAGGTGTATATAAAAACCGCCCAATCGGCTGTCTTCTCGCTGATTGGGCAATTTCAGCAGCCATGCCCCAATCGCGTTCTGTTGCCTCCAAGACACGGTTAACAACCTGCCGTTCCTTAGTTAAAGTGCTTGCCCAAAACCAGATGCGCTCAATGATTGTACCGAGTGCCAAGATTGATAAGACTAGCAGTGGCCACATCGCCACGCCGCCTCTTTCAAAGATTTGTAAAATATTCACGGTTTACTCGTACCTCCGTACATTCCCCATACCGAAAAAAACTGACAGCCATTCCAATTTTAGAGATAAGCTGCCCCTTGCCAAGCACAGTCACCAGAAAACGAGCGAGAAGCCCCTAGCTTTAGACATGGGGAGGAAAGCGGCAGTGACTTCAGTCGCCTTGAATCAGAATCCATAGGAGTAACCATCCTTTTTGTGAATTGCTTGGCAATATTTGTGGCTAATACCAGCCACTCTTCCCGATGAAGTGGCAATATCAAAATTGCCAGAAGCGCGGCAAAGAACCCGCCCCACATAGAAGCCGATTTTCTTACCTGTTGTAACTGTTGCTGCAACAAGGTCTCCAGTCTGAAAGCCTTTATGAATCTGCATCCGTGAGCGATGCCGAGTGGGAAACCCATACTTATCAGTGCCGCACATCTGGCGGGTTCCATGCCCTTTTGCCGCAATCAGCAACGGTTTTGAGGTCAACACTTCGAGCGAATCGACACTTCGGTACCCTTCGGCAAGGTGATACAGAGAGCTTGCCGAACTGCTCAGGGCAAGCGGCTCAGTGACCGCATGACCCACACACGCCGCATCAATCCAGTGAGCTTTAGGCAGCTTGAGTCGAAGGCGATTGAACTTGGTTTGTCCCCCCGTTCCTATAGCAACAGGCAGTCCGGTTTCCTTCAGTGCGTTGAACAACGCCCATCGGGTCGAGTTGACCGCCGCCGCATCTTTGAGCGAGGATTTCGCCTGCTTGAGAAGGCGGCTCAACAAGTCAGGCTTGTCTGCCAAAAACTCTCGAACCTCCTGATTTCCTTTGGCTTGATTACAGGGATGGCAAGCAAGTGCCAGATTAGAAACTCGGTCAGAACCGCCCCTAGAGCGTGGTTGAATATGTTCGATTTCCAGCGGTAGGTTTTCCGCCCCGCAGTAAGCACATTTTCTGTTCCACTTTTCGAGTAAATACTCTCGAACCTCGTAGCCTTGAAGTTCCCCCTGCTGATACTCCACACCTGAGATTTCAGGGTTTTGCATCAATTGCAGGTCAAATCGAACCAGCTCACTACAAAGACAAAGTTAGACATTGTTGCGTCTCCTCTAATTGCTCGTAACGTTCGCTTCGCCAATGTTTTCCAGGCTTGTTGGGTTGGCTGCACTTCCTTAACCCACTACAGATGTTTAACAACCAACGATAGAGCTACAAACTAGCGACGCATTTGTAGGTATCATGACGCGTGAAAACGTAGACCTCGAAGGTCTTAGGCTGGTCATGTTGTGGCTTGTATCCCGCTCAAAATGTCGGGGAGTCTACAAGCCCCTGCCTTTAGGCATGGGGTTCATGACGGCATCAGTCTCTGTAGAACTGACATCATTTTTCCTGATGGATTTGTCAATTCAGGAAAAGCCCCGCGATTTTACGGAGGTTTTTCTTCAGGATGTGACTTGATTACCGAGGGATTGTACTCTATCAGGCTGAGCGAAGGCTAACGCGGGTAGTTTGGGATCGCGAATGATGTTTATCTTACTAATGCGATCGCTCCCATACTGAAGGCGATATCTCCTACTTATGAGAGAAGTCGGGGAGCTGAACTACTGGGATGCCTTCTCTGCCCCCTTTAGCAAACTCGACAAAAGTAGGGGGGTTATCCGCACCAGAATTCATCAGCAAAGTTTGTCAATATAAAAGCATAAAAGTAACTAACTAAATGGTTTGCTAATGAATAATTTTTCAATCCAATCACTTTATAACTGGTATCGCAGCACCATCCGTAACCCCAAATATCGCTGGTGGTTAATTCTAGGGTCTTTAGCTTATCTTTTTAGCCCAATTGATATTGCCCCGGATTTCATCCCCGTAATCGGGTGGATTGATGACGGCGTTATTTTGACACTGCTGATTTCAGAAATTTCTCAAATGCTCTCGCAGCGTCTAAAGGCACGGGATGCTGGAGCTGTTGCTTCTGATGCTGAAGGGTATAGTGCTGATGCAGTTGACGTTGATGCCTACACTGTCAAATAGTCAACATACCAAAATTTATTACTTACCCCTTTCTTGGTAAATTTTTCTACTAAAAGAGGGGAATTTTTTATGTATTTATAAAACTTTAGGAAATTTATTTTTAGTCAATTCTTCATACTAATTCACTAAATGAGAGGCTATATATAGCGGTTCTAAATGATTCGTAAAGTCAATATCCCCGGCTTCTCTAAGGAGTTGGGGATCTGAGACGTTAGCATCTGAGGATGGCAAAAAAAAGGATGCAGCTTGCTTTGCTACATCCTCTTATCTATAAGTTCGGAACAATGAGGGCGAACGACGGGACTTGAACCCGCGAGTGGTGGAATCACAATCCACTGCCTTAACCACTTGGCTACGCTCGCCATTGTATTTTTCAATATAACATTTGGTGTGTTCATTGATCTAGTTTTTCACTCAGTTCACCGGAAATTTAGCCGGGGTGGGTGTAACTATACCTAAAATCTCAACAAAGAAGCAGCATGAATGGTTTACAAGTGGTTGCAGCGATCGCCGGAACAGCTCTAATTGGAGTGGGAGGAGCTATGGCATTGACCAATCCAGGTCAAGAAAACTACGAGGAGTACGCTGTTGAGCAGTTAACCACCTATTTAAAGGAAGAAGTCTGTACCCAGAACATCCCGAATACTTTTGAAAACTTTCTCCAGCGTCAATGTGTCTCCCTAGTAGATACGGGACGTCCTCAAATTCGGCAGATAATTTCCGAGACGACACAGCGGCAGAACTACCTTCTCTTCAGCGTCTATCAAACCGATTTAAATGTCGGGCCTTTTTTGCCTGCCTATCAATTTGAGTCAGTGGGCGCATTCCAACAGTTCTACACCTATCAAGCCGAAAAATTGTAAAGCAAACGCCAATCTCGGTAAATTTTCCCTAAATTCGCAGCATCTTTGCCTCTACACCGGGAATACTGGGAAAGAATAATACAAGAGGGCTGCAGATGCGGTGACTGGAGTATGAGCTACTGTGTGGGTCTTGGGTGTACGAATCCTCGCAACTTGGATACAGAGCAGTTTTGCCGCTACTGTGGTGTCCAGTTGGTACTCAAAGACCGCTATCGCCCGATGCAGCCGATTGGTCAAGGGGGGTTTGGCAAGACGTTTCTGGCAGTTGACGGACATATTCCCTCTCGACCCCAGTGTGTGATCAAGCAACTCTGTTTTTCTTCTAGCGATCGCGCTACTTTTAACAAAGCCGTCGCCTTGTTTCGCCAGGAAGCAATGCGCTTAGACCAGTTGGGCAGACATCCTCAAATTCCCACACTACTCGCTCACTTTGAACACGACCGACAGCTTTATCTCGTACAGGAATTAATTGAGGGCTTAACCCTGGGTAACAAGTTGCAGCAACAAGGCTCTTACACGGAAGCCCAAATCTGGTCGCTGCTGCAAAACCTCCTACCCGTCCTACAATTTATCCACGAACGTCAGGTTATCCACCGCGATATCAAACCCGCTAATATCATTCACCGCCAAAGCGATCGCTTACCCGTTCTCATCGACTTCGGCATCGCCAAACTCTTTTCCCACACCCAACTGCTCCAGACAGGGACAATCATTGGTAGCCCAGAATATATGGCACCGGAGCAAACGAGAGGCAAAGCCCATCCTACCAGCGACCTCTACAGCTTGGGCGTCACCTGTATTCACCTCCTCACAGGCATTCCTCCCCTGGATATGTTCGATATTGTGGAGGACGGCTGGGCGTGGCGTGACTTTGTACTACCAGAAAATCCTGTTAGCGATCGCCTCAGTCAAATTCTCAATCGATTACTTCAAGGAAAAATTAGTCAACGCTTCCAAAGTGCAGCCGAAGTTTTGCAGGCGATGCAGACAAAGCCACCTGCTACCAAAACCCTGCTTCCGCATTCTGCCAAAACTCAGCTTATTTCTCCACACAACATCACTTTACTGACTGCCAAAACCCGCCTTCAGTCTGCTACCCATACCCAGATAACGTCCAAAGACGGCATTAACTACACAAAGCTGCAAGAATTCCTGGCAAAACGGAAATGGAAAGACGCCGATAGCGAAACCTGGAATATCCTCTGTCAGAGTGTCAACAAATTACCGGGACAATATCTCTACAACAGCGACATCAACAAATTACCTTGTGAAGATTTGCAGACAATTGACCAATTGTGGCTGAAGTACAGTAACGGACACTTTGGCTTTAGCGTACAAAGTGCGATTTATCGAGATGTTGGTGATGATTATCCCAGTTTTTGCGATCGCATCGGTTGGCCCACCCACAACCCACCTGACCTCGACTCCGCCTTCAACTTCATCAATTCCTCCCCTGTCGGACATCTCCCCTCCCGCCGCTGGGTAGGCGGCTACCAATGGTGGCGACACGCTGGCACTTTAGCCGCCAAACTGGAACAGTGTGGGGGTGTTTAAGTCCTGAGTGCTGAGTGCTGAGTCCTGAGTGGGAGATGAGGTGATGGGGAACAGGCTTCAACGTGAACTCAGCGTTCGACTGCCCTTCGGCAGGTGGAACACTGAGACTTCGGCGTGAGCGCTCAGTCGAACGCTTGCGTTGCCCTGAGTTTGCCGAAGGGTCGAAGTGCTCAGGAACCGCGCTCAGACGTTCGGCGAAGCTCAGTGGTCGCTGAGGCTTCCGCCGTGAGCGTCAGCCGAACGGCTTCTCGAAGCGTCGAGCCGCGAAGTCCGAACGGGAAATGAGGAGAGGCGATAACCCCTAACCTCTTACCTCTTACCCCTCATAATTTCATACTTCATACTTCATCCTTTATCCTTTTTCCCCATCTTTGCCTTTCGATAGAGGAATTTTTACCTCAAAGCCTGCCTTAAGAGGCAGGATAACAGAAAATATGTGCTTTACTGTTAAATCTGTGACCAGAAAATATGACGACAGATACAAAAAATTTGTTGTTTACTCAGAATCGCAAATTCTAGGTTTTTCTTTAAAGAAATCATCTCAAAAGTAGGAAGTAAATCGTGTTTTTTCATAAAAAAGAACTCATCGCTAAAGATGTTAAGATTGACGAGCCTAATCCACGTTTTGCTCAACTACTATTAGAACAGTTTGGGGGAGCTACAGGCGAACTTTCTGCCGCATTGCAATACTGGGTGCAGTCTTTTCATGTAGAAGACGCTGGTATCAAAGACATGCTTCAGGATATCGCCATTGAAGAGTTTAGCCACTTGGAAATGGTTGGTAAACTCATCGAATCTCACACTAAAAATGTCGATCAAACTGAAGCCTTTAAGAGTAGTCTATTTGCTGTGCGCGGTATGGGGCCACACTTTCTAGATAGTCAAGGCGTGGCTTGGACAGCGGCTTACTTAAATGAAGGGGGCGACGTTGTTCGAGACTTGCGAGCCAATCTTGCTGCTGAGGCGGGCGCACGTCAAACCTATGAATCATTGGTCAAAATGGCACCTGACGCCGGAACTAAGGAAACTCTGGTGCATCTGCTGACACGGGAAATTTCCCACACAAAGATGTTTATGAAAGCCCTGGATTCGATGGGTAAACTTACCGATCCTTTCTTCGGTAATGTTCAGCCAGACGAGACGGTAGATATTTACTACAACTTATCTACCAACGGTCAGGATGAGCGCGGCCCTTGGAACTCGGACGAAAACTTTAAGTATGTTGCCAATCCCGCGCAACGGTAGACATAAGTTTTTAAGGGTTGAGTAATAGCCCTTTAAGTGCAGTAGCTAGGGAGGTTTTATCCCTGGCTACATTTTTTTATGGAGTTTTAAGTAGCCGGAGCTAATTAAATGTCTGGTGAGTATTATTCGTGATCGCGCTGGAAATACTAGACAAAAGTTATTTCTTAGAAATGCTCACCTTACACCTGTGCTGGCTTTATTTAAGCGTACCTATCTTAAAACTTAGTTGTGGTAGCTGAATAATTGGGATTGGCAAGAAAAGGAAAAGCCGTTTTCAGGTTTTACAGAAATTACAGCTAAAAAAGCCGCAAATTCGTGCAAGATGAAACATTCTGAGCGATCGCCTCTTGTCACCTGAGAAAGTCCCGTAAAAAGCCGCATTAAACTATCAAAATTTTCCTAAAAGAAACACTTGATACAAAACCCACGAGCGAGAAAGGATACAATTATTCACACAGCAAAGTTTTGTAAGAAAACATACCATTGCCTTTGTTATCTGCTCATCTGTTGATTTCTCACGGGAGCCGCGATTCCCGTCCCCAAGCGGCGATGGACAACCTAGCCGATCTGGTACGTACTCAACTAGGAACTGAGGACGCGCTCTGGACGCCAAATTATCGTGAAGTCAGCTCCTCTCAGGAAAGCAATGCTTTACAAAAACAAAAAGGCGATCGCGTCGTACTGGTAAGTAGTAGCTGGCACCCTCTGGTGGGAACAGCCGCTTTAGAATTAGCGCCATTACCGTTACACCAGCAAATTTGTGAATTTGGCTCCCAAGCCCTCACCTCCGGGTGCAGTCGCTTGCAGTTGTTGCCCTTGTTTCTGCTGCCTGGGGTGCATGTGATGGAAGACATTCCGGCAGAAGTAGCTACAGCGCAAGAGCAACTAGGCAATGCCATCAAACTGAACTTACGACCGCACTTGGGCGCTCATCCCGGTTTAAAGCCGCTACTGGCTAATCAAATCAATCTAGAAGCATCGGCAGCGCTCGTTTTGTTGTCCCACGGTAGTCGCCGTCCGGGAAGTAATACCCCCGTAGAAGCCGTCGCTGAATATTTGGGGGGAGTAGCGGCGTACTGGTCGGTATCACCGAGCCTAGAGGAGCAAATTACTGCCTTAGCCGAGGCAGGTCAGCAAAGAATTGCGATTTTGCCCTACTTCCTCTTTGCGGGGGGAATTACTGATGCCATCGCCCAAACAGTTGCCGAACTGCAAGCCCAGTTTCCCCACCTGCAGCTAAGTCTTCACGAACCCATTGGTGCCAGTATGGAACTTGCCAATTTGGTTGTGGACTTAACAGAAGTTTGAGCGACTGACAGGCTAACTCTAAAAGCAGCATTCCTTCGAGCAGACAAGCAATGACCCAGACTATCGAACCAAATTTTCAGCAAGCCTGTTTAGGTAAGGTTTACCTAGTAGGGGCAGGGCCAGGAGACCCTGGCTTGCTGACGCTCAAGGGAAAAGGATTATTAGAGTGTGCTGATGTCGTAATTTACGATGCCCTCGTCAGCCCACAGATCTTGGCAATGATTAACCCCCTAGCCGAAAAAATCGACGCGGGAAAGCGGCGGGGGCGTCATTCCAAATTTCAGCACGAGACAACGCAGCTCCTAATTGAAAAGGCACAGACGGCAGCCATTGTAGTGCGGCTAAAAGGTGGCGACCCCTTTGTCTTCGGTCGTGGCGGTGAAGAGATGGAAGACTTAGTTAAGGCGGGTGTTCCGGTGGAAGTCATCCCAGGCGTCACCTCCGGCATTGCCGCCCCTGCCTATGCTGGCATTCCTTTAACTCACCGTACCCACAGTTCTTCCGTCACCTTTGTAACCGGGCATGAATCGATAGGGAAGTACCGTTCAGAAGTGAACTGGCAGGCGATCGCCCAGGGTTCTGAAACCATTGTTATTTACATGGGCGTCCACAATTTACCCAACATTGTAGAAGCATTAACGGGTGCAGGATTAAGTCTTCAAACCCCCGTTGCCCTGATTCGGTGGGGTACGCGACCGGAGCAAGAAGAACTCATTGGCACTTTAGAAACTATCGTCGCGCAAGTAGAAGCCACCCAGTTTGAAGCCCCCGCGATCGCTGTCATCGGCAATGTCGTCAAGATGCACGATATTTTGGCACCCTGAAAAGTGCTGGCGGGTGATGGGGTGATGAGGAGCCGGAGAGCCGGGGAGCCGGGGAGCCAGGGAGCGGGGGAGAGAAAAATTGACAACGATTAGCCATTACTCCAATCGCCTATTTCATACTTCATACTTCACCCTTCATACTTCATACTTCACCCTTCATCCTTCTCCTGTGACAATTTCCCCCATCCTGCTCCAAGTCGAAACCAGTAGCGATCGCCTCGACCGCTATCTTTCCCAACAACTGTCTGACATCTCTCGTTCTCGCCTGCAAAAACTGATTGAGACAGGCAACGTGCAAATCAATGAACAGATTTGCACCTCCAAAAAAGTAATCGTCCAAAAAGGCGATCGCATCTCCCTTAGCATTCCCGAAGCCCAGCCCCTCGACCTGCAACCGGAAGATATCCCCCTCGATGTTCTTTACGAAGACGACTGCCTGATCATTATCAACAAACCCGCCGGCTTAGTCGTCCATCCCGCACCGGGTCATGAGAGTGGCACCCTCGTCAATGCCCTTCTCGCCCATTGCCAGAACCTCGCCGGGATCGGCGGCGTGCAACGTCCCGGCATTGTCCACCGTTTGGATAAAGATACCAGTGGCGCACTGGTTGTCGCTAAAACCGACCTTGCCCACCAACACCTACAAGCCCAGCTCAAAGCCAAAACTGCCCGCCGTGAGTACCTTGCCATTGTCTACGGTGCCCCCGATACAGAAAGCGGCACCATTGATGTTCCTATTGGACGGCATCTTGTTGACCGCAAAAAAATGGCTGTGGTGCCAATTGAAAAGGGTGGACGCCTAGCGATTACTCACTGGCAAGTTCAAGAACGCTTGGGCAACTACACCCTGATCCACTTTCAGTTGGAAACCGGACGCACTCACCAAATTCGGGTTCATAGTGCCTACATAGGGCATCCGATTGTGGGCGATCCTGTGTATAGTTCTGGACACTCTGTTGGGGTTAACTTACCCGGTCAAGCGCTACATGCGTGGAAACTAAAGTTACAGCATCCCCTAAGGGGGGATGAGGTGGAAGCGATCGCCTCCCCTCCCCCAACATTTATCACGCTGCTCAATGTACTCCGGCGCAGAAGCGATACCCTCTAAGTCAACTATCTTTACAAATACTTACAATACTTCTTGAGCAGGTTTGGAAAATTTCTAGCAGACCGCAGATTTATCAAAGCTTTTGTAAATTTTTAGTAATTCAACTGCTGCCAATCAAGGTCACTGAGTATAAATACTGAAAGACTTCTGTTACAAAACTATTGACTTCTTTATCCGTCAAACCCTAGCTACGCCGTGGTTTGCTGAGATTACCAACCCTAACTAGATAAAACTTAACGAATCGTAATGAATAAATCATCAATGGCGTTGTATAAAAGTTACCTGTAGGGGTCAATTAAAGACACAAGCTAAGCACAATACTGATTTATCAAGTCTGCTCATTTCTCATAAAAAGAAACAGTTTTCTCACAATTCAAGACGCTTAGTTTGCACACTCATTCGTGAGATGGCAGACTACTTGATGTGCAGCTTGAAACTGTGTTTGGCAGAGGTCTAAAAATTGAACCAACCCAACTACAAAAGCTAGTTCAACAGTCTTGAATAAGCTTGACCTGCCCAAACTGTTTTTAAAATCACACTCAATTCAATCAAGAAGCAGGAGAATCCTTCATGTTAGACGCATTTGCAAAGGTTGTTTCTCAAGCCGACTCCAAAGGTGAGTTCCTGAGCATGGAACAATTGGATGCCTTGACCAAAATGGTCGAAGGTGGCAACAAGCGCATGGATACCGTCAACCGCATCACCAGCAGCGCCAACTCCATCGTGACTGACGCGGCTCGTGCATTGTTTGAGGAGCAACCTCAGCTAATCCAGCCGGGTGGAAATGCTTACACCAACCGTCGGATGGCTGCTTGCCTGCGCGATATGGAAATCATTTTGCGCTATGTTACCTACGCAATGATGGCAGGGGACTCCAGCGTTCTCGATGACCGCTGCCTCAACGGACTGCGTGAAACCTATCAAGCCCTAGGCGTTCCTGGTGGTTCTGTTTCCGCTGGCGTGCAAAAGATGAAAGATGCTGCCGTCAAGATCGCTAACGACCCTAACGGCATCACCCAAGGCGATTGCAGCCAATTGATGTCTGAACTTGCTGGTTATTTCGACCGCGCTGCCTCTGCTGTTGCCTAAACGCAACGCCTGACTACTGTGTTGTGAAAACCTCGAACCAAGAACTAGGGAAATAGCTCAATCATGAAAACTCCAATTACCGAAGCGATCGCTGCTGCTGATACTCAAGGACGTTTCTTAGGCAACACCGAACTGCAAGCCGTTAACGGTCGTTTCGACCGCGCCCAGGCTAGCATGGAAGCTGCTCGTGCCTTGACCCAAAAAGCTCAGCAGTTGACTGATGGTGCTGCCCAAGCGGTTTATCAGAAGTTCCCATACACCACCCAAATGCAGGGACCTCAGTATGCTTCTGACAGCCGTGGTAAGTCCAAGTGCTCTCGCGACATCGGCCACTACCTCCGCATGGTGACCTACTGCCTAGTTGCCGGTGGCACAGGCCCGATGGATGAGTACCTGGTTGCTGGCTTAGATGAAATCAACCGTGCCTTTGAATTGTCTCCTAGCTGGTACGTTGAAGCCCTCAAGCACGTCAAAGCTAACCATGGTCTGAGTGGTCAAGCTGCTAACGAAGCTAACACCTACCTCGATTACGCGATTAACGCCCTGAGCTAACGGCTCTTTGAAGCCCGGAAAGGTAAGCAGGGTGGAACGCCTAAAAAGCGCTTCAATTGCTTACTTCTCCGGGCTTTGTTGTATCTATCGTCAGGTCAATGGGTACTGGTCATTAGTCCTTAGCAAGCTGTTAACGACTAAAAACCCCAGATCAGGATAAAAAAAATTGCTTGTTGGGAGAATTTAAAGATGCCGATTACATCAGCAGCATCACGGCTGGGAACCTCAGCCTTTAGCGATGCTCCGAGAATTGAACTACGCCAAAACGCCACGAAAGATGAAGTTGAATTAGTCATTCGTGCTGTGTATCGGCAGGTTCTGGGCAACGACTATCTAATGAAGTCGGAACGATTGATTAGCGCTGAATCCCTTTTGCGTGATGGCAACATGACGGTAAGGGAATTTGTGCGTGCTCTTGCCAAATCGGAGCTATACAAAACCAAGTTTTTCTACAACCATTTCCAAACCCGCTTTATAGAACTCAACTACAAACATCTATTGGGGCGAGCCCCCTATGATGAGTCAGAGGTAATTTTCCACCTTGACTTGTATCAAGAAGAAGGGTACGACGCGGAGATTGACTCCTATATTGACTCCACGGAGTATACAACAAACTTCGGCGACAATATCGTGCCTTACTACCGGGGATTTACCATCCAAACGGGTCAAAAAACCGCAGGGTTTAACCGCATGTTCCGGTTATATCGCGGCTATGCCAATAGCGATAACGCTCAAGTAGAAGGCAAATCGCCTCGCTTGGCAAGAGAATTAGCCGCCAATAGCGTCTCTACTATTGTTGGCCCCTCCGGCCCCACAGCGGGTTGGTCTTTCCGGGCGTCTCAAGATATTACTCCCCAAAAGTGTATCGGGAATGCTGTCGGCACAAGCGATCGCGTTTATCGCATGGAAGTTACAGGTCTTTTGAACCCCGGCTATCCAAAAATTCGCCGCAGTAGTACAGCGATTATGGTGCCTTACGAACGCTTGTCTGAAAAAATGCAGCAAGTTCAGCGTCAAGGCGGCAAAATCGTCAGCATTACCCCAGCTTAGAGGCTAGAAGTCAGGGGATAGGGGCGAGAAGCAACAAACCTCTAACTTCTGACCTTTTGCCTCTGCCCTGTTTAACCTAATCCCAGGAGATCTAAAATCAATGTTTGGTCAAACAACAGTCGGCTCAGGTGGTTTAAATTCAGCAAGTAGCCGTATGTTTCGCTATGAAGTAGTAGGCTTGCGGCAAAACGACGAAAACGACAAAAATAACTACGACATTCGCCGTAGTGGAAGCGTGTTCATGACGGTTCCCTACAACCGGATGAGTGAGGAGATGCAGCGTATTGCTCGGATGGGCGGCAAAATTGTCAATATTGAGATTTTGACGGCAGAGTCGGCATTGAAGGCTGAAGGTGAAGGTGAAAGTAAAACCAAAGCCAAAGCCACATCCTCCCATTCCTAGGTAACAGCAAAAGGCTAATATCTAATGTCGGAGTTCAGTCCTGAGGTTTCTCCAGATCCTAACGCCCCACAACTCACCTTAGAAACAGCGATCGCCAATTTGCGTGGCCCGGATTTGAGTCTGCGCTACTACTCAGCTTGGTGGTTGGGCAAATTTCGCATCCGTGACGCCGTGGCGGTGGATTTACTAATTAAGGCATTAGATGACGAAGCCGACCGGACAGAACTAGGAGGATACCCTCTGCGACGCAATGCAGCGAGGGCATTGGGAAAGCTGGGAGATAAACGAGCAGTCTCCGGACTAATTCAGTGTTTGGACTGCTCCGACTTCTATGTCCGTGAAGCCGCTGCCCAGTCTTTAGAGATGCTGGCTGACCCGGTGGCGGCTCCTGCCTTAATGCAGCTTCTAGCAGGAGGTGTAGAGGCGGCTGTCCGCGTTCCCGGACGCCCTCATCTGAATCAACCCTATGAAGCGGTCATCGAAGCCTTGGGAACCATAAAGGTGACCGAGGCAATTCCTTTGATTAAGCCCTTCCTGCAACATCCAGTCAAGCGTGTTCAGTACGCGACGACGCGAGCGTTGTACCAGTTGACCGGAGAAAAGGCGTACGGCGAGCGTCTAGTCGCCGCTCTCAACGATGCCGATGTCAGCTTACGGCGCGTCGCCTTGTCCGATTTAGGGGCGATTGGGTACTTGAGCGCCGCCGAAGCGATCGCCAAGGCACCCGCCGAAAACAGCTTCAAGCTGATTGCCCTCAAAGGACTGCTAGAACATCAACTGGCATCAACAGATGCTGATGCGCTCTGTGTTGATGCCATCCGGGTAATGACCCTGATGGATTCGCTGTTATAAGGTCAATTGTCTATTTTTCTTGACAACTGAACAACCAACCAATGACCAACGCTCAGATCCAGCAACTTATCCAAGCGGTAGAACAAGCAGACTCTGCCGCAAGTTTGGTGGCGTCGGTTCGGGCATTGGCAGCCACTCAATCTGAAGCCGTCATTCCCAGCTTGATTGCAGTCTTTGGCTATAACAATCCCGGTGCAGCATTAGCGGCGGTAGACGGCTTAGTTCAGCTGGGAAAACCTGCCGTGCCACCATTGCTGTCACAGTTGGATGGTTATAACTACGGCGCTAGGGCTTATTCAATCCGTGCTTTAGCCGAGATCGCTGACCCCCGCGCCTTAGAAGTTTTAGTAGCGGCGGCTACCACAGACTTTGCCCCCAGCGTTCGTCGTGCCGCCGCTAAAGGGCTAGGGAAACTGGATTGGCACCAACCACCAGAACAGAGCGCGGCAGCTCAAACCCAAGCGTTTAAGACACTTGAGCAAATCTCAAAAGACAGCGACTGGGCAATCCGCTACAGTGCTGTCGTTGGCTTACAATCCTTGGCAAACAATGCCACTGATTGGCGATCGCCCACTCAATCACTATTGGAACAATTGCTTCCAGAAGAAAGCGATCGCGCTGTCAAAGCGAGAATCAAATTTGCCTTAAGTTCATTAACTTCCACTTCCAACTAATAACGAATCAATAAAAAAATGTCACTGCCACTACTAGAATCTAAACCAAAAACTCAAAACCAACGGGTTAATGGGTACGAAGTTCCTGATGAGGATGACTCCCCAATTTATCGATTCAAAGCTACTAGCTCCTCGAGTGAAGTTAAGGAAATAATTTGGGCAGCATATCGCCAAATTTTCGGTGAACATCTGATTTTAGAAAAAAACCGCCAGTCTAATCTGGAATCTCAGCTCAGCAATCATGCAATTTCCGTCAGAGAGTTTATTCGGGGGCTGGGAAAATCTGATGTCTATCGGCAACTCGTTGTAGAAACCAACGATAACTACCGAGTAGTGGACATCACCTTCAAGCGCTTTCTCGGACGCGCCACCTACGGCAAAGACGAGCAAATTGCTTGGTCGATTGTCATTGCCACTAAAGGATTATTCGGCTTTATCGATGCTGTTGTTGATAGCGAAGAATACCTTCAGAACTTTGGCAATGAGATCGTTCCTTACCAGCGTCGTCGGTTCCAAGACCGCCCCTTTAACCTGGTAAACCCCCGCTATAGCGACTACTGGCGAACACGTCAAATTGCTTTAGAAGGTCGTTCCTACTATCCCATTACACGCGGCAAGGGACAAAAAGGTGCTCAGGGAATTCCTAGCAACTTCATTGATATGGCTCGCAGCCTCAAGCCTAACGAGCGCAACTATCAGCGAACCGTCGCCAGCGTCACCTCTAAAATCAAAACGATGGAACTGCTTGACACCACTCGTGAAGCTGCCCAACCCCAATCATCTGGTGCGCCCACCCAGGTAGCATTGCCCTATCGCTATCTTCCCCAAACTCCTAAAGTTTAAAGAGACGAAAGTTATGAGTGATGACCGAATCCTAAGCGATCGCGCCTGCCCTAGGGAAAAGGAACAGCATGTTTTGAGGTGAGAATCAAGAACTTGCTAATCATTATTCATAACACTTGAATTTCAGTTTTTACCCCTCAATTCCCCAATCAAAACTCAACAATGGCAATACCTTTACTAGAATACAAACCCTCCTCGCAGAACCAGCGAGTTTCCGGATACGAAGTCCCTAGTGAAGATACTCCCTGGATTTATCGGATTGAAGATTGCACCGATAGCAATGATGTTCAGGAATTAATCTGGGCAGCTTATCGGCAAATCTTTAGTGAACATGCGATTTTGCAGTCTAACCGTCAGGGAAACTTAGAATCTCAACTGAAAAACCGGGCAATTACTGTGCGGAACTTCATCCGAGGAATTACTAAATCTGAGGCATTTTATCGCTTGGTTGTAGAGCCAAACTCCAACTATCGTCTAGTTGAAGTTTGCCTAAAGCGCTTCCTCGGTCGCGCTCCCTACAACAGAGATGAAGAAATTGCTTGGTCAATCAAAATTGCCTCCGGCGGTTGGGGCGGCTTTGTCGATGCGCTAATTGATAGCAACGAGTACCAAGAGACCTTTGGCGATAACACCGTACCTTACCAGCGCCGTCGCTACAAAAATCGTCCCTTTAACTTGGTGACTCCCCGCTACGGCAATTACTGGCGCGACAAACTAGAAAGCGATCGCTACAAGTGGGGCGATATCAACAACTTCCTAGACATGGCGCGGTCAGTGAAGACTACTCCTGTCAAGTACGAGCCTGTGCAGACAGCAAACATCAAAATTCCCGACATGACACGGGAAAAAACTGAGAAAGTCTCTGCGTCGATCAATCCCACTGCCAGTTTTCCTCTACGGTAGTTAAGGGAGTGTAAGTGTTTTGGTGAGTTTCAAGGTTTAAAGCCTCATCTAAACCTTCCACCCTCTCAACCAAGTAAACTTTTCCACATTCTTTTTCATGGAGATTTAGGCATGCCATTGCCCTTACTTGAATACAAACCAGCCTCTCAAAATCAGCGCGTCCGTAGCTTCGGTACGGCTGACTTGAATGAAGATACTCCCTACATCTACCGGACAGAAAACTGTAGTTCTCCCGCTGAGATCCGCGATTTGATTAACGCTTCTTATCGTCAGGTCTTCAGCGAGCATCAAACCCTGCGAGCAAACCGTCAGGGAAACTTTGAATCCCAGCTCAAAATTGGGGCAATTACTGTCCGCGATTTTATCCGTGGTCTCGCCAAATCTGAGGCGTTTTATAACCTGGTTGTCGCTACAAACAACAACTATCGCTTAGTTGAAGTTTGCCTGAAGCGCCTTCTAGGTCGCTCCCCCTATAACAAAGAGGAAGAAATTGCTTGGTCAATTAAAATCGCCACTTTGGGTTGGGGCGGCTTTGTCGATGCCTTAATCGACAGCGAAGAGTACAACGAAGCCTTTGGTGAATCGATCGTTCCTTACCAGCGCAAGCGGATGGAAGGTCGCCCGTTCAATCTCGTGACTCCTCGCTACGGCGAAGACTTCCGCGAGACTGTCGGCACCGTCAGAACCGATTGGCGCTTTGCTGTGGAGAAAGTCTTCAGCCGCAAATACCAGGAACGCCAACTCCAAGAAGGTGACCCCCGTAAATACCGCGATATGGCTGCCGCCGTCAATACCAAGCGCAACTATGCCCAACGGGTCTCAGCGCATGATATTGATTACTTGAACAAAGTCCCTAACCGGGGTAGCCGTTAAGCGATCGCCCTAAACTAACCTGATTAACTGGGTCTAGTTATCATTGAGCCGACAGCTAACTAACGCGATTTGCGCCTAGTTAATCGTCAGTATTAATGACAGCTAGACCCAGTAGTTTTATGAAGGATGAAGGATGAAGGGTGAAGTATGAAGGGTGAAGTATGAAGGGTGAATTCAGTTATTGGTTCTCTTCCTCTCCCGTTCGGCTGAGCGTTCGACTGAGCTCACGCCGAAGTCTCACGTCGAAGCCTGCTCCCCCGCTCCCCTGCTCCCCCTAATCTACCTAAGAGCGACGAATATTAAAGCAACACCAATCTTGACGCTTCCATAGGGTCGCGACTATCCAGCCATGCTGCTCTAGGGTATCGGCAATGGGTTTTGCCTGGTCTAAGAGAATGCCGCTGAGGATTCCCCAACATTTCGGACTAGCGATCGCACTCATCCCTGGAATTAGATCGATAATTACCTCGGCAAGAATGTTGCAGAGAATGCCATCAACCAACTTACCGCCATTGAGCTTGAGGATGCGCTCTACGCTGCCTTTTTCCACGATCATCTGATTTGAACTAACTTGATTCAAATCTCGGTTACTGCGAGCGGCACGCACCGCTAAGGGGTCAACATCGACGCTGTACGCCTGTTCAGCCCCCAAGAGAATAGCAGCAATAGAGAGAATTCCTGAACCACAACCAATGTCCGCCACAACTATATTGCTGGCACCGTCACTTAGACGCATTTCTAACGATTCCAGACACAATTGAGTTGTTGCATGAGTGCCTGTACCAAACGCCGCACCCGGATCGAGGCGCAGCAATAGCCGTTCTGAGGGTTCAGGTAGAGGCAACCAGGCGGGGTAGATTAAAATGCGATCGCCAATTTCTTGCGGTTGCCAATATTGCTTCCAACCGCTTGCCCAGTCCTCCTCATCAATTAGATGCCACTGAACGACGGGCAAGGACAATCCCATTGCTAGGGCATCCTGGCGTATCCACAGCGACAACGCTGCCAAATCTAAAAGCTCCGCCTGAACTTGCGGCAGATACGCCCGTACTAGGTGAGAGTGCTTGACTTCACTAGATGTCCCTCGACAGCCAAATGACTCCAACCGCCAGAAGAGGGAATCTTCCATAGCAGAGTCACAGAGTACTTGAATTTCCCACCAGCTATTTACCATTTCTGAGTCCTGAGTCCTGAATTGGTGAGTCCTGGGTGAGGCGCGATTTCACCACTCAGCACTCACCGATTCAACACTCACAAGGTTACGGTGTAAGCGTCACGAATTCCTGGAACTTTAGTAATTTCTGACAAAATTCCTTCGGGTAAGGGGTCATCAATGCTTAACGCCATCACCGCATCACCGCGCACAATTTTGCGCCCGACTTGCATACTGGCGATATTGACATTAAAGCTCCCCAAGAGAGAACCAATCTTACCAATGATTCCCGGCATGTCACGGTGCAGGGTAAACAGCATGTAATTAGTCGGGGGGACATTAATCGGAAATTCGTCAAGACTAGTAATGCGAATTTCCCCATCACCAAACAAAGCCCCAGTGACAGAATGCTCCCCAAGAGAACCTTTTGCCGACAGCAGCAATGAACCGGAATAGTCTTTTACAGAGGTATCTCTGGTTTCAATGACCCGAATTCCCCGTTCTTTTGCCTCAATACTGGCATTGACGTAATTAACGCGCTCCCGCAGAGCTTGAGATAGCAACCCTTTGAGAGCAGCTACCACTAGGGGTTGGCTTTCATTAATTGCCAGTTCCCCTTGCAAGCGGACATTTAATAAATCAATCCGTCCGCCTGCTAGCTGTCCTACCAAAGTACCTAGGGTTTCTGCCAACTTCAGGTAGGGCTTGAGTTTTTCCAAGACATCGGGACGCAAGCCCGGAATATTCACCGCTGAACGGGCAGATAAACCTAAAAGCACATCGCGGATTTGTTCGGCAACGTCAATGGCGACATTAACTTGTGCTTCAGCTGTAGATGCACCTAGGTGAGGAGTGAGGATAATTTCCTTACCGAGCGATCGCAAAGAGGATTCTCCCAACGGTTCTTGCTCAAACACATCTAACGCTGCACCCGCGATTGTGCCAGCTTGCAGCGCCTCTCCCAGAGCATTTTCGTCAATGATGCCGCCTCTAGCACAGTTGATAATCCGAGCCGTGGGCTTCATCTTCGCCAGGGATTCGGCATTAATCAGGTGAGCTGTCTCTGGTGTCTTCGGGATGTGCAGGGTAATGTAGTCAGATTCTTGCAATAGCAAGTCCATATCCACCAAGCGACAGCCTAGTTGATCGGCGCGTTCAATAGAAATAAAAGGGTCATACGCCAGTAACTTCATTCCCATTGCTCGTGCTACCGTCGCCACATGAGAGCCGATTTTTCCCAAGCCCACAACCCCTAAGGTTTTTTTGTAGACTTCCGCTCCCACAAATTCCTTACGGTTCCACAGGGCATTTTTTACCGACTGGTTAGCTTCAGGAATGTGGCGAGATAGAGAAAGCATCATTGCTAGGGCGTGTTCAGCTGCAGCAATGGTGTTGCCTTCAGGAGAGTTGACAACAACAATTCCTCTCCGGGTAGCCGCCGGAACATCGACGTTATCGACGCCGACACCTGCACGTCCAATAATTTTTAGCTGTGTACCCGCTTCAATGATTTCCTGGGTAACACGCGTTCCAGAGCGAATCATCAGTGCGTCGTAATCTGAGATAATCTCAGCTAGCTCTGCTGGCGAAAGGTTTGTTTTGACATCCACTTGAGCAACTTGCGACAGGATATCAATTCCAGCTTGGTCAATTGGGTCGGAGACGAGAACCTTGGACATTGTCAGTGAGTAAGTTTAAATGGGCTATGCACATCGCCCCTAGCAAAGCGAGACTGAGCGTTTGGCTCCTTAGGAGCGCTATGAGTAGGCGAAGTCAGCGGTTTTGTGGAACACTAAATTTTGTTAGTCGATTAGTGTCGTGTCCTCTCTGCTGAGAGAACTTACCGCAATAGGTCATTTTAACTGTAACTGTAAAGGGGTCGTCACATTGCCCGTCATTTGAAAGTTTTCCAGTTTGAATTGTTTGTTGACTAGCCCTCGACCTTCACAGGGAAAACCCCAGCTCAGGACAGCCTCATTTCTTGATTCCGATAGAGGCTAGCTAGGAGTGGGGGTGTTAAGTTGCGATCGCTAGTCAAAATTGATAGCTAATCCTTACATAAAACCATGAACTATCTCATCGCCGTAGTCAAAGACCGTATTGAGGCAGAAGAAGCCTATTCCGCTTTAGAAAAAGAAGGTTTACCGATGAATGAAATCACCATTCTCGGTAAGGGATACAAAAGTGCCGATGAGTTTGGATTGATTGACCCCAACGTCCAAGCCAGCAAGCAAGTCAAACAAATGGCAACGTGGCTAATTCCCTTTGGATTTGTTGCTGGCTATTTCTTTAACGTACTAACGGGAATCGAACTGATTGAATTGGCAGGAGGCATCGGCAACCATATTATTGGCGGGGTTTTGGGTGCCATTGCTGCCGCTATGGGGAGCTATTTTATTGGGGGAGGCATTGGCTTATCCGTCGGAAGTGGAGACGCCTTGCCCTATCGCAACCGCCTCAACGCCGGGAAATACTTGGTTGTCGTCAAAGGTTCTAACAATTCTGTAGAGAAAGGTAGACGCATTCTCCGACAGTTTGAACCAGAAAACCTCCAGGGTTATGTCGATACTTTTGGTACCTAAGTAAGAGGTGTAAATAATTAAAGGTTTGTAGTGAGGACTTTAGCCCTATCTTGAGGACTTTAGCCCTCACTACAAATTAATTTAAAAAGTTTTACATGGCTGCACTGAGTTTGATTTATTCTTGCCTATTTACTGAGGTTGAAAATCGCCCAGGAGTCGGGAGAGAAAACTAGTCACAATCAGCCATGAGCTATAAACTATGAGATTTGGTTGCCACAGCTAAAATCAAAGAAATGTTGTAAAAAAGCGATCTAAGAATGCTACCAAGGGAAGAACTGCTTAAAGGAGTTGAAAATCGAGAAACTGTTGCCCATGCCATTGATCTGGCTGAACAAGCCATTAAAACGTGGGAAGTTGTTTTAACAGACTTTCTCTCGCCACCCGTACTGGCAGAAATTCAGCAGCAATTTACGCGATTAACCGAGGTGCAACTCCTGGCTTGGGGAGGCTATCCGCAAGCGGAACGCCAGCGAATTGCGATCGCCCGTTCCGAACTACCCCTCGATCAGTCCCAAGTCGAAATTGCTGCTTTCGATATCGCCGGAAACTTTCTTTTTGACCCCGCTAGCCACCGAGACTTTTTAGGAGCAATTTTAGGAACGGGTGTGATTCGGGAAAAAGTAGGTGACATCATCGTTTTAGGTGAACGGGGAGCGCAAGCAATTGTTGCACCAGAACTAGTAGGGTTTCTCGAAGGCTCCCTAAATCAAGTCCGCTCCGTTCCCGTGCAAACCCGCAAAATTGAACTCAGCGAACTGAAGATTCGCGAACCCAAGAAAAAAGAAATGACCACCGTCGAGGCATCCATGCGCTTAGATGCGATCGCCTCGGCAGGATTTGGTACCTCCCGTAGCAAAATGGCTGACTTTATTTCTTCCGGCGATGTCCGCGTTAACTGGAAAGACATCAGCCAAGCCAGCCACATTGTTAAATCTGGAGACTTAATCGCCCTTCGTGGCAAAGGACGCCTGGAAGTCGGAGAAGTCGCTGTCACCAAAAAAGAACGCTACCGCGTGCAACTCACCCGGTTTATGTAAAGGGATTGGGTATTGGCAATGCACTTAGAAATTGCCCTCAACTTCGCAACCGGATTTAGTATCAGTCAATAACAGGTTGTTGGTTGACGAAAGTCAAGCTGTTAGATTCCATCTATCTGCGGGCATAATTAATGAGTTGCTTGGTGTGTTTTTATGGCTGGTTTCAACCTTCTCCCGCTGAAGTTCCTGCGCCGCAAAACTCCAAATAGTGTTGGAATCGACCCTTCGATTCAAAGTACTCAGCCAGTTATACTCAAGCCGTCTGCACCATCTGGTTCACCTGCCAAAAAATCCCTCGCTACTTTGGCAAAAGAAGCTGAAGCCCAATACTACGCCACCTATCCTGATAAACCATCGAAGCCAGCTAAAAGCAAGCGTGGTGGTGTATTAAACAAATTGATCTGGGCAGCGGTACTCATTGGCATACCCGTTGGTGTGGTTTATATCGCTAACTTGCCTTATCCGGTAATTCGTCGTCCAGTAGTACGGACAGCCCCGATTCTGCTGCTGCCTAGTTATATCAATATCGAGGAAAATTATCGGCAGGCGATCGCTTCAGTTGAACAAGCCCAACAATTGATTGAACGCCCGACTAGTCAAGCTGATTTAGAATCAGGCGAACAGAAGGTAAAAGAGGCACAAAAACATCTGGACGCTTTGCCAATGTGGTTTATTGATGATTGGCGGGAATATAGTTTGTGGTACGACTGGCGGTTTAGTCCTTATGGATTTTATACAGCCCGCAAACAAGTTGGAGAATTGCAAGCTAAGGTCTTTCAAGAAAAGAATGCTCAAGTGCTACTTGTGCAAAGCGAACAAGCCCTCAACGCAGCTAAACAACAGTACCAGCAAGCCTCAACACCAACGGACAAGCAACTGGCGATCGCTGCTTGGCATTCTGCAATCGACCAACTCCAGCAAATCCCTAGTACTACCCTTGCAGGAAGAACGGCACAATCTAAGCGAGAAAACTACCAGCGCGATTTTAAAGACATTGTAGGACTTGCTGCTGGCAACGAACGTATCAGCACCTTAATTGCAGCAGCGCAGCAGTTTTCATTCAGAGCTGCTCAAATGGGTCAAAATCCTCCTCATTCTGTTGATGAATGGGAACAAGTGGAAAACTTATGGCGAGATGCAATTAATCGACTAGAAAGAATTTCCTCAGATGACCTAGCAGGCTATGCACAAGCTCAGAGATTACTAGCTGAGTACAAAACTAACTTGGGACAAATAAGCATACGAAAGCAAGCTGAGGCGAATTCTGTTAGAGCCTTTGAACGCGCTCAGAGCCAAATTGAAAGCTTGCAGCGCTATGCTTCCACTAGCAGTCCAGACTACACGATTAGCCAACTATCAGGAATTATCAATGAGCTGAGAAAGGTGCAGAACGGCACAACAGTTTATCTAGAAACTCAAAACTTACTGCTATCAGCCCAGAATAAACTCAATCAGCTTCAACCTCAGTAATAGGAAATATTGAGCCATATACCGCAGATAACGTAACTTTTGTTAACGTCTTGTACTAAATCCTCAACAGTTGCATAGGGGCTAGCTAAGAGCTAGTCCTTTTTTTTGTAGGATAAGTTGAGAGAGGAAATATAGAGATCTAGATTACCCAAGGTAATTTTCGACGGGACAGATGCGCCTCCCGTACTTTTGCAGAACAGCAGATTGGCGTTTGAGCGTGCAGCCCCAATCGTCAGGGGAAGAACATACACCACTCCCTCAGTGGAGTTGGTGTCACAGTGATTTTGCGCTTGTCAAAACAAAAACTGATTAATGATCATCTCAACTTCTGTGCTGGCTGAGTTAACACAAGCCCTACCCCAACTAAGGCAACAGCTATACTTTAAGTCTTCTTTGACCGCACTCTCCCACGCCATGGAGGATCAGGTTTTGGCAGGGACGGAGCATCCCTTGGTAATTGCCAGTTTTCAGAGGGAGCGATTTTACCGACAAGAGGCGCACCGCTACAAACGCATTGCCGAGCGAACCTCTCACACTTACGTATTAGCAGCACCGGAAACTGACTTCAAAAATAGCTCAGGCTACTACGAAACCATTGCCTTCGATCCCAGAGATAGTTTGAGTCAAGAGTGGCATTTGGTGGTGATCGGACAACAGTATACTATCTGTCTGGTTTGTCGGGAGCGAACCCTACCTGTAGACAACGGGAGTACTAGCAGTAGCACAAACGCCGAGATGGACCCTTCCCGTCGCTTTGAAGGCATCTGGACATTCGATCGCCAAGTTGGCTATAAGGCGGCTGAGTTGCTGCTAGAGAGAATTTTGACTTACCGCCCAGAACTAGCTGACAAGATTGAGCAGGCGCGAGAAACCTATGGCATCACCACCGCAGCCTCCCAAACTCTCTCCAACCAAGCCGCCCTCTCTTATGTAGACCCTGACCCGTTTGTACAGCGCCTGGTAACTTACTTGCAGGCGGGTCAGTATAAGTTGCTCAAAGCCTACCGTTCCATCACTGCTCAAGAGCAAAAAGAGCGTTTGGTGAATTCAATTACTGTGGCGATTCGGCAAAGTCTCGATCCGGAGGAGATTCTGCAAGTAGCCGTAGAGGAATTAGGGCAAGCCATGGAAGTATGTCGCTGTTTGATTTATCGCGCTCAAGCAACGGATGAAACGGCTACCATCAACCATGAATTTCTAGCGGGAAAAGGAGGCTCAATGGCAGGTCAAACCTTGCCATTGCAGCAAGATAATCCCTTATTTCAAGAGGTTTTAAAGCGGCGAGAACGAGTCTATGTCGCTAACACTCAAACTGATAAGCGATTAACCAAGACGGCTAAACAGACAGCCTCAGGTGCCTCTCTAAAACGTTTATTTAAACAATATTCCATTACATCCTTGCTGATGGTGCCTGTGCTTTACCAAGGCAGGTTACTAGGGATGGTGGAGCTGCACAACTGCGGTGAGATGTCCCATGAATGGAAAGATGATGATTTAGCACTAGTAGATGCGATCGCCACTCAAGTCGGTGTTGCCTTGATTCAAGCTGAAGCCTACGCTAACCTAGAAGACCTCAACCAGCAACTTGCCGCCCTCGATCGCACCCGGAGCAACCTTGTCGCCATCACTGGACACGAACTCCGTACCCCCCTCTCTACTATCCAAGTCTGCCTAGAAAGCCTTGCCCAAGAGCCAGATATGTCTCTAGAACTTCGGCAGGTGATGCTCAATACGGCCCTCACTGATGCCGAGCGGATGCGAAAACTAGTGCAAGACTTTCTCACTCTCTCGCGTTTAGAAAGCGGACGCGTTGAATGGCATCCAGAAGTTCTTTCTCTACCAGAGTGTGTCGAACTTGCCCTGAGCAACATCCGCGCTCGTCGCTCCGAAGCAGAGCGCCCCAAAATCATCACCCAAGTGCCAAAGTCCCTCCCCTTAGTACGAGTTGATGGGGAATGGCTTGTGGAAGTACTGGCAAAATTACTAGACAACGCCTGTAAATTCACACCTCCCAATGGACAAGTCACTATCACAGCGCAACAGCTCCCCGACGCTCCCGTCTTGAAAGTCACCGTTGCTGATACTGGGCGCGGCATTGAAACAAATCGGTTGGAGACAGTCTTTGACCGCTTTTATCAGGAAGAAGGCGCACTGCGACGAACCACTGGCGGTACTGGCTTAGGGCTAGCAATTTGTCGTCAAATTGTTAATAGTTGGGATGGTGAAATTTGGGCAGAATCTTCAGGCAAAGATCGGGGTAGCCAATTTCACTTTACTGTTCCCGTTGCCTCTGGTGACTCAGAGCCTACAACCTCCCTACTCAACTCTGGGCGATCGCTTGTCGGTTATCAACCCTCTACTACCCGTCCTCAATTCCAACGAACAAACGCTAAAAAAGGCTGAGTCCTGAGTCGGTGAGTCCTGAGTCCTGAGTAAAGAAGAAAGTATGAAGGGTGAAGTATGAAGGGTGAAGGGTAAGAGGTTCTCCCCTGCTCCCCTGCTCGCCTGCTCCCCCTTACCCAACTGTTACAGTTCTTGACAGACTAGCCGAAGGGGGATGAACGGGGTGATAGCATTCCCTAAATGCCCTAAATCACTTTGAGAAAAAGACGATGGCAGAAACTCTTTCCGGACAAACTCCTTTGTTTGGTGGTAGCACCGGTGGCTTACTTGCCAAAGCTTGGGAGGAAGAAAAATACGCGATCACCTGGACTAGCCCCAAAGAGCAAGTGTTTGAGATGCCAACAGGCGGCTCTGCAACTATGCGTAAAGGGGAAAACCTACTGTATCTCTCTCGCAAGGAATACTGCATCTTCTTAGGCGGTCAGCAATTGCGAGCTAAGTTCAAAATCAACGACTACAAAATTTACCGCATTTATGCCAGCGGTGAAATTCAATACCTGCATCCCAACGATGGTGTCTTCCCAGAGAAGGTGAATGCAGGGCGTCCGTATGTAGGTAAGATTGATCGTCGCATTGGCGAGAATCCTGATGCACCTACGGTGAAGTTCAGCGGTAAAACGACCTTCGAGGTCTAAACTACAAGGACTAGGGATTAGGGGCGGGGTCTGGGAAGATGAAAAGACAAGACTCAGGACTCAAGTCTCAGGACTCACTAGCCCCTAGCTTTTAATCCCTAGCTCCTAAAGATGATTTTTCCCGATTTCTCACAATTTTCAGCGCTGGCTCAACAAGGTAATTTTGTCCCGGTATATCAGGAATGGGTGGCTGACTTAGAAACGCCAGTATCTGCCTGGTACAAGGTATGTGCGGGTCAACCCTACAGTTTTTTGTTGGAATCGGTAGAAGGTGGCGAGAATATTGGGCGCTACAGCTTTTTAGGCTGCGATCCGTTGTGGGTGTTGGAAACAAGAGGCAACACCACCACACAGACGAACCGCGATCGCTCGGTGAAAACTTTTGAAGGGAACCCCTTTACAACCCTAGCCAATTGCCTAGAACTTTATACCCCAGTCAAGTTGCCTCAATTACCGCCAGGAATTGGCGGTTTGTTTGGTTTTTGGGGCTATGAATTAATTAACTGGATTGAGCCGCGTGTTCCCATCTACCCAGCTACGGAAACTGATTTGCCGGATGGGTTGTGGATGCAGATTGATCATCTGATTGTTTTCGATCAGGTGAAGCGGAAGATTTGGGCGATCGCTTATGCCGATTTACGCAATATGGATATGGAGACGGCGTATCAGCAAGCGTGCGATCGCGTCCTGGCATTGGTGAACAAGCTGCAACTGCCGTTATCGGGTAAAGATACGGTATTGGAATGGACGCCTCCCGGAGGAGCAGGGGGACAGGGAAACAAGGGCGCAGAGGCGCATGAGTACGCCAGCAACACTTCCCGCGAGGAGTTTTGTACCAACGTCCAAAAGGCAAAGGACTATATCCGGGCTGGGGATATCTTTCAGGTTGTCCTCTCCCAACGCCTAGCCGCCGAGTATAGCGGTGAGCCATTTGCCCTTTACCGCTCCCTGCGGATGATCAATCCTTCACCTTACATGGCGTACTACCACTTTGGTGATTGGCAGATTATTGGCTCTAGTCCAGAAGTGATGGTGAAGGCAGAGCGATCGCCTGAAGGGGGAATCAAGGCAACGCTACGCCCCATTGCCGGAACGCGCCGCCGGGGGCAAACTTTCCAGGAAGATGAAGCCCTGGCGACTGAGTTGCTGCAAGACCCAAAAGAGATTGCCGAACATATCATGCTCGTTGACCTGGGACGCAACGACCTAGGACGGGTTTGTCGTAGTGGTTCGGTGCGGGTAGATGAGCTAATGAGGATCGAACGCTACTCCCATGTGATGCACATTGTCAGCAATGTGGTGGGGGAACTGGATACAGGTAAGACGGCGTGGGATTTACTGAAAGCCTGCTTCCCCGCCGGAACGGTAAGCGGTGCGCCAAAGATTCGGGCGATGGAAATTATCCACGAACTGGAACCAGAGCGGCGTGGCCCTTATTCTGGGGCTTATGGCTACTACGATTTTGAAGGGCAATTGAATAGCGCGATCGCCATTCGCACAATGGTCGTCCGCTCGCAAGCCAATGGCAATCATACGGTATCCGTGCAAGCTGGTGCAGGATTAGTTGCTGATTCTGACCCAGAAAAAGAATACGAGGAAACTCTCAACAAAGCTAGAGGGTTACTAGAAGCAATTCGCTGTTTGCAATCAATAATGTAAAGCCCGACAGTAGGCGTTGCATATGACTCTATTGCTCAGCGAAAAAACGCAAATATGAAGCATTCTGTTTATATAGCTCTACTAATTGTAAGTGTTGTATTTGTTCTTACTTCACTCTTTTTTCCCGTAACGGTTTACATTAAAGCTGAGTTTTTTGAAGTTCCTCTAGGTTGGCCTTTAGCGTTTGTACTACAAAACCAACGTGAGTATGCTCCCTACTTTCCTTGGCAAACTCATATTTACTCTGTTTGGGAAAATCCAATTCGGATTCTATGGACAAAGTTCTTTCTTAATATTGCTATTGTCTTTGGCGCTCTCAGTATAGTTTTGAATCTCATAAGAGCAATTATTCTGAGGACGAGCAGGCGTTAGAAGTATACCTATCACAGGAGCTATAGTCCGAGGAGTGTAAAATTAGCTAAAAATGAGCAGCGCTAATGGGAATTAATGAGTTGTGCTGCTAATGCTAAAGCTTCTTCACGAGTGAAAATTCTCCCTTCTGCTCGTGCTAATTGAAGCTCGTTGAGAAGTTGACCGATCTGGGGGCTAGGACGAATACTGAAAGCTTGTATCAGGTCATTTCCCGTGACTAATGGTGTGGGATGGGCGACTTGGTCATTGGGGTCACAGTAGCGGTTAATTAAAGGAGCGATGGTTTCTATTGCTATCCCTGATGCTACTCCCAGCAATGCTACTGCACTGAAAGCTTGCCCTACTTCTTGAAAGAAGAAATATTGTTTTGGCACAGGTATTTTGTTGGGGAGTACTAAGTTTGTCTCTGCTAGGGATTGTAATTGCGGTAATGCTTTGAGTACCGTACTTACTGCTCGAATTTCGGCGCGGCTGTATTTTTGATTTTCTAGTAACTCTTCTAGGTTATTGTCTGCAACTAGCCCAGTGGGAGTGACGTTACCGAGCAAACTGGCTAACTTAGCCATACTCAGCCAAGTGCGCTTCGAGCCTAGAGCTAATCCAGGAATTTCGCTTTCTAGTTTCGCCGGAAACTCTTGCCAGGTTGTGCCTAGTTCATTAACCACCGAGTCAATGACAGCGACTAAGGATAGGTTTTGAGCTGTCACCTGTTTGTGCAAAACCTGAGACAGAAAATTATCCTCCCACGCAGCTTTTAACCAGATGCTCCCTTGGGGAGAGCGGAGTAAGTAGCTAAGTTCTGTTTGCACGCGTTCGGCGGCTACTTGAGATAGTAAAGGTGCGAATTCGCAAATAGTGGAGCGGGTTTCTGGCTCGATGATGAAATTGAGTTGAGCGGCTTGTCGGTAAGCTCGCAGTAACCGCAAGGGGTCATCTTGCAAATTTTTCCGCGACACCATGCGGATAATGCCGCGTTTTAGATCGGCAATGCCTTGCAGGGGGTCAATGATTTGATTAGTGTGGGGGTTGTAGGCGATCGCATTAATCGTAAAATCTCGCCGTTGTAAGTCGGTTTCTAAGCTGTCGCCTGAAGCTAAAGCGAAGTCAACGGTGGCTTGCTCAAACACCACTCTGGCAATCTGCCGCTCTGCATCCAGTACAACGAAACCAGCATGATAGCGACTGGCAATCTCACGCGCGATCGCCACCGCATCCTGGGGTAGAACAAAATCTAAATCCAGGTACTCAGAGCGTCGCCCCAACAAGGCATCCCGGACAGCCCCCCCGACTAAATAAGCCGATTGGGGCAGGGCTTCTAGCGGCAAAGGTAGGGCTTGTGAAGTTAGTTGAGAAAGAGAATACGCACACATGGCAACAAAAATCAACCCAATAGCTAGTTAATCATTGTCTGGTCTGAGCTAAATTAACAGAAAGCCTTTGGAGACAAAGTGATGTGTATTTGTATAAATTGTCACTACGTAGACCGCTGTACCACCTATAATGCCGTGGAAACACAGCATCAAGTCCCTCATCTAACAGAAACTCCAGACTTTGACGCTACCGAACCGACGATTAATGTTAACATCCGTCCTCAGCAAGATTATGTGGAGATGGAGTGGGATGTCGTCGGTTGCTTGAGCTTTAAGAAAGAAACAGGCAAATGGGCAAGCTTGCGTCCAGGTGAGTTGATACCTACCTGAGCAGCGATGAGGAGCGGAGGCGAATTAGGAAGTATGAAGTATGAAGTATGAAGTATGAAGGGTGAAGTATGAAGGAGGTTATCAGTTCTCCCCTGCTCCCCTGCTCCCCTGCTCCCCAACTTCCCTGCTCCCCTGCTCCCCCGCTCCCCTGCTCCCCCGCTCCCCAACTCCCCAACCCCTAACTACTCCATTGACACTATTCCCTGAATCGCGCCAATATGTGAGATAGGATGAATCTTTGTAAAGGCTGTACTGGATGTCTTTTGAGCTAATATCACTGGAGACGCTCCAGGAAATTGCCAAGCAATACGGATACTGGGCTGTTTTTTTAGGGATTTCCCTAGAAAATGCTGGAATTCCCTTACCAGGGGAAACCATCACCCTTGTTGGTGGTTTCTTAGCAGGCAGTGGCGAACTTAACTATTGGTGGGTATTAGGAAGTGCGATCGCCGGAGCTGTCTTGGGTGATAGCTGCGGCTATTGGGTTGGCAAATTAGGCGGTTGGCCGATTTTGCTCAAGCTAGGGGGCTTCTTTCGGATCTCAGAAGAGCAACTGAAAGAAGTCAAACAGCAGTTTAGTGAAAATGCCGCAAGAGCGGTATTTTTTGGGCGGTTTGTTGCTTTATTGCGGATTTTTGCAGGGCCGATGGCAGGCATTGCCCAGATGCCTTACCGAGAGTTTTTGATATTTAACGTTGCTGGTGCTACAGTCTGGGCGTCGGTGATGGTGAGCTTATCGTTTTTTGTAGGCAGAGTGGTGCCCCTAGAGCAATTAGTCGCTTGGGTGGCTAAATTTACAGTCGTTGCGCTTGTTCTGGTTATTGCCGCGATCGCGGTTCCTCGCTGGTTAGAGTCGCGTCGTAAGCAAGTCGTGGTCAGCGAGACGACGACAACGGAATCGGAGTAGAGGCTCAATAGTGAAGTCGCTTCGCTTTACCCCTCTCTACTTGCCTCAAATCCCCTTTATACCAAAACACCCAGCCTCAGCGCTGGGTGTCTTACTTGGTGATGCTATTCCCTAACTTTCTGCGACCAGACGCGGGTGGGTAGTCCCCAGACGTAGATGAAGCCTTCAGCGGCTTTGTGGTCAAACTGATCCTCTGCGCCGTAGGTGGCTAAGTTAGGGGTGTAGAGAGAATTAGCTGATTGGCGTCCAACAATGGTAGCGTTGCCCTTGAAGAGTTTGACGCGTACTGCCCCAGAGACACGTTCTTGAGTTTGTTGAATGAAGGCGTCTAGCGCACCTTTCAAAGGGCTATACCACAATCCTTGGTAGACAAGCTGGCTGTAGGTCTCTTCAATCCCACGCTTGTAGTGGGTGACATCGGCGGTTAAGGTGAGACTTTCTAAATCACGGTGGGCGTAAATTAAGACAAGTAGAGCCGGGGTTTCGTAAATTTCCCGCGATTTGATCCCGACGAGGCGGTTTTCCATCATGTCGATGCGCCCAACACCGTGAGAACCCGCCAGCTGATTGAGTTGAGTAATCAAGCTAACGGCGTCTAAGCTTTTGCCATTTAAGGAGGTCGGGATGCCCTGCTCAAAGCCAATATCTATGTATTCTGGCTGATCGGGAGTATCCGCGATCGCCTTAGTCATCAGAAAAATTTCTTCTAGTGGCTCAACGTTAGGATCTTCTAGGGGACCCGCTTCAATACTGCGACCGAGTAAATTACGGTCAATACTGTAGGGAGACTTCTTCTTCACAGGGGAAGCAATGCCGAATCGTTCGCCGTAAGCGATCGTTTCTTCACGGCTAAATCCCCATTCCCTAGCAGGTGCTAGCACTTTCAGGTCAGGATTTAATGCCGCGATCGATACATCAAAGCGTACCTGGTCGTTTCCCTTACCCGTGCAACCGTGAGCGACCGCATCTGCACCATATTCGGCGGCGGCTTCTACCAATAGCTTGGCAATCAGCGGACGAGCCAGTGCGGTTGAGAGAGGATAACGATTTTCGTACAGAGCATTTGCCTGAATCGCCGGAAAAGCATAGTCTTTGACAAAGCTTTCTGTAGCATCGGCAATGAGTGATACAGAAGCACCGGATTTCAAGGCTTTTTCCTTAATTGGTTTGAGTTCGTCTCCCTGTCCTAAATCTGCGGCTAGGGTAATGACCTCTTCTACGCCCCACTCTTCTTTAAGGTAGGGAATACAGACGGAGGTATCAACTCCACCTGAATAGGCAAGTACAACCTTGTTGGCGCGACCCATTAATTTTTCACCCCTGAAAACGATTGATTCGCTATTCTATCTGGTTGTTCGGGAGATAAGTAGGTCAGGGCGAACAAATTATCGGGGCAATAGCTGTAATTTTGCCCCTCCTAAGCCATGAGATTGGCTGCAAATCGTCTCAGGTTCTCTTGACGCCACTTGGCATCGGCACGGCGGTCAGTTTGCAACTCTAGGATGCGGATACCTGTAGTGGGGAGGGGGTTTAGTAGGTGCTGGAGTTGTTCCCAGGAGCCAATCAACTGATATTCGATGCCGTAGGTGGCACTCAGTTGGGCAAAATCGATGTCCTGAGGAGTGGCGAAAAACTCTTCAAAGGGGGGGTCAAATTTGGAAATAGGTAGCATCTCAAAAATGCCGCCGCCGTTGTTGTTAATTAAAACAATCGTGAGATGACCGACAAATTTATTTCTGATTAAGAAGCCGTTAGTGTCGTGCAGCAAGGATAAGTCCCCAGTTAGCATGACGCTAGATTGGTTGTGATGGGCAATACCAAGGGCAGTAGATAAGGTGCCATCAATACCATTTGCCCCTCGGTTGAAGAAGGGTTGGATATGACTGTTTCCCGGTTTCCAAAAAAACTCAACGTCTCGCACGGGCATACTATTAGCGACGAAGAAGGGCGTGTCTGGCGGCAGGGTTTGGGAAATTAACCAGGCGGCTTTGCCTTCAAATTGGTTGGTTGTGGTCAGGGTTTGGTCTATAGCTGATCTGACGTTTGTTTCAGCGTTCAGCCATTGGCGGAGATAGGGAGAGATTTGAGCCTTAGAAAGGGAAGGAATATTAGTAGCTAGCTGTTCTATCGAGGTTCGGAGGTGGATGGAATGCCCGTGAAGGGGGTCGAAGTTTTGATCGCTGGGGTCAATGACCCAACGTTGGCGTTGGGTGGCGCTTAACCAGGTACGAAGTTCTTTACTAGTGGGAAGCTCTCCGATCTGTATCACCATTTTTGGGGTGAGTTGCTCTGCTAGCTCTGGGTTCCGCAGGATCAGGTCGTAGGTGGAGATGAGATGGGGGTTAAGGCTGGCGTAGTTTCGCACAGGGGAGAGTCCTTCGGCAAGAACTGCCCAACCAAGGGTTTGGGAAAGTTTAGCGATCGCTTCACAATAAGCTTGAGGCTGTTCCGGTTGGGCAAGTCCAGCAATGATGATGCCTTGCGGACATTGTTGCCATTCTCTAGGAAGTGGAGAGTGGGGAGTAGAAAGTGGAGAGTGGGGGACGACGGTGGCAAAGAACTCCTCTAGCTGCAATTTGGATGGCAAATCCGCTGGGATGAGGTCGTTCAGGGGAGCGAGGGGGTCGCGAAAGGGTAAATTGAGATGAATGGGGCCGGAAATGGGAAACAGCGATCGCTCCCAAGCCTGGATCGTAGTTTGTCGCAAATACGCCAGGAGTGCCATTTCCACACTCGGCAGCGCTAACTCGGCTTGCCAGTTGGGATAGGTGCCGTATAACTTGAGTTGGTCAATGGTTTGCCCAGAATGGCAATTGCGAAGTTCTGGAGGTCGGTCAGCCGTCAGTACAAGTAAGGGAACTCGACCTTCCCTAGCTTCGATGACCGCAGGGTAAAAGTTTGCCCCGGCTGTCCCAGAGGTACACACTAGTACCACAGGGCGTTTGCTGGCTCTGGCGATACCTAAAGCAAAGAAGCTAGCCGAGCGTTCATCAAGAATGGGAATGGTTTCGATCGCCTCGTTTTGGGCAAAGGCAACGGTGAGGGGGGTGGAGCGCGAACCCGGACAAATAACGGCGGTGGTCAGTCCTAAGCGTTTTAAGGTTTCCACCAGAATGGAAGACCAAACTGTATTGGTGTTACGAAAATCAATGGGCATTACTAATATATTGAGTAACGGAAAAACGATATTCCGGTACTAACTAAAATGTTATTTACAGAGATTTGATGATTCTTGAAGCCGTTATACTTACCATCAAACCTGGCTACGAGCAAGAGTTTGAAATGGCTTTTAAGGAAGCTGCTAATATTATTTCGTCGATGGATGGATATTTGTCCCACGAACTTCAACGATGTCTTGAAGCTAAAGGCAGATATCTATTACTAGTAAGATGGAAAACTTTAGAAGCTCATACAATCGAATTTAGAAACTCTCCTGAATATCAGCAGTGGAAAAAACTGCTTCACCATTTTTATGACCCTTTTCCGGTTGTTGAACATTTTGAACGGGTAGAAATTGATTAAATTAGCGATCTAATTAAGGCTTGGAGCTTGAGTTGGATTTCTGCGAGTTCTTTGTCGGGATTGGAACCCGCAACGATGCCCGCACCAGCGTAGAGTCTAGCGCGATTTCCGGTAATGAGGGCAGAGCGAATACCCACAATAAATTCACTGTTACCCTTGTGGTCGAGCCAACCCAAGGGGGCGGCATAGAGGGAACGGTCAAAACCTTCGTAGCGGCGAATTTGCTCTTCAGCGACTTTGGTGGGGACGCCAGCGACGGCGGGGGTAGGATGCAAGGCATCGACAATTTTCAGGGGATGCACGTCAGTGGGGATTTTTGCTTGGATCGGCGTCCACAAGTGCTGGATGTTAGACAGTTGCAACAGTTGAGGTATGGGCAACCGTTGCGGCATCAAGCCTAAGTGAGAGAGACAGCCGGTGATGAAGTCAATCACAAATTGGTGTTCGCGTTGCTCTTTTTCACTGTTTAGCAAACGACTAGCACATTGGGTATCTTCGGCTGTTGTTTTACCGCGTGGTGCTGAACCCGCTAAAGCATCGGTAATTAATTGATGGTCATGAATACTGATTAAGCGCTCAGGGCTAGCACCAATGAAGTTGTTTCCCTTACCGTTGCTACTTGAGAAGATATAGCAATCAGGATGGTGTTGGCGGAGATTATTTAGGGAGCCGACTAAGGAGAAAGGATGGGGAGCGGTGACATCAAGGGTACTGGCAAGGACGATTTTATTAAATCGATGGGTGCCGATTGATTCTAATGCGGAAGAAACGGCTAATCGAAAGTGTTCTGAGTCGGCGATCGCTGGTTGGAAAGGTTGTGGCGGTCGTTGGGCAGGAATATCTAAGGGTTTACTGCCTGACCAAGTAATAGTCTTGAATTGCATCCACAAATGTTCTGAGAGAGATTCTAGATCAACTTGTGGGTCAATGGACAAGTTCGCTGTTAAGACACAGGTGTCATGATCGCGCGAAACTTGCCAACGGGGAAGGAAAACGGTAGCTGGGGGGAAGGGCGCGTTGATGGGGAGTTGGTCAGCAAAAAAGGTGAAACTACAGAAAAAATGCGGCCCTGCAAAAGGTAAGTTTAAGTCCCCTGTACTGATGATTTCATTTAAGCAAGATTGAATAAAGTCTTGGGATTTTGAGAAGCGACTTTTCCCTGAGGATTGAAAAGAAGCGACAGAATCAATGGCGGCGATCGCTTGTTTTTTCGCTGGAGTTTCAAAATAAAAATGGATCTGATTGAGTTGGGCGATCGCCTGCAAAACAACCAAGGGGTCAACGGTGGATATTTCTTGAGAAATGCTGACAATTTGAGGGCAATTCTTTTCAATTGATTTTTGATGACAAATCCGCAGAAACTGATACAGTTCTTCTTGAGCGGATAAGAGATTAGTACGGTAGGGAATAGCTAGCATATCAATAGCAGAGGGTAAAGTTTCTTGAAGTTCTATTCCTAAAGCTAGTTAACAATGGTGGGATATTTTAGGGGGGATGCCCTTATCCCTGGTTGACCTCTAGGTATCCGTTGATACTGACCACAGTTACCCCAGTCAGGGGTCAGGTTCTGAGTTAAGTGGCACAAAATGACAGCCAGCTACCAGCAATGGGGAGTTTTGCAAGAGCAACTTCATGCTACTGAAAAAACTTTCCTAGTAGGGTTGTCATCCTGTCTGTTATCTTTATCATCAGTGCAACCAGACTTGTGTGTACTCTCAGAACAAAAATTGAGCATCGCAACGCCGCTGCCTCATCCTTACTTTAGCTAGTATTCAGGCACTTGCCTGTTGAAACTTTAGCAATAGTTGGCTTCTAGTAATTAATTTTGTCAGATGACTACAAGTTTCGTTCAATCATTTAACAGCAAATTATGGCTAGCAGCCATCAAGCCACCAATGTACAGTGTGGCAATTATTCCAATTTGGGTGGGCACTGCTGTAGCTTTTGCTGAAACTCAAATTCTTCAAAAAACAGTATTTTCTACATTTTTGTTCTCAGCAATTTTGATTGTTGCTTGGGTTAATTTTAGCAATGATGTTTTTGATTCTGAGACTGGAATTGATGAAAACAAAGCGCATTCATTAGTAAATTTGACAGGAAATAAATGGCTGATTTTCTGGTTAAGTAATTTCTTTTTGGGATTGGGGATACTGGGAATAGGCGCGATCGCTTGGTGGCAGCAAGATTTAACAGTGATTGGGTTAGTCTTACTGTGCTGTGCCTTTGGTTACACCTATCAGGGGCCGCCGTTTCGCTTTGGCTATCATGGTTTGGGGGAAATCATCTGCCTGATTACCTTCGGCCCCTTAGCAGTAGCAGCCGCTTACTACTCCCAAGCCCAAACTTGGTCAATGCGGGGTTTGGCAGCTTCGGTAATTGTGGGAATTGTTACCAGCTTAATTCTGTTTTGCTCCCATTTTCACCAAATTAAAGATGATTTAGCCGCAGGTAAGCGATCGCCTATTGTTCGCCTCGGTACAAAACGAGGGGCAGAAATACTCCCCTGGTTTGGTGGCAGCATTTACGTTCTCACCGCTTTGTTTGTTTTTCTCGGCATTTTCCCCGTAGGTACATTACTCATCTTTGCTAGCCTCCCCTTTGCCCTGCAACTCTTCCGGCACGTCAAGCAGTACCACAATCAACCAGAACGGGTGAGTAACTGCAAGTTTATTGCTGTGTCGGTACATTTTTGGAGTGGTTTGTTATTGGGATTAGGATTTGTCCAGCCATGGGGTTAAGCAAGTGTGATGCGCTACTCCTTTGAGTTTCGCCCTTATCAGAGGAAGTTTAAGCGATCGCTTTTAACCAGCCACGGACGCTGGGAGGTTCGAGAGGGCATCATTCTCCGCCTCACCGATCAAACCGGGCAAGTAGGTTGGGGTGAAATTGCCCCGATTGCTTGGTTTGGTTCGGAAACCTTGCAGGAAGCGAGGGATTTCTGCGCCTCGTTACCAGAGGAAATTACCGCAACTGAGGTTTTCTCTATTCCATCCCAATTGCCAGCTTGTCAATTTGGTTTTGAGTCGGCGTGGGAAGGGTTGGCGAGACAAACCTCTAAGGTTATCCCTCCCCAATCCTTCCCCTTTAACGGGAATGATCTTTTTCCAACTCCTGTCAACCGGAAAGAGCTTTCATTCTCCTGTAGTACCCACACCTACAGTTATCTGTTGCCGACTGGGGAAGCGGCTTTGCAAGCATGGCAAGAACCTTGGAACCAGGGGAGTTGTACCTTTAAGTGGAAGATTGGGGTGAGTCCGATTGCAGAGGAACTGAGGAGTTTTCAGCAACTAACTCAGGCGTTACCTGCGGGGACAAAGCTGCGATTGGATGCCAACGGTGGGCTGACTCTAAAAGAGGCGGAGCAGTGGCTGCAAGCGGCGGATCAGGCAGGAATGATCGAGTTTATCGAGCAGCCGCTACCGCCGGAGCAGTTCCACAGGATGTTGGGGTTGAGTGCTGAGTATGCCACACCCTTGGCTTTAGATGAATCGGTGGCGACTCTCCGGCAGTTAGAAGCCTGTTATCAGCGAGGGTGGCGAGGGATTTTTGTTGTTAAGGTAGCGATCGCCGGTTCTCCTAAATGTTTGCGGCAGTTTTGCGATCGCACGCTTATTGACGCGGTATTTTCATCGGTGTTTGAAACCGCTATTGGCAAACAAGCCGCTCTAAATTTGGCAGCAGAATTATCTCAAAATGACCGCGCGGTTGGCTTTGGCGTCGATGACTGGTTTGATGAGGACAAAGAAACCTGGCTAGAACAGCTATGGAAACACCCCTAACCTATCTCAAACAAAGGGCTGATCAGGATTGGCTGGTTGGTTACGACAGCCAAAAATTTAGGCAGTTGAGCCAGGAGTTTTATGAGAAATTGATCTCATTAGGCGATCGCCCGACGCCACCAAAAATCCTGATCGCAGAATCTGAACCCCTACACTTCCTCGCCAGTTTCATCGCCGCCTGTGCTGCGGATTGCCACGTTTTCCTCTGTAATCCCCACTGGGTAGAACAGGAATGGCAACAAGTCTTTGATTTAGTTCAACCCCATTTAGTTTTGGGGAATATTTTAAACAGTGACACAGCCCTCCTTAAAAAGGGGGATTGGGGGGATCTAACCTCTAGCAAGCCAGCCCAAAATCTTTCTCCCTCAATCATGATTCCCACAGGGGGTTCGTCTGGCAAGATTAAATTTGCCATCCACACTTGGGAAACATTGATGGCATCGGTAGGGGGGTTTGCTCAGTATTTTGCAGGCGCTGAAAGCTCGCCAGCTTCTCCTGTGAGTCCGGAGGGAACAGCACCAGGGAGGGGGGTAAATTCCTTTTGCGTTCTCCCTCTGTATCACGTCAGTGGGTTAATGCAGTTTTTGCGTTCGTTTACTACTGGCGGCAAATTGGTAATTTTGCCGTTTAAAAGATTGATAGAGAAAGGCGATCGTCATAATATCGATCCTTCGGAATTCTTCATCTCCCTCGTACCTACCCAACTGGTAAGGCTGCTACAAATCGATGCGGCTTGGTTATCCCGCTTTCACACAGTGCTTTTAGGTGGCGCACCCGCTTGGCAGGAACTTCTCGACACCGCCAGACGCCACAGCATCCGCCTTGCCTCCACCTACGGCATGACGGAAACCGCTTCTCAAGTCGTCACGCTCAAGCCGGAAGATTTTCTCGCCGGAAATACTAGCTGCGGACAAGTTTTACCCCACGCGAAGGTAACGATTCAATCAGAAACTGGCGAGGTTTTAGCCACTAATCAAACGGGTATTGTCACGATTCAATCTAATTCTTTAGCCTGGGGTTACTATCCAGAATTCTTCAGTAAGTCTCAACCGTTTCAAACAGACGATTTAGGCTTTTTTGATCATAAAGGTTACTTAACTATTGTCGGGCGACGGAGTCAGAAAATTATTACAGGTGGCGAAAATGTCTTTCCGGCAGAAGTAGAGGCAGCGATTCAAGCCACCCAGTTAGTTACTGATATTTGTGTCATTGGCTTGCCTGATTTGCAGTGGGGGCAAGTTGTCACGGCAGTTTATGTTCCTCGGAGTTTATCTATATCTGTTGCAGATTTGCAAGCAAAAATTGTAGATAAGCTAAGTAAATTTAAGCGCCCTAAATATTGGGTAGCAGTAGAAAGTTTGCCCCGCAATTCTCAAGGAAAAGTGAATTGTGAAGAGTTAAAACAATTAACCATATCTTTCTTAATGGAAACTCAATAATGTTGAATAAAGACCCCAGTTGTAAAGTATGAACCAATTTTACAAATTAATGTTGGGGTAGCAATAAGTAGGTGAAAATAAATCAGATTTTGTGTTGCAATATGAAAATATTTAAGTAGCTTTTAATAAAGACTTCAGACCCATTTTGAGGTTTTAACCCTCACTAGAAACCTTTAATTATTTACACCGTCCTACTCAGTAATGATTCGACACCTAAACGGTTTACTGCCACCAGAAATTTTCTGCTCTCCCGTATTAAAAAAAGGGGATTGAGACTATTGATGGATTTTCACTTTTTATCCTTTATCCTTTTTGGTCAGTTCGGGATCAAGAATAGGAGGCAAAGCAGTATCCAAAATCAAAGAAAGCTTCTTAGGCTAGTGGCAGTAAGCAATCAAGCTACAGACCAGGCTGACCAAGCAATTGACAAGATGGCGGCAGTGAGAAGGCTCAAACTAGGAAATATACTTCAACGGGTCAATATGTGCCTTGCCTAAGCAGGTTCTGCTAAACCCACATTGGTAATTACAACGCCAATCCCCAGTTGAGGCTCCTATTGAATTAATGGAAGTAGAATAATTGAACAGGACTGAACTTGGGGATGTGGAGGGAACGACATTGGATGAGCTAAGAAGTGCCTTGGAGTTAGCGACAGAAGAAGAACTAGAGCAGCTAACGCAAATTTTATTTCGCCGCAAATTTAACCCTTTAGACTACTTTCACACGGCCGAGCCAATTGAAATCCAAAGCCAAGACCGGGAAGCTTGGTTAGACGCTATAGAGCAGCGATTTCGGTTTTTGGCGGCAGATGGGGTGACAGTGCTCAGAGGACGTACGGACGAAGTCAGTTATCGACAAGCACTAATCCAGGTTTGTCGCTATCTAAAAATTCCGTATTCTAAACATTTTTCAACTACCGATATTGAGGCAGAGATCTTTCTCAATTTGATGGGTCGAGCTTGGAAACGTTTACCGAAATCCGAACAAAAATCATTGACGGTACAAGTACAGCGATCGCTGGCTAAGACTCCTCTATCTCAACCTCTACCTATACAGCTACAACATGACCCCGTGGGTTTGCTGCTCAAAGGGGGTAGCGCTTTAGCGGTGAGTTCTGTTCTCAAGCCTTTACTGCTACAACAAATAGCGCGGCAGTTTGCCCTCAACTTTGCCAGCTACCAAGCCGCTCAACAAGCCGTTGTTAGAGGTGGTGCAGCTGCTGCGGTACAGTTTCAAAGCTACGTAACAGTGCAAACAGCCAAGCGAGGAATGGCATTAAATGCGGCTCGTTATGGTACAACTCGCAGCGTATTTGCCCTCTTGGGGCCTGTGTTGTGGGGTTACTTCATCGCCGATCTAGGTTGGCGGGCGATCGCGACTAACTACGGTCGCATCATCCCCACCATCTTTGCGCTCGCGCAAATTCGCCTCACCCGCACCGAGTGCTGGGAAGCGGTTTAATCCCCAGGAATTCAGCTTGTAACGTGAGGAGTAAGGCGTTAATCCATAACTTAAAACTCAAAACTCAAAACCTTTTGAGTCGGCATCCTGAACCTAATTTTCAGGGTACCTGGAATTTTGCCCAAATCTTGGCATTTTTATTGCCCTTATTGCCCTTGGTGGGAGGATTAGGGCTATTTTTTGTGAGCGTCGCTGCCTGGAAGCAACAGTGCCGCACCATTATCCGCCGACCCCTCAACTGGGGATTGGCAATCTTGAGCATCGGGCTGATTATCAGTTGTTGCTTTGCGGTTGACCGTCCGGCGGCATTTCTGGGTTTGGCAAACTTTTTGCCGTTTTTCTTTGTCTTTGCTGGACTCAGTGCCTTAATTGAGCATCCCCATCAACTGCGGCAATTGGCAAAGCTTTTGGCGATCGCTTCTGTACCTATTGTCTTGCTCGGCTTTGGACAGATCTTTTGGGGTTGGGTTGGCCCAGAAGGCGTGCTTCAGGGCATTTTGGGATGGTCACTTAGACCCCAGGGAAATCCACCGGGGCGAATGGCTTCTTTGTTTATGTATGCCAACATCCTCGCGGTTTATCTCCAGATTATTTTGATCCTGGGATTGGGCTTGTGGGTAGAAGCATGGCAAGCTTGGCGACAGCGAGGAATGAAGCGTCCGGGCTGGCTGTTGTTTTTGAGTGGGCTGGTAATCGGGAATGCGATCGCGCTGATTTTAACCAGTTCTCGTAATGCTTGGGCGATCGCGCTTTTAAGTGGTCTTGCCTTTGCTCTCTACCAAGGTTGGCGCTTACTAGTCGCAGGAGCCGCAGGTTTTGCCGCCAGTATCCTTTGGGCATCCTTTGGCCCTTCAGTGGGGCGTCAATGGCTGCGTAGCTTCCTCCCCGCCTACTTCTGGCTGCGGCTTTCAGACCAACTCTATCCCGATCGTCCTGTAGCCCAGCTACGGACAACTCAATGGCGCTTTGCTTGGTCGATGGCTCAAGAACGCCCTGGGCTTGGTTGGGGATTACGGAACTTTACTCCCCTCTACGAAGCCAAAATGCAGCTTTGGTTAGGACATCCCCACAACTTATTTCTGATGTTAATGGCAGAAATTGGCATCCCCGCTACCCTATTATTTTGTGGCTTAGTTGGCTGGATTTTAGCTGCAAGTGTTTTACTTTTAAACCAGTGGTCAGATATCCCCACCTTAGAAGCCCAAGTAGGAAAAGATGACAAATTAATCTTTTTCAGTTATTTACTAGCATTTGCTAGCTGTACCCTTTTTAACTTTCTAGATGTAACGCTCTTTGATGTGCGAGTGAATTTGCTAACTTGGGTGTTACTCGCCGCAATTTATGGTGTGGTCGCTCAATATAGAGAGCAACTAACAAGAAAAAACAATCAGTAGACTGACAATCAGCGTTTTAGCTTGGGCAAGCGTGCGATCGCTTAAAATGGTCATCAAAGACTGAACTGATCAGCAAAAAGTGAAACTGCGGTGGCTCCAGAAAGCGTCAGGCAACCTACCCAAGAGCAAGGGATGTCAGATTCAATCAGTTACTACACCCTTCTAGGCTTACATCCCTCAGCCTCACCCATCGAAATCCGTCGCTCCTATCGGGAACTGAGCAAACATTACCATCCCGATACAACTGACCTGCCGGCTGCGGTAGCCACTGCCAAGTTCCAGCAGATCAACGAAGCTTATGCTACTCTCAGCAACCTAGAGCGGCGGCGGCTTTATGACCAGAAAATTGGCTATTCGCGCCTGAATGTGATTCAAGTCCCTCCTGGATTTAATCCCCCTAGCTGTCCGAGACAACCGCAACGATCCAATAACGCTTACCTCGATCCCACTGACCGTCCTCTCTCCGCCGGGGAACTCTTTGCTTTATTCGTTCTGGGGCTGACATTCTTGGGTTGTGTGATACTAGCGATCGCTATTGGCTTAACACGCGGCGATGCTGCCTTTCAAAGGTCTGAACAACAAAATGTGCCTGTACAAGAACAAGTCGTCTCCCTGCAACCCCTCGCCCCAAACGCCCCAACGATTCCCCATCGGCTCAAGTCGAATCCCTCACTACACCTCCTCAGTCTCTATAACCCCTCAAAATAGCTATGACTCTTCCGTCAGCCGATACCCCTTTGTATAATCATCCCCTCCCTGATATTGAGCAGTGGTTGCGCTCCCAGGGATGCGAACAAGACCCTGAAGATCTCCACTGCTGGCGTGTTGAACAAATCCATTGGCAAGCTGAAATTTACCTAGAAGTTGAAGAACTAGCGGTGCGCTACCTCAACGTAGGTGAAGGTGGACGGGCTGTAAAACGTTCATTCAAATACTCTCTAAGCCGCGAAGACGTAGAAGATGCGATTTTTTCTGGCCCCTAGAAAAATTCAGTAAAACCGAAAAGTCTCTTTTGCCTGTTTAATTCCCGCCACACCCGTCCCCAATCCCTACACTTTCCCAAAGCGGCGATCGCGCTGCTGATAAGCACACAAAGCCCGGTGAAATTCTGCCCGGTCAAAGTCGGGCCATAGGGCTTCCGTGATGTACATTTCTGCATAAGCCATCTGCCACAGTAAAAAATTACTGAGGCGCATTTCGCCACTGGTACGAATCAGCAAATCGGGATCGCCAACATGGGCAGTGTAGAGATGGCGAGAAAACAATTCCTCATCAATCTCTTCCGGCTGTAGCTTACCTTGCTGCACCGCAGAGGCGATCGCCTGACAAGCCTGCAAAATTTCCTGACGTCCCCCATAATTCGTGGCAACAGTGAACTGAATGCCCCGATTCTGCTTAGTGTCATTCACCGAGCGCTCAATTTCATCCTGGAGAGATTGCGGCAGAGCAGACAAATTTCCCACAAACTGAATTTGCACATTTTCCTGCATCATTTCTTGCAGTTCTCGCCGCAATACCCTCTCAAACAGCATCATCAAAAAATCGACTTCTTCTAAGGGACGCCCCCAGTTTTCTGTCGAAAAGGCATAAGCCGTTAGTGCAGGTACACCCCAATCCTTGCAACAGCGCAGCAAGTCTTTGAGGACATCTACCCCTCGGCGGTGCCCCATAATTCTGGGCAGTCCCTGACGTTTTGCCCAACGACCATTTCCATCCATAATCACCGCTACGTGTTTCGGCAAGCGGTATCGATCGAGGTCAGCCGGTAACTCTTGTAAGGCAGTCGGCTTTGCAGTCATTTCTTTTCCCTAGACGTCGATGACGGAAGACGGAAGAAACGCGCCAGCAGTGTCCGTCCACCAGACCCAAGGCGGCGGCTCAAACTACGCAAACCTGGAGCAACTGCTTCGCGGTCAACAGAGGTCGAAAATCGTGCCTCTAATAATTCTTTTAGCTTGTTGCTGGTCAATGGTCGGTTCAGTGCCCCCCTTTCCGCCAGAGAAATTGAACCTGTTTCTTCAGACACAACAATACATAAGCAATTTTCGACTCGCTCTGTAATTCCCATCGCTGCCCGATGGCGCGTACCCAACTGCCGCGATGCGGTACGGTCTGAAAGGGGCAAAATCACTCCCGCTGCTACCACACGCGATCCCCGAACCAGCACCGCTCCATCGTGCAACAGTGTAGAGGTTTGAAAGATCGTTTGTAGCAATTCTTTAGAAATTTCAGCATTTAACTGTACACCCGGCACAGAAACATCTCGTTCGTCAATCGGTCCCCCCGTTTCGACAAGCATCAGCGCGCCGATTCGGTTTTGGGAGAGTTCTTTAACAGCATCAACAATTTCATCAATTACGCTATCGGGCTTAGGTGGTGGGCGTCGTTTCGCTTGAAACAGTTGGAGAATTTCTCCCCGTCCCAACTGTTCTAGGAACCGACGAAACTCGGACTGGAAGATGACTGCCATCGCCACTGCCGAGCCAACCACCAACTTTTCTAGCACAAAACTTAGTAGCCCTAGCCCTAAGCGATTGCTGATAGCTGCTGCCAGCATCAGGACAATCAATCCGCGAACCATCCACAAGGTGCGGCGCTCCCCAATGATCAGGAGCACCATGTAAGTAAGTGCCAGAACCAATCCCACATCAATGCTGTGAAGCACTAAGGACTGAGTCCAGCTAGGGTCGAAACCAGGACCCGACGAAGGCATTGAACTTTAGTGAAGAATTTTGCTACGAGATTGCTTGGCTTTGGCTAGATCTTAAAAACTTAGACGGGCAAACAGCCAAAAAAGTTGGTCTTTTTACTTTTTACTATCGCCCGTTTGCAGTTTTTCTGGCAAACGATCTTGCCGAAGAAGATCTTGATAGGTTTCCCGCTGCAAAATCAGGAAAGAATCTCCCTGATTAACCAACACTGCTGCCGGTCGGGGTAGCCGATTGTAATTAGAAGCCATGCTGTAATTGTAGGCACCTGTGCCCATGACAACGAAAATATCTCCTGACTCTGTCTGAGGGAGCATGACGTCTTTAATTAGAATATCCCCGGACTCGCAGTGTTTTCCAGCAACTGTGACTTTTTCGGTTAATGGAGCAGACATGTGGTTGGCGACGACGCAGCGGTAGACAGACTGGTAGGTAATCGGACGAGGATTATCTGACATGCCACCATCTACAGCTAGATAGGTACGTATACCGGGAATTTCCTTGCGGCTACCGAGGGTGTAAGCCGTGATGCAGGCAGAACCAACGAGCGATCGCCCTGGCTCTGATAACAATCTCGGTAAGGGCAACTGCTCTGCCTCACAAGCTGCCACCAAGGACTCACACACTCCCTTTACCCAGGTATCAATGCTTGGGGGATCATCCCCTTCTGTATAACGAATCCCTAAGCCACCCCCAACATTAAGTTCCTGAATCGATAAATTGTAACCCTCGGCTCTGCTTAGGCAATCGACTAAGACCCCGGCTAAGTCTTTGTGAGGTTGCTGCTCAAAAATTTGGGAGCCAATGTGAGCGTGCAACCCAATGCAGTTTAAGCTGGGATGCTTACTTACAAACTCAAAAACTTGATCTAAGGCATTGGGATCAAAACCAAACTTACTATCTAAGTGCCCCGTACGAATGTATTCGTGGGTATGGCACTCGATCCCTGGAGTCAGCCGCAGCATGATCCGCACGGGTGCTGTTGCCGTTGCTAAGTCTGCCAGAGTTTCTAACTCCAGCCAGTTATCGACAACGAGGGTACAACCAGACTTCATTGCCATTTGCAGTTCTGCAACAGATTTATTGTTGCCGTGAAAATAAATCTTGTCGGCACTGATCCCCGCTTCTAAGGCGGTGTAGAGTTCGCCTCCCGACACTACATCGATCCCCAATCCTTCGGAACCCGCGATCGCACAAACGGCTAAACAACTCCAGGCTTTGGAGGCGTAGAGAACCAAAGATTCTCCTGGGTAGTAGCGTTTAAAGGCATCTCGATACTGGCGGCAAGCCGTCCGCAGCGTCACCTCGTCCAAGATGTACAAAGGTGAACCAAATTCTTTAACTAAGCTCGTGACATCACAACCGCCAATTTCCAAGCAATCGTGACTATTCACCTGAGCTGTCAGGGGGAGGAGTTCTTGATTGGGTGAGAGAGTCTTCTGATCATCTTTTGGCAGATACTGATAGCCAGAATTTTGCAGCCCAACCGGGTGAGTCGATACCATAATGCGATATTTATCCTTTAGCTTACTGTAGACGGAACTTGCCTTCCGTTATTCAGTGTACAATTGGGGGCTGTGACTTTGACTTTATTACAACTTCAGCCCTTAACACCAGCGTTGCTCGACGCGGCGTTGGAACTAGACCAACTGTGTTTTGGTGGACTGTGGACGCGGGATGGATACCAGCGAGAATTAGACAGTTCCAGCAGTCACTTTCTGGTTTTGAACGCTGTGGAACCAGCAGGTGAGGCTGAAGCGGACACCTCTTCGTCTCCTACAAAATCAGGACTCCTAGTCGGACTAGGTTGCTTCTGGTCAATTTTGGAAGAGGCGCACATCACGATACTGGGCGTTCATCCGCAATATCAAAGTCAAGGGTTAGGTCAGCTCTTGCTGTATGCTTTACTGCGGGATGCTTGTCACGGCAAGTTAGAGTGGGCAACTTTAGAAGTGCGCCCTTCTAACCAAGCGGCACTAGCTCTGTACCGCAAGTTTGGCTTTAAGGAAGCGGGGCGTCGCCGTCGCTATTACAAAGACACAGATGAAGATGCCTTGATTCTCTGGTGTAGCGGATTGCAAACGCCGGAATTTCAAGGAGTACTCGCAAACTGTCGGCAACTCTTAGGCGATCGCCTTGCCTTATATGGCTGGCAACTGTCTGAGGATTGGGACGTACCTCACGTTACCAGTTAGTCGGCAGAGTATTTGTAAGGGCTAGCCCGTGACTAAATGAGCCTACCGAGTCAACTAAGCCAGAGCGATTTCGGTCTGAGTCGGAGAACGTAAGAAACCTTTACACATAAATCCTCCCTCTGGTTGTCTGGATGCCAACAGCCGGAGAGATTCCCTATGCTAGAATCAGCGTACACGGGCACGCAGCAGGTGATGGAAAAACGTCATGTTTGAACGCTTTACAGAGAAAGCCATTAAGGTGATCATGCTGGCCCAGGAAGAGGCACGTCGCCTGGGTCACAACTTCGTAGGCACAGAGCAAATTCTCCTGGGTCTGATTGGAGAAGGGACAGGCGTCGCCGCCAAAGTCCTGAAATCAATGGGGGTGAACCTCAAGGACGCCCGCATTGAAGTTGAAAAAATTATTGGTCGAGGATCTGGCTTTGTCGCGGTAGAGATTCCCTTTACCCCTAGGGCAAAGCGCGTTCTGGAACTTTCCCTAGAGGAAGCGAGGCAACTCGGACATAACTATATTGGTACAGAACACTTGCTGCTGGGCCTAATCCGGGAAGGAGAAGGCGTTGCTGCTAGGGTGCTAGAAAACCTGGGCGTAGATCTGTCAAAAGTGCGTACAAGCGTGATCCGCATGTTGGGCGAGACAGCAGAAGTCACGGGTGGCACCGGAGCGCAGGGACGCACAAAAACCCCAACATTGGATGAATTTGGCTCAAACTTGACGATCATGGCTGGGGAAGGCAAGCTCGACCCAGTGGTGGGACGCGCCAAGGAGATTGAGCGGGTGATCCAGATTTTGGGACGCCGCACCAAGAACAACCCAGTGTTGATTGGAGAGCCTGGGGTAGGTAAAACCGCGATCGCCGAAGGACTTGCCCAACGCATCGCCAACAACGATATTCCCGACATCTTAGAAGAAAAGCGGGTCGTCACCCTGGATATTGGCTTACTGGTGGCAGGAACCAAGTATCGGGGTGAGTTTGAAGAACGTCTGAAGAAAATCATGGATGAAATTCGTTCTGCTGGGAACGTCATCCTGGTCATTGACGAAGTTCATACGCTAATTGGTGCAGGTGCGGCTGAAGGTGCCATTGATGCGGCAAATATCCTCAAGCCAGCCTTAGCGCGGGGAGAACTGCAGTGCATCGGTGCTACGACCCTCGATGAGTACCGCAAGCACATCGAGCGGGATGCTGCCCTAGAACGCCGCTTCCAGCCCGTTATGGTCGGTGAACCCTCGGTGGACGAAACCATTGAGATTCTCTACGGTTTGCGCGAGCGCTATGAGCAACACCACAAGCTGAAAATCTTAGATGAGGCGTTAGTTGCCGCCGCCAAGCTGTCAGATCGGTATATTTCTGACCGTTACTTGCCCGATAAGGCAATTGACTTGGTGGATGAAGCGGGTTCACGGGTGCGCTTGATCAACTCCCAACTGCCACCAGCGGCAAAAGAGTTGGATAAAGAGCTGCGCGTCGTCCTCAAAGAAAAGGATGATGCGGTGCGGAGTCAAGACTTTGACCGAGCAGGTGAGCTGCGCGATCGCGAAATGGAAATTAAAGCAGAAATTCGCGCGATCGCCTCTACCAAAAAAACAGAGACGGATGGCGAGGATGTCTCCCCCGTAGTCACGGAAGAAGACATTGCCCAAATCGTTGCCTCTTGGACAGGCGTTCCGGTGAACAAACTCACCGAATCGGAATCTGAGAAACTGCTGCACATGGAAGACACCCTGCATCAGCGTCTCATCGGTCAAGAAGACGCTGTTAAAGCCGTGTCTCGCGCCATTCGTCGCGCCCGCGTCGGCTTGAAGAACCCCAACCGTCCGATTGCCAGCTTTATCTTCTCTGGCCCCACTGGTGTTGGTAAGACGGAACTCGCCAAGTCCTTGGCGTCCTACTTCTTCGGTTCAGAAGAAGCGATGATCCGCCTGGATATGTCGGAATACATGGAGCGCCACACCGTTTCCAAGCTGATTGGTTCGCCTCCAGGATACGTCGGCTACAACGAAGGCGGTCAGCTCACCGAAGCCGTGCGTCGTCGCCCCTACACCGTGGTGCTGTTCGATGAAATCGAAAAAGCCCACCCCGATGTCTTCAATATGCTCTTGCAGATTTTGGAAGACGGGCGTCTCACCGATGCCAAAGGTCGCACCGTGGACTTTAAGAACACCCTCTTGATCATGACCTCGAACATTGGTTCTAAGGTGATCGAAAAAGGTGGTGGTGGACTGGGCTTCGAGTTCAGCGAAAATCTGGCAGAGTCTCAGTACAACCGCATCCGCTCTTTGGTGAACGAAGAACTGAAGCAGTACTTCCGTCCAGAGTTCCTCAACCGTTTGGATGAAATCATCGTCTTCCGTCAGTTGACGAAGGAAGAGGTCAAAGAGATTTCGGCAATTATGCTCAATGAAGTCTTTAAGCGGCTGACGGAAAAAGGAATTACTCTCCAAGTCACCGAACGCTTCAAAGACCGCTTGGTCGAAGAAGGTTATAGCCCCTCTTATGGTGCTAGACCCTTACGTCGGGCAATCATGCGGCTCTTGGAAGATGTCTTGGCAGAGGAAATCCTCAGCGGTCGCATTAAGGATGGCGATCTTGCTAAAATCGATGTCGATGAGTCGGGTAATGTGAAAGTCTTGCCCGGTGATGAACAACGGGAGTTGTTACCGCAAGCGGCGGAGTAATCACTAATCCTATTACCTCAGTCCCTAGCATGTCAGCTAGGGACTGAGATTTTTTAACGGTAGAGCAATTAAACCTGCTCTACCGCTTTTTTGTTTACATTGCATCGTTATAGACAACATATAGCTAGGGGCTAGGGCAAGAAGTGGGTTTGATCGCGGGGTTAAGGAATTCAGAACGTCCTAACTGCCTTGACGGTTGCTATATCCAGTGTCATCCCCCCTTAGTGGTGCAGAAAAGTCTTGAAAGGCTTGTTCTAGCGGGAGTCTCAAACGAGACAGAAATAGCTTAAAAGGGGCATTTCATGAGACGCTTAAGTTCCCAAACTCAGAGCTAATCTCAGGGAAACGCCCCTCTTGTATCGTCAACTGCAAGACTGGCATCAATGGGTGCAGCCGAAAGACCAACGGCACCTACAAGGGTTTGCCGAAATCCTCTCCGCCATCTTGCAATCAAAAAGTGCCTGGGGAATAATAATAATCCGCCTCCGGCGTGTGCCTCTTACCGTAAACGAGATGCTTTAGACTGCCGGATTGAATTCTCTAAGATGGTTAGATTCTCACAAGGAGATCGTCCTGAGTTTTCTGCACCACTAAGCGATGTGGTCTTACAGCCGTGCTTGGTTGTGAGGGAGAATTTAGCGGTAACTCATCGCTTGGGCGCTGCGGAGAGCCTGAATTGTGGCGATCGCATGTTTTGCCACAGTATCAATTTCTTCCTCCGTCGTGAAGCGTCCTAGACCAAATCGTATTGACGCATAAGCCAAAGACTCCGAATGCCCCAGCGCCATGAGAACGTGGGAAGGTGCTGTAGTGACCGATGAACAAGCCGCACCGGAAGAAATCGCCATCACAGGCTGCAATCCTAACAGTAACGCCGAGCCATCAACGTTTTCCACACTGATATTTAAATTACCAGGAAGCCGATGAGTCGGATGACCGTTGAGATGCACCCCCTCTATCTGACTCAATTGCGAGTAGAGGCGATCGCGCCATCCCAGAAGACGCTTTGACTGGGTTTCCTGCTCTTCCAGCCCCAGTTCCACCGCTTTTGCAAACCCAACAATCTGAGGCGTGTACAACGTCCCAGAGCGCATCCCTCGCTCCTGTCCTCCACCATGTAACTGCGGTGAAAGCCGCACTCTCGGCTGGCGGCGGCGGACGTAAAGCGCCCCAACTCCCTTAGGGCCATATACCTTATGGGCAGTCAGCGACATCAAATCAATCTTCATCGCTTCCACATCCAAAGGAATCTTGCCAATTGCTTGCGCCGCATCCGTGTGGAAAAGTACCTCATGTTCTCGGCAAACCGCGCCAATTTCCACCAAAGGCTGCAACACGCCAATTTCATTATTTGCCGCCATCACCGACACCAAAATCGTATCGGGACGAATTGCCTGCTCTAGTTCAGCTAAATCAACCAACCCATCTCCCTGTACAGGTAGGTAAGTTACTTCAAACCCCAAAGATTCTAAATACTCGCAGGGGTCAAGCACCGCATTATGCTCAGTCGCGAGGGTAATAATGTGCCGCCCTTTGCTGAAATAGGCTTCTGCAACCCCTTTAAGCGCTAAATTGTCAGCCTCCGTCGCGCCACTGGTAAAGACAATTTCCTCCGGTGTCGCGTGAATTGCCTCGGCTAAGGTTTCCCGTGCTTTCTTAACCGCTGCTTCCGCTTCCCAACCGTAATGATGGTTAATACTGGATGGGTTGCCAAAATGTTGAGTGAAGTAAGGCAGCATCGCCTGCAACACCCTTTCGTCCATGGGTGTTGTGGAATGGCAATCGAGGTAAATCGGGCGATGGGTCAAGGTTTTCTCCAAAGGATACAGGCGCGACCATTGGTGTCAATTTAACCCAAAGACGCTTATTCTTTGCCTATAAAACAAGAACCACTTGTGGGCGTTGTCGCGAAATTACTGCCCAGCTTGGGTTTCACCCTAAGTTGATGCCCAGCCAATAGTGCCCCTACAGCAATGAATTAATCTTCAATCTGTTTCACTGTTACTTCTACGGCTTCTACATCAATCGTACCGGGGGGGGTTAGGCGCTGAAAATGTCCCTGCTCTACCTTGAGGGGTTCGCCACAGTTGGGGCATTGACAGTCCGTACGAGTGAAACCTGTAAACTCATAGTTACAAACAGGGCACTGGTCGTCCACTAGGTTGCGCTTTAACCACCAACGAAATCCCAACCACCCAATAATGGGGGAAATTATTACTAGCCCAATGACAATTAAGATGCCGTTGGCTAGCCAGCCTAAGCCGACGGTTCCTAACAACATAAATGTTGCCAAAAGCGTTAGCCAACAGCCTAAGCCAGACAAGTTGATTTGAAAAAGTTTGGGAACGTCTTGGTTCACAATAGTCTAAAAGTGAATAATCGCCGAATACTTCCATCCTAGTCCAGATTAATCGGCACCCAAAATTACGGTTTCCCGATTGTTACTTAGGGTTTGGCAGTTGCGGCTATTTCCAAAAGTTCTTTTAAGCGCCAGGTCAACGCGTCCTTACTGAACAAAGCCAGGGCTTGTTCTCGCAACCATTGCCCATCACAGCGTTGGTCATCTCCTTTGAGGATTTCAATGCAAGCATTAGCGACAGCATCGGGATCACGGTGCGGGACTTGCCACCCCAGACGACCATCTTGTAAGGGGTCAGCCGAGCCATCAGCGTCACCAGATAATACCGGGATGCCACAGACCATTGCCTCTAAGTAAACAATGCCAAAGCCTTCTTGGGAGGGCATGATGTAGGCATCGGCAACGCGGTAGTGGTCTACAAGCTCAGGAGTGGGGACAAAACCCGCAAAGACTACCCGGTCGGCAATACCCAAGTCTTGGGCAAGCTGGGCGAGTCGCGGTTGGTCATCTCCACGACCAATCACCAGGTACTTGACCTCTGGAAATATTTTAGCGATCGCCGGAAGTGCCCGAATCGTCACATCCACACCTTTATAGATATCTCCAGACCACAACCTAGCTACAGTCATCAGCACATTAGCACCCTCTAGACCATAGCGATCGCTTAGGGATTTGGGTTTTGGCCCAGGGGTGAACATCTCACCATCTACAACACAGGGAAACATCTGCACCCGATCAGGGTTGATGCCATTTGCCGCACTAGCGCGATCGCGACTATAGCGACTAATCGTCCAAATTCCGCTCGCCTTCACAAGCGCCTGACGCTCGTGCTTCGGCAATGGCTCCCACACCTCCTTACCGTAGGTCAACACCGTGTAGGGAATCCTCAACGACTGACACAGCAGTTGAACGAGTGGTGCTAGCTTAATGTGACCACAAAAAACATGGCGAGGACGGCGTTGCAGCAAACAATTCAGTAAGGCTGTCGTCAGACGCAAGCGCCCCAACAGAGGCGACGACGTTTTGAGGTAATGAAATTTAAACGGGTATTCCTCAAAAGGATTTTCACATTCTGGACTGTCTCGCAGCAGAAAGACCTCAGCAGTTTTGCTGTTATTCAAGGACGCAAACGCTTGCAAAATATCTTTGACATAGGATTGAATGCCGCCTTCACACCCAAAAATTTCCAGGAAAACGAAGACGTAATCCGTTGTGGTCGTGGTTATTTCGCCCACGTCTTATTTGCCCCTCAACTTACTACAACTGTTCTTTGCGCTTAGGTCTAGGTAGTCAATGCGGGATTTGGCGCAGACCACTGGCGCTAATTGCTCCGCTTTGCAAACGCTCTAGGTCTTTCAAGACCATTTTCTCGATTAGAACCTCAAAACTCACTTGAGGTTCCCACTCCAAATTTCTTTTTGCCTTAGCAGGATTGGCGACAAGCTGAAAGTGTTCATCCGGTCGCAGGAACTTCGGATCGACCACCACATAGCGCGTCCAATCTAAGCCCACAGACTCAAATGCCGTCGTCACAAGTTGCCGGACACTGTGCAACTCCCCCGTACCAATTACATAATCTTCCGGTTGATCTACCTGTAACATTCGCCACATTGCTTTTACGTGATCCCCCGCATATCCCCAGTCCCGCTTCGCATCCAGATTGCCCATTTCTAGGTTTTGACTCAGCCCTAATTTGATGGCGGCGGCGGCTAAAGACACTTTTCGCGTCACAAAGGCGGGTGGACGCCGGGAAGATTCGTGGTTGTACAAAATTCCACTACAGGCAAATAGCCCATAGCGTTGCCGATGATGCACCATTGTCCAGTGAGCATGAACCTTCGCAGCGGCATAGGGATTCATGGGGCGAAACGGTGTATCTTCGTCCTGAGGAGAGCAATCAACCTTCCCAAACATCTCTGAGCTACTGGCTTGATAAAAGCGCGTATCAATGCCCAACTGCCGTACAGCAGCTAAAAGCCGCGTTGCCGTCCCTGTTACCAAGTCGAGAGTACCTAGGGGGTCGTTCCATGAATCAGGGACAAAACTGGGAGCGGCGAGATTATAAATCTCTTGGGGCTGTAGCTGTTCGACAACCGCCAGAAGACCAGGAGCATCTGTGAGGTCAACTGCACAGACTTTGATTTCGTTGGCTAACTCACCCAATCGCGCCAGACTAGCCTGCCGTTGTGGTGGCATCAGTCCCGCCACCCGATAGCCCTGTTTTAAAAGCAAGCGGCTTAGGTAGTAGCCATCTTGACCGGTAATTCCTGTAATCAGTGCTGTTTTTACCATACGAGGATTCGTGTTTGTCGGTGCTACTACCGGGAAGTTCGCGCTTTAAGAGAGCTTTTCGCCCATCTTAAATGATGCGGCTAGAGATTAGCAGGCAGTTTCTGCCATCAGGACAGCGTTTGTAGACGACGTGGTCTGCCAGTCGTCGCAAGAGAAACCAGCCGTACCCCCCTTCTCGGAGAGTTCCGGGTTCGGGTTCCTCTAAAAGATCGGGGTTAAAGGGCTTTCCTTGATCCCAAATCCGAATTTCGATCGCTTTATCCCAAAGTGCCAGTTCAATCTCGATAGTCGTTTCTTCGGGTAGATCCTGATGGGCATGACGAACGGCGTTTGTGAACCCTTCAGCAAGGGCAAGATTCAGACGGTAAAATTGCTGCTCTGACCCGTCTCGGTTCCAGAGGTGGCAATGAAAGAAGTGCTCAAACCATTTCTGTACCTGAGTCAGAACATCCAGTTCACTCTTGACTATGAGACGATCAAGCTTTAACATCCCGTCTACTAGACCCTTAGCTGACCTGATCTTACATGAGTCAAAGTTGAAAGCCCTCGCGTTTCAACCGAGGGATGAAAACAAGTGGCGGGTTTTAACCCACCACTCTATCTTACAAGCTCTGTAAGATATTGTTATAGTGGTTGTATGGCAGAACTATCAATCACTTTAAAGCTTCCATTTTATCGCCTCAACCAAGTCAAGGCGCAAGAGTTTGAGCGGCTAACCGTTCTCAATACTCAGGTGGCCAATGACTTGTTGAAGATTGAGAAATCGGAGCGCAAGAAGCTGACCAGTTCTGCGTTTAAGCACATAGAGATCGGCTCTGCTTGGATTAATCAAACGGTTCGCAATACTAACACCAAAACAAAAGCCAAAGAGTTTAAGCGGATGTGGTTAGAGACAAATAACCAAAACTTTGAGATATCTAAGCAGGGTGATTTCTACGGCGTTGCCTTCAACCTCTTTCGAGGGAAGAAAGGCAGAATCCCTCTGCTAGTTCACCAGGCTTCGCATATTAATACCTTAGACAAGATTATTGATGGCACTGCCAAGTTAGGCTCTATCAAGATCTGCAAGTCTAAAAAAGGGATTTGGTATGCACTCGTTTCAGTGTCAATGCAAGTTGCTGATCCTAGAGCGATTCAAGACTGGATTGGAGTAGATAGAGGGCAAAACAATATTGCTGTTGCTGCGCTGCCTAATGGGTTTGGCAAGTTTTGGAAAGCTGGCAAGGTCAAAGTTCTGAGGCGCAAGTTTCAGAAAACTCGCAAGGCTTTGCAGGCTGCTAAACAACTTAAGGAAGTAAAGCGGCTAGAGCAACGTGAAAGACGAATCATGACCCAAATCAACCATGAGATCTCTAAGCAGCTAGTGCAGTTTGCTAAAGATTTCAATATGGGGATTCGGTTTGAGGATTTGTCAGGCATTCGCCATTCTAAGCAACGGAAGAAAACGAAGTCTGACGCCTCCTCAAACCGGGATAGCTGGGCATTCTATCAGCTTGAAATCTTCACTCACTATAAAGCTATTGGTGCTGGCGTTCCTGTTCAAAGCATTCCTGCTCCCTACACGTCTAAGTCGGACAACCGCAATGGAGTAATAGGGAAAAGGTCAGGACACTGGTTCAAAGGCTTTGATGGGTATCGAGTCAATGCTGATATCAATGCCTCGTGGAATATAGGGAAGTGGGTGGGTTTTTCATGTCCACTGGATCTACAGAATGCTGTAACTGCAATGGTTGCGGTTGATTCAGGGATAGCGGTGAATGGCACTCCGCTTAACTAGAAGCATAGTGTTTGACTGTGGCTTTAGCCCGGTCAGACACATCCTCTAGAATCCCCCTGATTTATCTGGGGGAGTGTCAATTGTTATTAGTTATTAGTTGCCAATTCCTAAAAAATAACGCCTGTAAGTATCTCCTGGCAGTGACTCAGCACGGCGAAGTGAAACTTACAAGGCGTCAAGGTAAAGCGGGGGAGTGTTTTAGAACAGACCCCAGGTCAAAGACTTGTCAATTGGGAAGGTAGCACCAATGCCCAACCACAGAGTGACAAGTGTACCAATCAGGAATAGCGTTGTCGCAACTGGACGGCGGAACGGGTTCTGGAACTTGTTCACGTTCTCGATAAAGGGCACCAAGATTAGACCCAGAGGAACGGCTCCCATAGCAACAACTCCCAAGAGTTTGCTAGGTACGGTACGCAGGATCTGAAAAACTGGATAGAGATACCATTCTGGAAGAATTTCTAACGGTGTGGCAAAAGGATCAGCCGGTTCGCCAACCATTGCTGGGTCAAGCACAGCTAAACCAATTGACAGCGCAATCGTTCCCATGATCACGACGGGAAAGATGTACAGCAGGTCATTAGGCCAAGCGGGTTCGCCGTAGTAGTTGTGACCCATGCCTTTGGCCAGTTTGGCGCGTAGAGCGGGATCGGTGAGATCGGGCTTTTTGAGAGTTCCCATCTTAAAATTGTTCTCCTTATATCAACAAAAGTCAGCAGGCAAGAAAGCCGTTAGCCTTTAGCCGTTAGAAGAGAGTTTTCCATGACCAAAGACCGACAACTTCTGAGGGCTAATAGCTAACAGCTAAATGGGTTTTTACAAGGGGCCGGAAATGCCTTGTTTGCGAATCATGATGAAGTGCAACAGCATGAAGACAGCAATCAGCCAAGGCAAAACGAAGGTGTGGGCGCTGTAGTAGCGAGTGAGGGTTGCTTGCCCAACACTGCTTCCACCACGTACCATATCCGCGATAAACGTCCCGACAAAAGGAATTGCTTCCGGGACACCAGAGACGATTTTGACCGCCCAGTACCCGACTTGATCCCAAGGTAGGGAGTAGCCAGTCACGCCAAAGGACACTGTGATTACAGCTAGGATGACACCAGTTACCCAGGTAAGCTCACGGGGCTTTTTGAAACCGCCAGTGAGGTAAACCCGGAAGGTGTGCAAAATCATCATCAGCACCATCATGCTGGCAGACCAGCGGTGGATGGAGCGAATCAGCCACCCGAAGTTTACTTCTGTCATCAAGTACTGCACAGAGGTAAATGCCTCGGTGACAGTGGGTCTGTAATAGAAGGTCATGGCAAATCCAGTGGCAAACTGGATCAGGAAGCAAGTGAGGGTAATCCCTCCTAGACAGTAGAAGATATTAACGTGGGGAGGTACATACTTGGAAGTAACGTCTTCGGCAAGTGCCTGAATTTCTAAACGTTCCTCAAACCAGTTGTATGCTTTTGAGTCAGTGATCTGCTTGGAAAACATGAAGCCAGAATTCCTAAAAGGATGCTGTTGATGAAATGTTTGACACCTAAAAGGTGTTGCACCACATGGGGAGTAAGCTTTCGCTAGGGATGCGGGTGCGAGGGCACCAAGGAAAGTATAAAAAACTATACATGGCAAGCTCTGGTTGATGGCTCTATCATCGTCCCCAATACAAAAAATGTAACATAGCTCAATGAGTAGATGACGTTGCCTGGATTGGAAGGGGACTAATCTCAAGCCCGCCTGAGTCGGGAAAGTTTAGAGGCGTAGAGTTTTTGAATGTTAAGTTTTCTCAGCTTAATCACACCACCGAACAGAGTAAAAATTTGTTAAGTAAATTATTTTTTAGTTATGCATAAACGTATCTTCGGGGCGGGACTCTGCCTCATACTGGCAATCGTTGTATCGTTTACCTGGTGGACGCCTGCTGCCGCCGCCTTTACAGAGGATCAAAAGCTATATTCACAAGCGTGGCGAATTGTCAACCAAGCTTATTTAGATGAAACGTTTAATCATCAGAACTGGTGGCTCCTGCGTCAAAAGGCTTTGCAGCAACCGTTCAAAGACCGGGAAAGTACTTATGTGGCGATTCAAGACCTGCTAGCGAGTCTTGATGACCCTTACACGCGGCTGTTGAAACCGAATCAATACCGGAGTTTACAGGTTAATACGACGGGGGAACTGTCGGGGGTAGGGCTACAAATTGCTCTGGATGCGGAAACAGGAGAGTTGAAAGTTGTTGCTCCCATTGCGGGTTCTCCGGCAGATGAAGCGGGAATTCGGACTCGCGATCGCATTTTAGAAATTGATGGCATCCTCACCTCAACCCTAACGCTGGATGAAGCCGCCGCCCAGATGCGCGGTGCGGTAGGGACAAAAGTGACGCTGAAAATTCAGGGCGAAAAAGGGGAACCTCGCTCGGTGGAACTCCAGCGCGATCGCATCGCTCTTAATCCCGTTTATGCTGCCTTAGACCACTCCTCATCTGGCGTCCCCGTTGGTTATATCCGCTTAACTCAATTTAGCGCCAACGCCCCAGCCGAAGTTACCGAAGCCATTAACAAGCTGGAAGCCCAAGGTGCAGAAGCCTATATCCTTGACCTCCGCAATAATCCTGGCGGTTTGTTGCAAGCCGGAGTAGAGATTGCGCGTCTGTGGCTTGATGGCGGCACAGTGGTTTATACCGTGAATCGCCAAGGCACCCTGGGAAGCTTTGATGCCTATGGTTTTGCCCTCACGCAAGACCCTCTGATTGTTTTAGTCAATCAGGGCACCGCCAGTGCCAGCGAGATTCTTGCAGGAGCGCTACAAGATAATGGGAGAGCCATACTCGTTGGCGAAAAAACCTTTGGCAAAGGTTTAATCCAATCCTTGTTTGACCTACCCGATGGTGCAGGAATAGCTGTCACCGTTGCCAAGTACGAAACCCCTAGCCACAGAGACATCAACAAATTAGGCATCGAACCCAATCAGCAGGTTGAGTTAGAACCTATTTCTATCGACCAAATAGGCTCAACTGCTGATTTGCAATATCAGGCAGCTTTGGAGCTATTGAACCAGCCGCCTGTTATCGCTGATGCCGCGTAGAGCGTGAGAATTAGGAGCAGGGGAGATGGGGTGCAGGAAAGCGGGGGAGCAGGGGAGCTGGGGAGAGGAAGAGAACCAATAACCCCTTTCATACTTCACCCTAGCCTTCGGCAACGGCTTCGCCGAACATACTTCATACTTCACCCTTCATACTTCATCCTTCATCAATCGCCTCGCAACGGCTTCGCCGAACATACTTCATACTGTCTTCCCCACTCAGGACTCAGGACTCACCGACTAAGGACTTTGCCATTAGCTAGCTTCAACTTGCCGTAGTTCATCCAGGTTGAGTTGGGATAGTCGTTCATATGCCCGATCGAATATACCCTTGCCGCGTAAGAAGCCTGTGTTTGCACCAGGACATAGGTAGCTGAGGGTGGCAGGGGTGAAGCTAGCTAGGAGAAGTTGGATACTATTGATTTGTCGTTGCCAGTGGAAGGTTTTTGAGCCTCGTAGGGGCATCAGTTCCCCTTGCGGGTTGGGCAATAAGTGACGACCGGAAAAGAGGACTCCTCCATCACCTTTGTAATACAGGCAAGAAGAACCGGGAGAATGCCCTGGCGTCCAAATGACTTTGGCATTGGAAGTCAGGGTGAGTTCTTTAGTAAAGGAAGTTACTTCTAGCCCTGGCAACAGATAGGCTTCTTGCTCTTGAATCAGGACTTGGCAGCCTAGAGCTTGACTGATTTCTTTGGCTTTCCCAATACTGCCGCGATGGGTAAGAAACAGCCAAGTTACACCGCCACGTTCCCGCAGAAATTTCTCATTGCTGTCATTCCATGCTGGACAGTCAATGAGGAGATTGGCGTCGTTCTCTACAATGAAATAAGCAGTCGCACCCAAAGTGTCTCGATTGGGTGGAAATGCGAAAATGTTATTAAGGAACTTGCGTGGTGTTTTTAGTGCAGTGGCTGACTGGTTGGACGATGGATTTTGAGAGGGCATGAAGCTGCTGGTTGAATGGAAGCAGGTAGTACTTGGGGGACGCCTGTTATCGATCGCAAGGAAGCTTTTGTCCTCGCACGCTTACGCATCGCAGTTAATCGCTGGGCTAAGAGGTTATTGGCTTCGGGTAGACGGTACTGTCATTCGCTTGGATAAAGCTCCTTTACACTAAATTCAATGCTTGAGATCATGGAACTCTGGTTGCTCCTCATCCTACTAGCCTTCTTCACCTATTTCATCATCAAACGTAGTGTGACAAGCATTACAACCACACCTGTATGGCTGTTGTGGTTGGTGATGATGACACCAGCGCTAGTTTGGAGTGGCTGGGCGTTGATTCAGGGGGAGGATACGCCAATGCCACTAGTCTTGGCGATCGCTCCTTTTATAGTTTGCCCGCTGTTGTACTGGCTGTTGATTCAGAAGGGAAGGCGAGATGTCACTCCTGTCAACCCTCAGGCTGCCCAGGCAACGCCTCAAGCAGCGGCAGCGAACCCCTTGCCAACACTGGACGAGAAGTCGGTGGCACGTCCCATCACCAAAGAGGAAGAAGCAGAGTTAAGAAACTGTTTTCCCTGGGGTATTTACTATCTCCAAAACATAGAGTACCGACCGCAAGCGGTGATCTGTCGTGGGAAGCTGCGCTCAAATCCAGAAGTTGCCTACAAGACAGTACGGGAAAATGTTGAGGGAGAATTTGGCGATCGCTTTTTCCTCATTTTTCAAGAAAGCTTCAGCGGTAAGCCCTTTTTTGCCTTGGTTCCCAACCCCCAAGCCCAAGCGGCGGCTAAAGGTGATACCACACCTGTAACGCGACCCGCTTTAGCCTTGGCACTGTTGCTAATTACGTTATTTACAACCACCGTTGCCGGGGTATGGCTGGCGGGAATCTCTCCCGAACAGGTGCAATCTGATCCATCGGTTTTGCTGAGGGGGCTACCCTATGCCTTTTCCCTGATGGCAATTCTCAGCATCCATGAACTAGGTCATTACGTGGTGGCGCTGCTCTACAAGATGCGGACAACTCTGCCTTACTTTATTCCCATCCCCTTCTTCCTGGGAACATTTGGGGCATTTATCCAAATGCGATCGCCTGTGCCAAACCGTAAAGCCTTATTTGATGTCGGAATTGCAGGCCCTCTGGCAGGATTAGTCGTTACCCTACCTTTGCTGATCTGGGGGCTTGCCCACTCCAGCGTTGTCCCCTTATCAGACGCATCGGGAATCTTGACCCTTGAATCCCTCAACCCCAGATTTTCCTTTTTACTCACTGTACTGAGCAAATTGGCGTTAGGAAGTCAGCTAACCGCAGGAATGGCAATCAACCTTCATCCCGTAGGCATCGCTGGTTACATTGGTTTAGTCGTGACGGCGTTTAACTTAATGCCCGTCGGACAACTAGATGGCGGTCACATTGTCCACGCCATGTTTGGGCAAAAAACCGGAGCGACCATCGGTCAGATTACCCGCGTATTGGTGCTAGTTCTCGCCTTGATTCATCCAGATTTGCTACTTTGGGCAATTATTCTGTTATTTATGCCCGTTTTAGACGAACCTGCCCTCAATGATGTTTCAGAACTCAACAACTGGCGCGATGTCTGCGGACTGCTAGCACTAGCATTTTTGATCGCTATGCTGCTACCCGTACCAGGGACAGTTGTGCAGTGGTTGAATATTTAGGGAGATTGGTGAACTGGCGATAGGGAAGAATTCTTCTGATAAGGTGATGGGGAGCAGGGGAGCAGCGGAGCAGCGGAGCAGGGGAGCAGCGGAGCAGCGGAGCAGGGGAGCGGGGGAGCGGGGGAGCAGGGGAGAGGAAGAGAACCAATAACCCTTTTCATCCTTCATACTTCATCCTTCACCCTTCATACTTCATCCTTCATCCTTCACCCTTCATACTTCACCCTTCATACTTCATACTTTCTTCCTTACTCAGGACTCAGGACTCAGGACTCAGGACTCAGGATCTCAGGACTCAGGACTAATGAAGAACAAACCGATTCAAGTAATTGGTGGCGGACTGGCAGGGACGGAAGCGGCTTGGCAGATTGCCCAAGCTGGGGTGCCAGTGGTGTTGCATGAAATGCGCCCAGTGCAGAACAGTCCGGCTCATCACACCGGGGAGCTGGCAGAGCTGGTGTGTAGTAATTCCTTTGGCGCACAGTCTAGCGATCGCGCATCGGGTTTGTTGCACGCAGAACTACGACGCTTGGGTTCGATTATTATCAGCAAAGCCGATGAACATGCGGTGCCTGCTGGGGGAGCCTTAGCCGTAGATAGAGGGGTTTTTAGCCACGAATTAACGGAAACTCTCGCCCAGCATCCCTTAATTGAGTTGCGGCGTTCTGAAGTTCAGGAAATCCCCAAAGAGGGAATTGTCGTTCTCACCACAGGGCCCTTAACTAGTCCTGCCCTAACTGAAGACTTGCAGCGCTTTACAGGCATGGAGTACATGAGCTTTTTTGATGCGGCAAGTCCAATTGTGGTAGGCGAGTCGATCGATCAAGAGACCGCGTTTCTTGCCTCTCGCTACGACAAAGGAGAAGCCGCCTATCTCAACTGCCCGATGAATAAGGAGCAGTATCTACACTTTTGGCAGGAACTTTGTGCAGCAGAACAAGCGGAACTTAAGGACTTTGAAAAAGAAACTGCCAAGTTCTTTGAAGGGTGCTTGCCAATTGAGGAAATGGGGCGACGGGGTGAGGACACTATGCGCTACGGCCCGTTGAAGCCTGTGGGGCTGTTTGATAGCCGTCATGGGGATTTTCGCGACCCTGAAAACAAATCCAAGCGCCCCTATGCCGTAGTGCAGTTGCGCCAAGAAGATAAGGCAGGGCAGCTTTGGAATATGGTGGGCTTTCAAACCAATCTACGCTGGGGCGAACAAAAGCGTGTATTCCGTCTGATTCCAGGGTTGGAAAATGCCGAGTTTGTGCGAATGGGGGTAATGCACCGTAATACGTTCCTCAATGCCCCTCAACTGTTGCAGACAACCTTGCAGTTTAAAACACGGGCAACCTTACTTGCCGCCGGACAACTGATTGGCACGGAGGGCTACACCGCTGCTACAGCGGGAGGTTGGCTAGCGGGAACCAATGCGGCACGGTTGGCTTTAGGCTTACCGCCTGTGACTCTCCCAGAAACAACCATGATGGGGGCGCTGCTGGAGTTCATCAGTTCAGCCTCGCCGAAGCACTTCCAGCCCATGCCACCAAATTTCGGTATTTTGCCAGCTTTGCCTGAAAAAATTAAAAATAAACAGGAGCGTTACGGAGCTTACCGCGATCGCGCTTTTACTGATCTAGAAACCTGGAGAAATCAATGGCAACTGGCGGCAATAGCAAGTTAGTTTGCTTTGACTACAGAGGCGATCGCTAATTAAAACGCAAACTCCTATACAGCAATTTTTAGTTGAGTTAGCTACACAGGTAGGGAACATAGCTCCGAAGCTATGGGAAATTCCACCCTTCAAAAACGGGTCTTGGTGAATATCAATGAAAATCGTCGTAAGTTCCGACAGGCAATAAGGTTGACGACTCATAGCTCAGAAAATTCACCACATCTGTAAAGTAGTTATCTCCGCTCCTGGCTCATTACGTTAGAGTTCAAGTGGGAAGATAAACTTTCACTTCGTTTACGACAGATAACCAAGGTGCAGGATACCGAGTCTACATCAGCCTCGCTCCTGAATAAGCTGGTTTCTGCTACCGCCAATCAGGTTTAGCGTTTAAAGGAATGTAGAGTGATGCAAAGGTGCACTGTCTTGATTGACCGTGATGCTGTCGGTTGTAGTTTGATAGCCTTTATCGCGGTCGCTCTAAAGACACCGGCAGATCGAGTCCCTTTTTTGCAATGCGTGCAAAAACTCTCTGAAGTCCAGGAATGTCATCAGATTACTGGCGATGACGATTATCTACTAAAGGTGCGTTGCCGTAATACGGAAGACTTAGAGCGAGTCATTAGCGACGAACTCAAGAATTTATCAGGTATCGTCAAAACTCGCACCACAATCGTACTTTCTACAGTTAAAGAAGTGCCGAGAGGTTCTTTTCCTGCTAACGACGCCTCAGACGTTAGCCATGAAAAAAGGAATTAAGTCGAATGGCACAGATCAAACCTTGTGCAGGGGGTCTGGGGGAGGCACTCATCCCCCAGCGTGGGGGGTTTGGGGGGAAGACCCCCAAGCTGGGTTTTTCTCAAGAACAACTATTTGCCGCTTAAGTCAGTGCCATTCGAGTTAAGTCGGATATGTAAATATTACTGGTCTGTAGTCAGGGCTAAATTCCTCAAAACAAGCCCTAATTTTGGCTACAAACCCGTGTAACAATTTTTACAGGGCAATACAAAGTCTGATTTATGCTCGCCTACTTACTTAACGGCAACAAAATTTTGTTGTTTTCATTCCCCCTGCTCCCTTTACGTACCATCACCCCATCACCCCAAGGGGGGATAACCGAACTAAAATTCAATTAGCACTCACCTGGTATGAGTGCTAAATTTTGGATGGAACGACGACGAAAGCAAGGGAAAGTATGGCAAAAATTGTTTCGTTTAACGAAGAATCGAGACGGGCTTTAGAGCGCGGCGTCAATGCTCTGGCTGACGCCGTCAAGATTACCCTCGGGCCTAAAGGACGTAATGTTCTGCTAGAGAAGAAATTTGGCTCTCCTCAGATTGTCAATGACGGGATCACTGTTGCTAAAGAAATCGAACTTGAAGACCCCCTAGAAAATACTGGTGCGCGGCTAATTCAAGAAGTCGCTTCTAGAACGAAAGATATTGCTGGGGACGGCACAACTACGGCTACAGTTCTTGCTCAAGCGATGATTCGTGAAGGCTTGAAGAACGTCGCGGCGGGAGCGAATCCAGTAGCTGTCAAGCGTGGGATCGAGAAAACGATCGCCCATCTAGTGAAGGAAATCGTGGTAATGGCACAGCCTGTTGCTGGAAGTGCCATCGCCCAAGTCGCCACCGTTTCCGCTGGTAACGATGACGAAGTCGGTGAAATGATTGCCCAAGCAATGAGCAAAGTCACCACAGACGGCGTCATCACCGTTGAAGAATCCAAGTCCCTGACAACCGAACTTGATGTTGTTGAAGGGATGCAATTGGATCGGGGCTACATTTCTCCCTACTTCGTCACCGATAACGAACGGATGACAGTGGAATTTGAAAATCCCCGCCTTTTGATTACCGATAAAAAAATTAGCGTTATCCAGGATTTAGTTCCAGTTCTGGAAAAAGTCGCTCGTGCGGGTCAACCCCTAGTGGTGATTTCCGAAGATGTTGAAGGCGAAGCCTTAGCAACATTGGTTGTCAACAAAGCACGGGGCGTCCTGAGTGCAGCTGCCATCAAGGCTCCTGGCTTTGGCGATCGCCGCAAACAGATGCTGCAAGATATCGCCGTTCTCACAGGCGGTCAGCTGATCTCTGAAGATATCGGTCTGACACTTGATAGCGCCTCCCTAGATATGCTAGGAACTGCCCGGAAAATCACCATCGACAAAGACACCACCACCATCGTTGCTAGTGGTGAAACGAAGGCAGATGTTGACAAACGGGTTGCCCAAATTCGCAGACAGTTGGAAGATACTGACTCCGAATACGATCGAGAAAAACTACAAGAGCGGATTGCTAAACTTGCGGGTGGCGTTGCTGTAATCAAAGTGGGTGCGGCAACTGAAACCGAACTCAAAGACCGCAAGCTAAGAATTGAAGACGCCCTCAACGCCACAAAAGCGGCAGTTGAAGAAGGAATCGTCCCTGGCGGCGGCAGCACTCTGATTCGCCTAATTAGCAAAATTGCCGATGTCAAAAACGGCATGAGCGAAGAAGAAAAAATCGGTGCCGGCATCGTCGCTAGAGCCTTAGAAGCGCCTCTGCGCCAAATGGCAGACAATGCAGGTGTAGAAGGTTCTGTAATCGTTGAAAAAGTCCGCAGCAGCGACACCAACATTGGTTACAACGCCGCTACAGGTGAGTTTGAAGACTTGATCGCCGCAGGTATCATTGACCCGGCTAAGGTTGTTCGTTCTGCCCTGCAAAATGCAGGTTCCATCGCCGGAATGGTCTTGACAACTGAAGCCTTGGTTGTCGAGAAGCCTGAGAAGAAATCTGCTGCTCCCGACATGGGCGGCATGGGTGGAATGGGCGGTATGGGCGGCATGGGCGGTATGGGCGGCATGGGCGGCATGGGCATGATGTAGTCCATTGCGTCCACCGTTCCCTCGTCTGAGGCTAAATAAAAAGCCCCCTAAGCGGGCTTGAAAAAAGTTGAGCAGCTTGTTTTATAAAACAGGCTGCTTTTTTTGTGGCAGTTATCTAATTTTTTAGAGATACTGTATTAGCTCATACCTTGCACCTGCTATCGAAGAAGGAAAGTACACCTCCGTTGGCAATCTGTGAGCGAGAACGCCTTGAATTAGGTTTAATTAGGTTTACTATGCTTGTATTTTTTATTCACGGTGTCGCCACGCGAGATGTCCGCTGTGCAGATACATTAAAAGCCTTAATTAAAGATGAATTTGTAAAGAGAGGAAAACCACTTCCTCACTTCCATCTAAGCTTTTGGGGAAACATTGTCAAAGATATTAGTAAGATATGGAATCAGATTCATCAAGATTTACAGATAGCGCAACAAGAATCTCCTGAAGTCAATGTTGATGATATTTTCCGTTATAAAAGTTTTAGAGAAGGATTTTTTTCGGATTTTGTCGGAGACGTTTTAACTTATCTTAACCCAGAACGTGGAGAGGCTATCCGAAAAGTTATTGCACAGGATTTACAGGACTTTATAACAAAGCATCTAGAAGAAACTGAACTCCATATAGTTGCTCACTCGTTGGGAAGTGTTATCTTATGGGATATTTTATTTTCTGAAAGATTTAATTCAAAACTAACTCCTAGAGATCCAGCCCTTGACATCAGAGCAATGATCGAAGGTTTTCGTAAAACTGAAAATATTAAAGAAATTAAGCTTCAGAGTATAACTACAATGGGTTCGCCGATATTATTTTTTAATACCATGCTTGGCGTCACCTCTGAACAAATAAAAGAGGTCACAAAGAATTATCCATATAATCCTTTAAGGTGGACTAATATTGTTCAGTCTTCAGATATTATTGCTTACCCTCTCAAATCCAGCATTAATTTTGATGTGGCAACTAACTTTAGCTTAAAAGATGAATATATCTGTACCGATGTTAATCTAGCAGAGAAAGCTGCTCGTACTGTTGGTCAATTTGATGTAGCTATGGCGTTAGCAGTTAATGATGCTCATAGTTGGTATTGGAGTTGTCATAAAACAGCAAGTTTAATCGTTAATAATGTTTTGGGAACTGAAGGTTTTAGGTTGAGTGACAACATACTACAACAAGTAATTATTCGCCTAGAAAAACTTCCTGGAATAACACTAGAGAGAGACAATAGCCTTTATCTGCAATTTCTAGAAAAAGTTTCTGGAATAACAGGGGAGAGAGACAATAACATTCATCTGCAATTCAGAGATAATAGCGGAACACTTCGATTGTTCGTCAATCATCTTAATGTTCATCATGTTTCTATTTTTGACAACCAGGGTAATTGCTTATTTGGAGGGTATGTTAGCTGGCATACAGAAGGTCTAAAACAAGAAATAGATTTTATTGCTAAATCTTTTTGTTAGTCGGATTGGTAGGGAAGCCCTAAAGATTAGGTAGGCATACATGACAGACATGAATTTATCAACTGCAAATTTTACTGTGCCTAGAGAAGAGGAAGAGGAAGATTTATTTGATTATTTTTATGACAAACCCGGTAGTATTCCAGGGACGCTCAATATTGAAGAGAATGCCAGTCCTTCAAAGATTGTGCTAATCGACTACAACGAAAGCCAAGTAATTCGTATCCCCAACTTAACGCCAGAAGCTTGTGCGCCTTACCTGGATACTGAATCCGTTTCTTGGGTAGATGTGCAGGGATTGGGGAGTGAAGAGATCTTGCGGCGGTTAGGGGGAGTTTTTAAGTTACACCCCTTGGTGCTAGAAGATGTGGTCAATGTCCCTCAGCGCCCGAAGGTGGAAGACTACGAGGATCAGCTGGTAGTTATTTGCCAGATGGTGATGCCCAAAGAAACGGGAGAGGGATTTTATATTGAACAAGTTAGTTTTGTATTGGGGCAATACTACCTGCTAACGGTGCAGGAGGAACCTCTACGAGATTGCTTTAGTCCGGTGCGCGATCGCATTCGTAGTGGCAAAGGTAACATCCGCAAGTCCAACGCCGACTACCTCGCCTACACTTTACTAGATGCCATTATTGACGGTTTCTTCCCCGTACTGGAAGAATACGGCGAACGTATTGAAGACTTAGAGGACGAAGTGATCGCCAACCCCACTCCTCAAACTTTGGAGAAAATCTACCAAGTTAAGCGGGAATTACTCGCCTTGCGTCGGTGTATTTGGCCCCAACGTAATGCTATTAATAGTTTGATTCGCGGCGATAGTGACTTGATTAGTTCTGAAGTCCAAGTTTACTTGCGAGACTGTTATGACCATACCGTTCAAGTCATGGATATAGTGGAAACTTACCGAGAACTTGCTTCCGGCTTGATGGATGTGTATCTCTCTTCCGTCAGCAATAAAATGAATGAGATTATGAAAGTCTTGACGGTCATTTCAACTATCTTCATTCCGCTAACATTTGTCGCTGGGGTGTATGGGATGAACTTTGAGTATATGCCCGAACTAACGTGGAAATGGGGCTACTTTGCAACTTGGGGTGTAATGATTGCGATCGCCTTAGGTTTGTCTGCCTTCTTCTGGCGACGCGGCTGGTTTAAAAACCTCTCCACAATTCAGCAGAAATAGTCAACTGAAGTGTGACTTATGAAGTATCAACCCCATAAATAAGTAGAGGGATTGAAGGTAGGGCGCTAGTGATGGGAGAAACACGTTTAGGCGTGAAACCATCAGATATTCCTCTTCTTCCCCACTTAAAAAATAGGAGTTTGAGACTATGTAATGGAATTTAATTTTTCATTTTTCATGCTTTCTAGTTAATTGTTACGAGCAATGAGTTGAAGGTAAAATGTTGAAAATCAAATAATAAAGTATCAAAGATGAAATCAAAGTATTCTTATTTCATTCTTCATACCTTATTCTTGTTTCTGCATGGATAGCCGCAATTTATTTATTTTGGTAGTCTATTTTATCTCCGTCGCCTATGTCATTTACCGAATGATTAAGGAAATAGATAAACTAGTAGTTATCGAGCTAAATCGGGATTTACTGGCTCAACAACTAGAAGCACAAGAGTTGCAAGGCTTAGTAGATATAAAGTTTAAATTTGAAGAGCAATACCAGCTTGAAGACCTTCAGAAACTTCAACTCAGTATTGATAACAAGTCTCCAGATTATTCTCTGTATGTGAACTGGGATCAAAGTGCTCTGATTGATTTTGAAGGGCGATCGCGGCGAGTGATTCGCCTCCCTCCCGGTATGACATTGGATCTACTCCAACCCCAAGTCTTTAGCGTCATTGCTCCTAGTCAAAGCCTCAGGGAAACTCTGACGGCTGAAGATGTTCTCAAACGGGACGCTAGCGGTACTTTAGCAATTACCTCTCCCTTATTTAAACCTAGAAAGCTCAAGAGAGCGGCGGACAAAACTGACTACATCTCCCTGCGCCTAAGCTTACAATTTCCCGATCCAACTGCTCCTACATCTAGCAGACGCTTTTATGATCTGTCTTGTCAACTAACAATCACCAAACCAACTTGGCAAAGCGCGATCGTTGAAGCGTGGAAACCGAAGCGGAAGTAACACTTAGCCTTTAGACTAGATCTGGGAAAGAGTAGGCGAAGGTGGTTACGGACTCGCACGTTGTGAGAGTCTGAGGAAAGTCCGGGCTCCTGAAAGACCAGACTTGCTGGGTAACGCCCAGTGCGGGCGACCGTGAGGATAGTGCCACAGAAACATACCGCCGATGGTGTAGAGACGTAGCCTGCTACGCCTTTACAAACAGGTAAGGGTGCAAAGGTGCGGTAAGAGCGCACCAGCAGCATTGAGAGGTGCTGGCTCGGTAAACCCCGGTCAGGAGCAAGGTCGAAGGGACTATGGTTGGTCTTTTACCAGTCCCGTTGTTAGAGAACTGCTTGAGGCGTCTGGTAACAGGCGTCCCAGATAGATAACCGCCCTTCCCGTGTAGAGACGTAGTACGCTAAGTCTCTACTGTGAAGAACAGAACCCGGCTTATGTCCGACTCTTTCCCTATTTTTGAGGTGATGAGGGCATGGGGAGCAGGGGAGCAGGGGAGCGGGGGAGCGGGGGAGCGGGGGAGCAGGGGAGCAGGGGAGCAGGGGAGCAGGGGAGCAGGGGAGAGAAAAGTTGACAACGATTAGCCATTACTCCAATCGCCTATTTCACCCTTCATACTTCACCCTTCATACTTCATCCTTCATCCTTCACCAAGCGCCTTCGGCAACGGCTTCGCCGAACATACTTCATCCTTTCTTCCACACTCAGGACTCAGGACTCAGGACTCAGGACTCAGGACTCAGAACTAATGCCTCTTACAGACCCTCGTCGGCAAAAGCAATTAGAGAAGTTAGTGCAAAAACTGGGGCTACCTCAGACGGTACCAGTGCGTTGGTCGCTTTTGGATTTAGCACTGACGCATTCGAGTATTTCAGCAGGGGCAAACTACGAGCAGTTAGAGTTTGTCGGGGATGCGGTGGTGCGTTTGGCGACTTCAGAGTTTTTGTTTAAAACTTATCCGGAGGCTTTGGTCGGTGAGTTTGCGGCGATTCGTTCGATCTTGGTAAGCGATCGCTTATTAGCACAGTTAGCCACTAGCTACGGATTGGAGCGGTACTTGCTGGTTTCTAATAGTGCGGCGAACGATAAAGCGGGGGAAATGTCGCGGCTAGCGGATGCCTTTGAAGCCGTGCTAGGAGCGCTTTACCTTAGTACTCATAACCTAGAACTGATTAGCCCCTGGCTAAACTCCCACTTAGAGCAACTTGCCATAGAAATTCGCAAAGACCCTGCCCGCCAGAACTACAAAGATGCGCTTCAGGAGTGGACGCAAGCGCGTTACAAAGTGTTACCCCAGTATCGCGTCCAGGAAACCGGAGGGTCTCACGGCGAGCAAGAGCGCTTTACTGCTGAAGTCTGGTTTCAGGATCAACGACTTGGTACTGGCAAAGGCGGCTCTAAAAAAGCAGCCGAACAAGCCGCCGCCAAGGAAGCGTTTTCCACAGTTATGAGTTATGAAGGGTAAGTGATTAAGTCCGTCAACTTAAAACTTTCATGAAGATTGGGATTGCTGTATTGGGAGCGGGACGTTGGGGCGTTCACTTGATTCGGAACTTTTTGGAACATCCTCAAGCCCGTGTCGTAGCGGTAGTTGACCCCCATCCAGAACGCTTGGCGCAGGTAAGAGAGCGTTTTGAGTTGGATGGGGATGTGATGCTAGCCCAGGATTGGGAAACGATACGCAAAAAAGAGGATATTGCCGCCGTGGCGATCGCTACTCCCGCCGCCACCCACTACCCTTTAATTGCCGACGCCTTGCGACAAGGTCATCACGTCCTGACAGAGAAACCTCTAACCCTCGATCCTGCGGAGTGTTTGGAACTTTGCCGCCTTGCCGAACAGCAGTCTCGGCAACTGATGGTTGACCATACTTATCTGTTTCATCCTGCCGTGGAACGTGCTGCCCAGGTTGTTCAGTCAGGGCGTTTGGGAGCCTTACGCTATGGCTATGCAACGCGTACCCACTTAGGGCCAGTGCGTCAGGATGTTGACGCCTTGTGGGACTTGGCAATTCACGACATAGCCATTTTCAATACCCTACTGGGGCAAACCCCCGTGCAGGTGCAAGCGACGGGGACAGTTTGGCTTCAGCAAAATCCTTCCTTAATTGCCTCATCAGGACAAGGTTTGGCTGACCTGGTTTGGGCGACACTGACTTACCCCAATGGCGTTTGTGCGTCTATCCATTTGTGCTGGCTAAATCCCGACAAGCAGCGGCGTTTGTGCGTTGTTGGCGATCGCGGCACGTTAATTTTTGATGAGCTACTGACAGACGCGCCTCTAACCGTTCAACAGGGGCACTTTGAGCAGACGGACGACTCGTTTACACCAGTGGGTTTGGCTAGGGAAGTCGTGGGTATTGAACCGGGAGAACCATTGGGGCGGGTATGCGATCGCTTTTTAACCAGCATCATCGAAGCCACTCCTTCCCCAGTCTCTTCTGGCTGGGTTGGCGCACAACTGGTGCAGATTCTCCATTGCTTGAGTCAATCGCTGCACCAAGGAGGTGTTCCCGTTACAGTTCCCCCGCTGCGGATTGGGCAGGATAAATGACAGCGCCATTTTTATCCGCCCCATTATTGTCTGTCGCCGCCTTCTTCTGGGTTACTTGAGTTGCCTCCGGACAGTCTTTAAAGGGCAGCAGTGACGGCTCAATGGTTGGTAAGACAATCTCGACCGTGGTGCCGTGACCTTCTCCCTTACTGCCAAGAGAAATGGTACCGCCCATCAGTTCAATTAAGTTCCGCGAAATTGCCAATCCCAGTCCTGTCCCCCCAAATTTACGGGTGGTGCTACCATCCACCATTACAAAGGGACGAAAAAGTTTTTGCTGCTGCATGGGGTCAATACCAATTCCCGTATCTTTGATCGCGATCGCCACAGTAGGATATTTCCCGTTAGTTAGAGAGAGCTGATTGTCGATCGCCGCATCTTGAAGTTCCGGCGTAGTTTGCCCATTCTGATTAGACTCCAGCCGCATCTTAATGGTGATACTGCCTCGATCGGTGAACTTCACGGCATTGCCAACGACATTGATCAGTACTTGCTTCAGTTTGGCGGGGTCGGCATTAACCGCAATCACATCGTCCAATTTGGAGGTATGAAGAGTTAAACCCTTTTGCTGTACGTGAACAGCTTGGAGATTAATCACTTCGTCAATTAAGCATTGCAAATCGATGGGTTCGAGTTCTACCGACAGCTTCCCAGATTCAATTTTGGCAATGTCCAAAACATCATTAATAATGCCTAAAAGATGAATAGCCGCATCATCGGCTCGCTTGAGAAAGTCTAGTTCTTCTTCCCGATCATCGCAAAAACCATCCCTAACCAGTCGGATACAGCCAATGATGCCATTGAGAGGAGTTCTCAGTTCGTGGGATGTGGTTGCCAAAAACTCATTTTTGAGCTGGTTAGCCGCTTGCGCTTCTTTCCAGGCGGTTTCGAGTTCTTCCGCCCAGTCTTTTAGCCGCAGAATCATGCCTTCCATGGCTTCAGAGAGTTGGTTAAATTCCCGAATTTGGAAATTGTGAGGAACCCGATGAGTAAAGTGCCGTTCCTGCTCGCTGAGGGCGTAGTCTCGCAGTTTTTCTAAGGGACGTGCCAAAGTTCGAGCAATATAGATTGTCGCCAACAAACAGGTGGCAAGTAAGCCGCATGTCAGGATCAACAAAACTTGCTGAATGTCTCCCAGCCCCGCCAAGGCACTATCCAGGCGCGTTACGGCAAGAATAATCCATCTTTGATTGGGTTCGCTGGTGATGGGGCTAGAGAGCGAGGTATAGCCAGCCAGATATTCCTCGCCGTCTTTCTCCAATGAGAACAAGTGGAGAAACGAAGAATTGTTGGCGATCGCATTTTTCCTGACTGTTGCCAGCCGCTGGGCATCTGAGTCTTGGGTAATGTTGCTGCCGACGCGTTCGGCAATGGGATGCGCCAGCACTAAGCCATCTTGGTTAAAAACAACCGGATAACCCGCTAAGGAACCGGGTCGAGTTTGCTCTTGCTGGAGTAGGGCTGATTGAATGGTGAGGGCATATTGTAGTTGTCCGTCCGCGTCATACACGGGGGCGCTGAAGACAAGCTCTAATTGTTTTCTTGAGGAAGCTTGGCGTTTCTGACTTGCTGCTTGTGTGGATGGCGGCATTGAAAGGGCAGAAACATAAACTTTCGAGCGGTCTAAGATGCGTGGATTTTGCCGCTGAGACCAGAAATTTACAGGGACAGTGGTATTGAGCGGTTGATTGCCACAGGTACTCGCCTCCAGTGTTCTAGTTTGTAAATTCGTCAACTGGACGCATTGAATTTGTGTTGGTAACTGCTGGGCAAGTTGGTTGAGGTAGGTTTGATAGGATTGGCGCGATCGCGACTGTAGCACCACCGTCTCGCTAGCCGTTACCAAGTTCGCTTTTAGGGCAGTAATCGACTCTTGAATACTCTCAGCTTTTCTGACCGCGCTTTCAGTCAGATTTTGACGAGCTGTTTCTAGAAGGGTCGAGCGTGCTTTCCGATAGGTCACATATACCCCCGTCAGTAACACCGGTACGCTCAAAAGCAGAAGGCGTGATAGTAGGATGCGGCGAAAGGAGGATTGACCTAGCTTAGCCATAGGATATCGATATATCGAGGTGGAATACCCAGCAGCAACAATTAATACAGTAGAGGAATTACCTCTTAGATGCAGATCAGGATTGCCTTCTTCTGTTTTCTACACAGCAGGCTTAACCAAAACTTCGTCTTCTGAATATAGCTAATTCAATGAACCGTCCCACAATTCGGTAACTCCTGAAAGTAATATCTTGACATCAAGCCACTTAAACTGACCAGAAATTAGGACTAGAAGCTAAAAGCTAGAAGCTAGGGAAAGAAGACAAATTTTCCGAGGTTGTAGGTTGTGAGGATTGGCTCATGGTGTCTGACTTTAAATTAAAACTCGTTTCCATCCTAGAACGGTTCTAAATCATCGGGTAGGTCAAAGCCTTAGCTTCGCTGAATTTATATATTGGCTTCCCTTACTTAAGGGATGTCTAAACTTACTGGCACAATAGCCTCAGTGAATATGACTACAAATTTAATTTTGCAACGACCCTCAACGACAGTCGTTTTAGCGATGAGTACGGATGGCAAAATTGCTGATGTTAAGCGATCGCCTGCGCGTTTTTCTTCTGAAGCTGACCAAGCACACCTAGAACGTCAAGTTGCTTTAGCTGATGGAGTCTTATTTGGTGCCGGAACCTTGCGAGCTTATGGCACAACAATGAGCATTTCTACTCCCCAACTTTTAGAACAACGCCAACAACAAGGAAAACCATCACAGCCTGTACAGATTGTTTGTTCCGCCTCCGCCAAAATTGACCCAGAATTACGCTTTTTTCAACAGTCTGTCCCCCGATGGTTACTAACCACTACAACTGGTGCTGAATATTGGCAGAAACAAGCAAAAGAGACTTATTTTGAACGAATTCTAGTTTCTAATGCCACCGCAGGCGTTATGAATTGGACAGAGGCGTTACAGCAACTGGCTACTCTCGGTTTAAAACGAGTTGCCGTCTTGGGGGGTGGCACGTTGGTTGCGGCTTTACTCGCCTCTGACTTGATTGATGAATTTTGGCTAACGGTTTGTCCCCTCGTTTTAGGGGGAACGTCAGCCCCTACCCCAGTTGAAGGTAGCGGATTTTTGGAGCATCAGGCGCGGCGTTTGCAACTTTTGAGTGCCCAAACTGTTGGGCAGGAAGTATTTTTGCACTATCGGCTGCAACCAAGATAAAGGTTGTATTAAGTTAGATAAAGCTTGGCTTTTTGAATCAGAGTGTAGATGCTGGTTCGTCAGGACTTTAACAAGTTTTTATCCTGGATTTCCCCAATGGTTCAACACCCCCAGACTGAGTATTCTGTTACCTGGGTCAACCGCATTGCTGACATTCCCCAGGCAGAGTGGGATGCCCTCGCTTTGCCCTTGAAGACGCCGTTTTTAGAATGGGAATGGCTAAATAACCTCGAAACATCCGGTAGTGCGACGGCAAAAACGGGATGGTTGCCGAATCACCTAGCCGTGTGGCGCAACCGACAACTGATTGCTGCCGCCCCGTTGTATATAAAGGGTCACAGTTATGGCGAGTTTGTTTTTGACCATCAGTGGGCGGATCTTGCCCATCGGCTAGGTATTCGCTACTATCCTAAGCTGCTAGGGATGACGCCCTTTACGCCAGCGACAGGCTATCGATTTTTAATGGCTCCGGGAGAAGATGAGGCTGAATTAACAGAAATGATGGTGGTCGCCATTGACCATTTTTGCGATCGCAACCAGCTTTCTGGCTGTCACTTCCTCTTTGTTGACCCCCAATGGCGTCCGGTTATAGAACGCCACGGCTTCACTAGCTGGCTACACCACAGCTACATTTGGCAAAACAATAACTTCCAAAGCTTTGATGATTACCTGGCAGTTTTTAACGCTAATCAGCGACGCAATATCAAGCGGGAACGTAAAGCCGTGACGAATGCGGGTTTGTACCTCAAACTCCTCAAAGGTGATCAGATTCCTAAATCAGTTTTTCCCTTGATTTACAGCTTCTACAGCAGCACCTGCGACAAGTTTTACTGGGGTAGCAAGTACCTCACCCGCAAATTTTTTGAGCAGCTTTATCCCAATTACAGCGATCGCGTTTTACTCGTCGCCGCCTATCAAGAAGGAGATGAACACCGTCCGGTGGGGATGTCATTTTGCCTCACCAAAGGCGATCAACTGTACGGGCGCTACTGGGGCTGCTTTGAAGAGTACGATTGCTTACATTTTGACACCTGCTATTACACTCCCATTGACTGGGCGATCGCCAACGGCATCCGAAGCTTTGACCCTGGTGCAGGAGGACGCCACAAAAAACGTCGCGGCTTCCCCGCCACCCCCAACCACAGCTTGCACCGCTTCTACAATCGACGCCTTGCCCAAATTCTGCATAACTACATCGGCGAAGTAAATGCGATGGAACAGGAAGAAATTGACGCCATCAATCAGGATTTGCCCTTTAGCAAGCGGGACATTCCTCTCGATCTAGATGCCATTGATTAATTAATACAGGCTGATTCTGTGACCGCTTAATTTGTTCAGTTGGGTGGGTAGTGTCAACCTTAGTGCTGTCTAATGAACAATATTTTTCCTATAGCCATTCTCAGTTAGCGTGAAGTATGCCGATATTTTCGCAGAGCAAAGGACGCCAGGACAAAAAGAAGAATACTAAATTGTAGATAGACTCTACTGGGTTGAGAAATGGAATATACCAACTTCTAATTCTCTGAATAGAGCAATCAACTTCTAAACTAGAAATAGGTTCATTGCCGACTTGAAAAAAATCAGAAACTCTGAGCTGAAATAATCAATACTGAGATATGCATCAAACCACAGACGCCCTAACCACAGTTGACGAGAAGCTCTCAAAACGCCATATTGACCTTGACCCAGACGGATATTTTATTATTTATCTGGATCGGGATGCCGGATTAATTTGTGCCAAACATTATACGAACGTGATCAATGAAAAGGGTTTGGCAGTCGATCCAGACACGGGCAAAGTTATTTCAGCACGGGAAAAAGTAGAACGTCCTCAAGCAACCCTATACGCAGGCAGAACAGCAAAAGAACTTTCTGTGAAAATTTTTGAAGAAACTAACCCTTGCCCCGTTTCTCTGCTCGCTCATGCCGCCTATTTAGGACGGGAATTTGTTCGAGCTGAACAGGCTTTAGTTAGCGGACAAGAGTACGTCCAGGATTAGTTAGGTGTCTGTACATGTGCTTGTCCATGGTTGTGCGAGAAGCTACGCTAGCCGACATTCCTTTAATTGCCCGAATCCACATAGACACTTGGCGAACCACTTACCGAGGTATCGTTCCAGACGATTACTTGGCGAATTTATCCTAGTACTCTAGTTCCGCAGCAGTAGTGATGATTTTTGAAGAAATTGAGTATCGTGAAAAATCAGAACTCCCTCGCGATCTGGTGATCGATCTTTATTCACAATGTGGATGGTCGGCAGCAGAGAAACCTGATGAACTTTTGTTAGCTCTCACAAACTCTCAAACGGTAATCTCAGCATGGCATCAGGATTTACTAGTCGGACTTGGGAACGCTATTTCGGATGGGGCACTTGTTGTTTACTACTCTCACCTATTGGTGTTGCCGTCCTATCAAAACAAGGGGATAGGACGAGAGATAATGCGACATCTTCAAAGCCGTTATGCTAATTTTCATCAGCAGATATTGCTTGCAGTAGATAATGCTATCCCTTTCTACGAAAAACTTGGCTTCAGGCATTCACGCGGGGTTAAACCGATGTGGATATACGACGACTCTGAAATGGATGGAGGCGATCGCGATTAGTATCCCTACGTCAATATCGGATGCAATTTTTAGTAGCACGTAGGTAGTAAATGCTAGGTAGAATTTATGGTCTCATAGTGGATTTGAACTCAGACAGTAAAATGCCCAAAACCCGATCGCTAACGGCTGCACTCTCTGCCAGTCTGCTGACACTATTGGTTGGCTGTTCTACGGCGAATTCCCCAAAAACTACAACCTCGGCACCCCTCTCCGAGGCTTCTCCGTCACCGATGAACCCAAATGACGCCTTGTCTGTTGCGGCAAAAACTGTTCCTTTGGTACTACCAGCAGAGATTGCTAATATCGTTACCCCTCTAATTGACCAATATGTGAATACGTTGGCATCCCAGGGATTTGCTAGGGACAGCCAGGGCGTATGGATACAAACCGGGGATACTCTGTTAGCAAATCATCAAGGTACAGTGCCTCTGCCTGCTGCTTCTATAACGAAGGTGGCGACGACTCTTGCCGCCCTTTCTACCTTTGGTACTGAGCGCCAGTTTGTGACGCTAATTGGAACAACCGGAGCAATTGAAAACGGGGTATTAGAGGGAGATTTGGTTGTTCAGGGGGGAGAAGACCCCTTATTTGTGTGGGAAGAAGCGATCGCGGTTGGTAATCTCTTAAATCAAAGCGGTATCAAGCAAGTAACGGGCAATCTCATTATTGTTGACAAGTTCTACATGAACTTTGAGTCTGACCCGATGAAGTCAGGAAATCTGCTCAAGCAAGGGTTAAACGCTCAAACTTGGTCAGCCGAAGCCCTGAGCCAGTATCAGACCTTGCCGCCAGGGACGCCACGCCCCCAAGTAGCGATCGCGGGAGGAGTACAGGTGGCTTCTTCCCTTCCGGCTAACGTCGAGCCAATAGTGCGCCATACTTCTTACCCCTTAGCTGAACTGCTGAAAAAGATGAACAGCTATAGCAATAACAAAATGGCCCAGATGCTGGCAGATTCTGTCGGGGGAGCAAAAGTCGTCGCCCAAAAAGCCGCCAGTGCCGCTGGGGTTCCGCCCGCAGAAATTAGCCTGATCAATGGTTCTGGCTTGGGGGAAGAAAATCGCATCTCCCCTCGTGCTGCTGTAGCAATGTTTTTAGCCATTGAACGCTATTTACAGCCCTCTGGGATGACGGTTGCTGATGTATTTACGGTTGTCGGGCAGGATGAAGGCATTTTAAGTCAGCGATCGCTACCTCCTTTAGCCGTCGTGAAATCAGGCAGTCTTGATCGGGTCAGTTCCTTAGCCGGAGCATTACCAACACAACAGCAGGGCACTATCTGGTTTGCCATTATGAACGCTGGCGGCAGTTTGCAGATGTTTCGCACAGAACAAGAATCTCTGTTACGCGGTTTAGTAACTCAGTGGGGTGCAGTATCATCACCGCCTGTTGAGTTAACTCCCGCTTTAGCAAGGAAGAGTAAAACCTCTCAAAGTAAACTACTTAAGTGAATGTAAGAAATATAATCTCTACAAAAATATCAACTTAGAACTAATACCAACATTCAATCAGAAGCAGTAGGATGGTTAGCCCATGAATTAGTGATTATTTGGGTATTCCAATACAGATAATATATCAACGATAAATATCTTTTTATTCCTTAACAATCACGGGTGTCCCAGGACTTACTTGCTCGTAGAGAGCGCGGATATCCTGGTTTCGCATCCGCAAGCAGCCGTGGGATACTGCCTGCCCTACCAGAGCTTCTTGATTCGTCCCATGAAAGCCAATCTGATGACGCCCATCAGACCAAAATCCAATCCAGCGATCGCCTAACGGATTTTTCGGGCTATTTTTTATCAACTCACCCGTAATCGGCTGTTGCCACACAGGATTACGTTGCTGATGGATAACTTTAAACGTTCCTGTCGGAGTTTCCCATCCGGGTTGACCAACCGCAACTGGGTAGCTCGCCAATTGTTGATCGCCCCAATAAAGGTAGACTTGGGCATCACTTAAATCAACCACTAGTCGGGTAGTTAAGGAAGCGGCAGCCCATTTCATGTAGGGCGTTAGGAGAGATGCTTTAGATACAGTAGACGCTGAGGTTTTTCTAGAGGAGGATTGCGGCGGCGTGGGAAGTGCGGCGACAACTGTTTTAGGCTCTGAGGATTGTTGAGCAGGCTTCGGCTGGACAGCCATAAAAAACAAGACACCCGCCGCCCCAAAGCTCATCAGCATAAAGCTATGTGAAAGTGAGTCATTGCTTGCCATGATCCCGATCCAATTATTGACTGCACAAATAGAAGTTTACCCCTAGTAGTAGAAGGTAGAAATATCGCGAGCTATCGGGAGAGAGTCTCCTTGATTCATTAATTATTGGCTGGCGGTAGTTCCACCACTTCAAACCAGTACTCTCTTAAAGTATTCATTAGCTCGACCAATGATTCAAATGTTACTGGCTTAGTGAGATAAGAACTGGCACCCAGTTCATAGCTACGGCGGATATCTTCGTCTGCTGATGAACTCGTGAGGATCACAACGGGGATGCGCCGCAACTTCGGGTCAGCTTTAATTTGCTGTAGCACCTGCGAACACTCTAGATTTGGCAAATATAAATCCAGCAAAATCAGATTCGGTTGTGGTGAATTGGCGAGTTCGCTAAATTGATTGCGGTGGTAAAGATAGTCCAGTAGTTCCTCTGCGTTCTGAACGACACGCATTTCACCGGGTAAGCTACTTTCTTGCAGCGCCTGCCTGACTAAGTGCTGGTCATTGGCAGACTCTTCTGCTAATAAGATGGTGATTTGCTGTTTCCAGTCACGCATTTAGCTACGACTCCTTAAAATTTTTCGTTACCTACTGCTTTAACAGCAATTCAGTCTCGACAGCGTTACACACGGAACAAAGGAATCAAAACTTCTACCCCTAGCCTAATCCTCAATGGGTATTGGTTTTTCAGATTTAACGTTATTTAGTACGGAGGGTAGGGGAGAAAGGCTAACGGGTGAAAGAGTTATCGGTTTTTCTGCGCTCGTGATTGATCATCACATCTTTTTTCAAGCTAAGTTTCCGGAGACGTTGCCTGTCGGCGAGAACTATATATAGCTCCCAAGACCCCGGCTCTTTAAATTCCCGCCTGACGTACACTGGGTTTGAGTATAAACCTAACTGCCCATTAGGCATCTTTTACAAGCAATAACACACCAGACTAGCCTTCAGACAAAAACTAAGTTAGGAATTTTGAAAAATTTCTAGCTATCGAGTAACTACCACTCTAGGAGGATGTTTTAAGTTTTCCTCACTGAGATCATGATTCATTTGCTGACTATAACTTGTCAATTGTTTGTAAAAATGCCATTGTACGCTGATCTATCAACGGGAACTTTAAAAGCAAGTAGGGTGTCTTGGGGAAGAAGGATGTTCGTTCTCCCACATTTCATCCATGAGCCAATCGATTCCTGTATCCTGGTCAACGGTTGAGGCAACTGCTCCTCAAGTACCGGTGCAACCCGAAAAACTCTCGAACTACGACTTGATTTTGCACTGTCAGACGGGAATCCGTCCTGATCGTGTCGCCTTTGCCGAACTCCTACGTCGGTATCAATCCCACGTAGACAAAATTCTGTACCATCTTGCTCCGGATTGGCAGGATCGAGCTGACTTGGCTCAAGAAGTTTGGATTCGAGTGTACCGCAACATTAAGCGTTTGCAGGAGCCAGTCAAATTTCGAGGCTGGTTAAGTCGCATTGCGACCAACCTGTTTTACGATGAGTTACGCAAACGCAAACGGGTAGCACCACCCCTATCATTAGATGCGCCCCGTCGTATGGACGATGGGGAGATGGACTGGGAAATCGCCTCCGATAATCCCAGCCCAGATGATGATATGGCGACCCGTGAATTTTACGAACAACTGCGCTTGTGCATCGCGGACTTACCAGAAGTATTCCGCACGACAATTGTCCTTAGAGAAATCGAAGGCATGGCCTATGAGGAAATTGCCGAAATTACAGGTGTTTCCCTCGGAACAGTCAAGTCAAGAATTGCACGGGCGCGTTCTCGGCTGCAACTTCAACTGCAAAATTACTTAGATGGGTGTTGAAGTCAGAATCCATCTCGGGAACCATTTCCATGAATGGTTGTTCTTTGTATGATGAGATGTATAGACTAAGCTTTGTAAGAGCGCTTGGTATGACTCGGCGGTGACGCAAAAATGACCTCCAATTTTGACGCTCGTAAACATTCTAAGCAGCGGAGTCCTAACGAATTGGATATCCTGCAACGCGATGGCTTTGAACTGCTAAGTGCCTACTTAGATGGTGAGGTGACAGCAACAGAGCGAAAGCAAGTGCAAGAGCTGCTAGCAGCCGATCCGGATATGCAACGTTTGCATTCCCGGCTGCTCAGACTACGTCAGGGAATACAGACTCTACCCGTCCCCCGCGAACAATCGGCACAACAAGTCGCCGATCACGTTTTTTCACGCCTTGAACGCCGCCGGACTATTCGGTGGGCAGCTTGGGGTGGTACAGCGATCGCGGCTGTTTTTGTCAGTGCCTTGACAGGACTTTTTCCAGGTAGCCAATCCTTAGTCCCACAATTTGCTCAAGCACCAGAAGAGGCGGCTCAAGAACCCTTGATGATTGCCCTCAATCGACCTGTAGTCGAAATTCCCAAAGCACCTGTTGCCTCTCCCGCTTCCGGTGCATTTGCTGACCCCTCCGCTACCCAAAACTCCGCTCAAACAAACGTGAACTAGCAAGTTCTACTATCAACTAATATCAAATCTAGCTATTTGACTTTAAAGAAAGCTTAGGGGCGAACGATGTTTGCCCCTATTGCTCTGAGTATGGATAGCCACTCCACCACCCTTGGGGAAGGAAGCTCCCGTTGGCGCGTTGGATTTGCTGGGGGGTCATAAAATATGCCCAGGCGTTGCCTAAGGATTTTCCTGCCCCATCAAACACCTCAATTTGCTGCCGATTATATTCGTTTTGTTCTGGTAGTCGATGTGGGTTGTAGTCTTCTAGTCGGTCTAAATCCTCTAAAACGGCTGTGTCGGTAAATGTGAGTAAGAAGCCGTAAACTTGCTGATTGCCGAGAATCATTGCTGGATAACCGCACGGGAGATCAAAAAGTTGACCCCAGGCGATCGCGCTCTTTTCCTCAATTGTTCTTCCCGCACAGTAACGCTGATAATTTACCTCTCCCGGCTTGAGAGTTCCGTAAACAAACACGCGCAAATTTTCTACCATCATCTTTATCTTGAGATTTTGTTGCCCAGAGGGCAGCCGCCAAGCCCTGTAATTAACTGGATATGCCACAATTGTTGAATTGGACAAGGTTAATTATCCAGGAGATTCTTTCGTGGAGTCACGTTACAACCCGGCAGAGATAGAGGAAAAATGGCAACAGCAGTGGGATAAATTGGGTTTAGATCAAGCTCCCACAGAGGTAGACAAGCCAAAATTTTATGCGCTGTCTATGTTTCCCTATCCCTCCGGCAACCTGCATATGGGCCATGTCCGTAACTACACAATTACGGATGTAATTGCCCGAATTCGTCGCATGCAAGGGTTCAGGGTGCTTCATCCAATGGGGTGGGATGCCTTTGGCTTGCCCGCCGAAAATGCGGCTATTCAGCGGGGCATTCATCCTGCCAAATGGACTGACGCCAACATTGCTCAGATGCGTGCTGAGTTGAAACGGTTGGGGCTTTCCTACGACTGGAACCGGGAAGTCGCCACCTGTTCGCCGGACTACTACAAGTGGACGCAGTGGATTTTCTTGCAGTTTCTCCAAGCAGGCTTGGCGTATCAAAAAGAAGCCGCAGTTAACTGGGACCCGATTGACCAGACCGTTTTGGCAAACGAGCAAGTTGATAGTGAAGGTCGCTCCTGGCGTAGTGGAGCCAAGGTAGAGCGTAAGTTGTTGCGGCAGTGGTTCCTCAAAATCACCGACTACGCTGAAGAATTGCTGAATGACCTCGACAAATTGACAGGTTGGCCAGAGAGGGTCAAGCTGATGCAGGCAAACTGGATTGGCAAATCTGTCGGAGCTTACTTAGAGTTTCCCATCGTGGGGATGGACGAAAAAATTGGTGTGTTTACCACCCGTCCCGATACCGTTTATGGTGTCACCTACGTTGTCCTGGCACCAGAGCATCCCCTGACGCAGCTAGTGACAACAAGCGAGCGCGCCGCAGCGGTTGATGCCTTCATTCAAGAAGTAGCGAACCAAAGCGAATTAGAACGAACTGCCGAAGATAAACCCAAGCAGGGCATCCCAACAGGGGGCAAAGCGATTAATCCCTTTACGGGAGAAGAAATTCCGATTTGGATTGCCGATTACGTGCTGTACGAGTACGGTACAGGGGCAGTAATGGGCGTTCCAGCTCACGATGTGCGGGACTTCCAATTTGCCACGGAGCAGAACTTGCCAATCAAAGTGGTGATTGTGCGGGCAGATGCGGCAGACATTAAGGCATCTCCGAAGCAGGCTTACACCGAGCCGGGAATTGTTGTCAATTCTGACCTCTTCAATGGGATGGAATCTCCCCTAGCCAAGGAAGAGGTGATTAAATACGCCGAGAGGCAAAAAATCGGGAAAGCACGCATTCAGTATCGCCTGCGGGATTGGTTAATCTCCCGGCAACGCTACTGGGGTGCGCCGATTCCAGTCATTCACTGCCCTAACTGTGGCACGGTGCCAGTACCGGAAGCCGATTTGCCTGTGGAGTTGCCGGAAGATGTCGAGTTTAGCGGTCGGGGTGCGTCGCCACTGTCTCAGTTGGAACATTGGGTAAATGTCCCTTGTCCGAGCTGCGGGACACCTGCCAAGCGAGAAACTGACACGATGGATACCTTTATTGATTCCTCGTGGTATTTCTTGCGTTACCCAGATGCCAGGAACGAGTCTCAAATCTTTGACTCCGCAAAAACGAATAACTGGATGCCCGTCGATCAGTATGTCGGGGGAATTGAACATGCGATTTTGCACTTGTTGTACTCGCGCTTTGTGACCAAGGTGTTGCGCGATCGCGGTTTACTCGATTTTGACGAACCCTTCCAAAGCTTGCTCACCCAAGGTATGGTGCAAAACACCACTTATAAAAACCCCAAAACGGGCAAGTACTACGTCCCGACAGAGATTGACTCTGCTGACCCGAAAGATCCAGAAACTGGGGACGCGCTGGAGGTCACTTATGAAAAAATGTCCAAGTCCAAGTACAACGGCATCGCACCAGAAGAAGTACTGACCAAGTACGGTGCCGACACTGCTCGGATGTTCATCTTGTTTAAAGCGCCGCCAGAAAAGGATTTGGAATGGGACGATGCTGATGTAGAGGGACAGTTCCGCTTCCTCAACCGTGTCTGGCGGTTGGTAACTGATTTTGGCCGCCTCTCTCCTAGCCCCAATCCCCAAGCGGGAGAATTGAATAAAGCACAAAAAGACTTGCGCCGTGCCATTCACACCGCTATTAAAGAAGTCACTGAGGATTTAGAGAGCAACTATCAGTTCAATACGGCTGTTTCCGAATTGATGAAACTGAGTAATGCCCTCACGGATGCCAGTTGTAAAGACTCCCCAATCTATGCCGAAGGCATGGAAACGCTGATGCTGCTCTTGGCTCCCTTTGCTCCTCACATGGCTGAGGAATTGTGGCACCTGATCGGTAATGGTGAATCCGTGCATACTCAAGCTTGGCCGCAGGTTGACCCAACGGCTTTGGTGGCTGATGAAATTACTTTGGTGATTCAAATTATGGGTAAAACCCGTGGCACGATTCAAGTTCCGGCGCAGGCTGATAAGCAAGCCTTAGAACAGTATGCTCGCGATTCGGAAGTTGCCCAGCGCTACATCGACGGCAAGGAAATTAAAAAAGTCATTGTTGTGCCTGGGAAATTGGTGAATTTCGTAGTGGCTTAAACAAAGGGGGAAGCGATCGCTTCCCCTGACTTTCTCAAACTATCCCTCTTATTGACAGAACTTGCGATCGCGATCGAACTGAGGCTCTTGCCAGGAAAAAGCAAAATGGCTCACCGAGTTAACCTGGGGGGCAAACTGCCGCAGGCTACTCATTTGTGCTTCCAGGGATGGACGATTACTAACAGATTGTCCCCAGGCCCCCGCCAGAGCAGGAATTACCTGCGCTCCGCCGGATAAGGCACCATCAAGAGTGCGTTTTACCAAATTATCAATGCAGCCTGTATTACCGCAAACGCCGTAGACCATGGGGTGCCACTCCAGGGAACTGGGAAATCTGTCCCACGGCTGGAGTCGGGAATCAAACCCACCACGACCAACCACTTGATTGGCGTCAGGGAAAAAGACTGCCCCAGCTTTGATTCCACTGCGCTGGGCAGGTAGCGATGCTAAGGCGAGAAAGTCCAGCACCCCTTGAGCCGCATGGGCAACACTCAGTTGCCAAAGTTGCCATTGCAAAGAGGCGACAGTGTCATTCCCTGAAGGGTTGCGACCTTGCCAAAGAGGTGCGCCTTCATCCGGGTAGAGACTATTTATCGCTGCTATATCACTGCTATTGATGCTGCCTTTGCTGATATAACGCTGAATCAGTTCCCGTCCTTTGCTGTTGAGGGCGCGGTCGTACAGAGCTTGTTTCGCCGCGTCCCCATAAATCCACAAATCTTCTACTCGCGTAGCGACTGAGTCAGACCCTGAGCCACGGGGGTAGCGAATATAGTCAAATAAAATACCATCTGGCTTACGTTTTAGAACAGCCTGGACTAGTCGGTAATAGTCGGTCTTGGCTTGCTGGTTGTAGGGGTCAACGAAAGCTTGAGAGCCATCTTTGACAAAAGACAAACTGGTTTCTCCCCTACCATTGCGCGCCAGTACCCTTTGTCGATCTGAACGCTGGGAGTAAGAGTAGCCAAAGTTCATCGTAAACATCCAGGCATAGACCCGCAGACCCCGTTCGTGTCCCTTTTGAATCACCTGGGCTAATAAATCAACGTTCTCTGTCCCTGAGTTTCGTAGGGCTGACGCCCAAGGGGTAGGGTTATCCGAGGCAGGTAGCAGCACTTGGCTATCGAAAAATACCTCGACATAGACTTGGTTGTAGCCGCGATTAACAATCCGGTCTAGGATGTCATCTACCGCACCTTCCTTAGCATCACAGGGGTACAGGCGCAACCAAATTGCTTGGTCGCGGGGCCAAGTGCGACGGCGGCACTGCTGCAAGCTATCAGCATGTTTGTTTACAATCGCTTTATAGCCGTCTAGAGCCTCTTTGTTGCCTTTGAGGGAGCTGGTTCGTAAGCTTTCTTTTTCAGCGATCGCCTCGGCATTTAACTGGCAGTATGCCAAGGTTTGAGCCTGAGCAGATTGGGTCATTCCTACCTGGCTAATCAAGCTACTACTGACCATCAACAGCGACACTAAACCGCGCGAGAGTCTTTGTTGCTGGCTTGTCCGAAATATTTGCAGTGGCACGGACGCCGAACCTAGCACCAATCCCATCAACCAATTAGACATGCTTAGATTTTTTGAAACATCGGGATACAAAACCAGGACTCGTTAACTGATACAACTGGTTCAGGATCATATCAGGAACTGTGAAATTAATTGACTTTGATGTTTATTCCACAGTTCCAGTAAAATTGAGCCATTTTTGAGCTACACCCCGATGAAAATAAGGGCTTGATTGCTCAAACCCTTGTTTTAACATTTGTATTTTCAATTAAAAAGGGGTTCAGGGATCAACGGGTAAAGCCACACCCTAGTCAGCTTTATACTATCCTTCACGCCGTAGGGCACCCTCAACCTGCTGCAACTCTTGAAGCAAACGTGTTTTGAGCTTCTGGGGTAAAGGACGGTTGGGATAGGAACTGTAATGACCTGCTAGAGAATTTAATGCCGTTCTCATTGTTGTAAAGGAGCTGAGATTGGCAACGGCACTATCGCGACGATAGCGAGAGGCGAAATCATTGATTTGTTGACGCGCTGTCATCTGAACGGCTGCTTTATCTGGTGCATCCTCAGGTAATTCAATTGCTGTTTTTAAAGATTGCAACACAGTCAGAGTGTCTTGGCGGTAATTCCCTGTCAAACCCGTTCCGTTATCAGAACATCCCGTTAAGCCAACTACAACAACCAAAACCAGGGCGAATAGACATGATAAGTAGCGCTTCATAACCATAATTTACACAAAGTACAGCAATTTAAAATTTAGGTTAATCCTATCTCGGATTGGTAACGGACAGATCACGACCGTATCGATCTCCACTGATGCCTGTTGAGGCTAAATAATTACGTGCAAAAGCTGCAGATGTTGTTTATGCACAACAAACTGGGGTAGACTCTGAATCGCGATTGGTCTAATCGCACAACGCGATTTGTGAGGTCTCAGCGTGGTTCAAGCGCCTTTATCAACGTCGTCCCGCCAGCCATATAGTGCTCCGGCTTCTGGAGAACCAAAGCCAGACTTGGGTGAATGGCTAAACAACCTGGTTGAGCGGATTGTTACCGGAGAGCAGATCGAGCGAGAAGAAGCGCTTGCCCTTACGGAAATTGAAGATCAAGAAAATATTTTGTTGCTTTGTGCCGCCGCCGATCGCATCCGCCAAGCGTGCTGCGGCAATACTGTAGACTTGTGCAGCATTATTAATGTTAAGTCCGGCAACTGCTCAGAAAATTGTGGTTTTTGCGCTCAATCGGCTCACCATCCGAGCAATGATTCACCAATTTACGGCTTAAAGTCTCAAGAAGAAATTCTGGCACAAGCGAAATCGGCTGAACTGGCAGGGGCAAAGCGTTTTTGCCTAGTAAGTCAAGGACGAGGCCCAAAATATAGCAGCTCAAAATCCCCAGAGTTTGCACAAATTCTGGAGACAGTCCGAGAAATTATTGCTCAAACAAGTATCAAGCCCTGCTGTGCCTTAGGAGAGGTGACGCCAGAACAGGCACAAGCCCTCAAAGAGGTAGGGGTGACGCGCTATAACCACAATTTGGAAGCGTCGGAGAACTTTTTCCCAGAAATCGTTACCACCCATTCCTGGCGCGATCGCGTCGAGACAATCAAGAACCTAAAAGCAGCAGGTATTCAAGCCTGTACTGGCGGTATTTTGGGCATGGGGGAAAGCTGGGAAGACCGGGTAGATTTAGCCCTGACACTGCGAGACTTGGATGTTGAATCAGTGCCGATAAACTTACTCACGGCTAGACCGGGAACGCCCTTAGAAGAGCGTCCCCAACTCGACCCCTATGAAGCCTTAAAAGCGATCGCTATCTTCCGCTTCATCCTTCCCCAGCAAATTCTCCGCTATGCGGGTGGACGCGAAGCCGTGATGGGCAACCTCCAAGCTTTGGGTTTAAAGTCTGGCATCAATGCTATGCTGATTGGTCACTACCTCACAACAATGGGTCAACCCCCAGCGTTAGACCACGCCATGCTTGAAGAATTAGGACTTCAAGGCGGCGAGGCACCGATTCCGGGTGAGTTTAGTAGAGAGTAAAAAACGAGTACGCTTGTAGACTCTTGCCTGTTTCTGTTTTAGTCCCTTGTTAACTGTGTCTGCTCCCAACGAACTTCTGTGGGCGCTGATTGGCTTACTGCTAACGATTGGTGGAACATTTCTCGAAGCCTTTGTACCCAACGCGCCATGGGAGTGGGCCCAGCAAGGCATTCAAACTCACTCGCTGGGTGTTACTTATCAAATCGGAGCGGTACTGTTGGCGGGTTGCTTGGGAGGAAAAAATGCGGGGGCACTTTCCCAAATTGCCTATGTAGTGTTGGGAATAACCTGGTTCCCCGTCTTTTCCCAAGGTGGTGGCATTACCTATCTCAAAGAGCCGAGCTTCGGCTACTTACTCGGCTTTATTGCAGGTGCCTGGGTTTGCGGACTGCTCGCCTTTCGACTGCCCCCAAGGCTAGAATCCTTAGCCTTTAGCTGTCTGTGTGGTCTGCTAACGATTCACCTCTACGGGATAGGTTATTTAATTGTTTTCCACTCCTTTACCTGGACAACCACTGGGCTAGGGCCCCTACTAGGGGCGGTCGTGAGATATTCCTGCTATCCCCTACCTGGGCAGTTAGTTATTGTCTGCGTCACCACTGTTTTAGCCTTTGTTCTGCGACAAATCATGTTTTACTAACCCTGTAGGAGAGCCGCAATTGTAGCGCTGGCGTCTCGCTGTCCAGGAGGTGAAAAACCGAGGCGATCGGTTAATCGAGAGTGGGGAAACCAATCCGAGGAAATAACTCACAACTCGGCACTCTCTTCCCCATCCCTAGTCCCCAATCTCTAACCTCATGCGTCTAAAAAATCGCCTCTTTTGGATTGTTGCCTTGGTCAGTTTGGTTTTGGATCAACTGACTAAGTTATGGGTTGTGCGTAATTTTGACCTAGGGGAAACTGTGCCCTTGTGGGAGGGGGTATTTCACTTGACTTTTGTCACCAATACTGGGGCAGCATTTAGTCTGTTTAGAAACGGTGCAGGGTGGTTGCGCTGGCTATCCTTAATCGTCAGTCTCGGTTTAATCGCCTTTGCCGTATTTGGCCCCAGACTTACCAAACTTGAGCAACTAGGCTATGGCTTTGTTTTGGCAGGGGCATTTGGTAACGGTATCGACCGATTTGCCGCCGGATATGTGGTCGATTTTCTAGATTTTCGGCTGATTCAATTCCCCATCTTTAATTTGGCAGATGTCTTTATCAATGTGGGCATTGTCTTCTTACTAATCGGCAGTTTTGCCAATCCTCCTGCATCTGAGGGTTCTAGATAGCGTGATCGCCCCAATATTATTAGAAGGGAGAAGCGATAACTTTCGATTTTCTCCTTCACGTCACCCTAGGGCAACATCGAAGGGCAGAGCGAAACATCCTCTGTTCCTCTGCCTTACTAACATACACAGCAGATTCATCGTAGCTATTGCTAGAATTGCAACCAGCAACGCCAGAAAAAGGGTTGATCGTAAAATTAAGTACCAGCACTATTAAGCTGACTTGCTAATAGTTAGATAATGAGTCCTCCCCCGCCTCCACAACAGCCACAAACATTGCTTGGTCAAGTGACCCAGGCAGTACACACCATTCAAGCCAAGATTAATTTTCAGGCACTAGCACTGAAGCCCAATGCCAAAGTTCCAGAACTTTGGGTGCAGGATTCGGGTGCAGATAAAGCCGAAATTTATCCTTTAGTTGGCGATCGCTATCTATTGGGACGTAGTTCTAAATCCTGCGATATTGTGGTGCGTAACCCCGTCGTCAGTCAGACTCACTTGTCCCTAGAACGTTACGGACGGCGACGCACCAACTTCCTGCTGAAAGACGAACAATCGACCAATGGCATTTATCGGGGTAAGCGTCGCCTGCCGATGCTGGCACTGCGCCACGGCGATATCTTGACTCTTGGGCCGCCAGAACTTGCCGCTGCCGTCCGGTTGCAATATCACAATCCCCCGCCCTGGTATATCAAAGGCATTCGTTATGCGCTGTACGGGGCTGGTGCGTTGACGGGCTTGGCAGCACTGCTCGTCGGCATTGAATGGCTAAAGGTACCAGTGCGACCTTTACCAGCGGGCGTTCAAGGCCCTGTAGTGGTCTATTCAGGGGATGACGTCCTCCTGCGACAACCCCGCACAGAATCCCACGTTGAGCTAAAGCCGCTATCTGAGTTTTCTCCCTACCTACCTCAAGCTGCTGTTGCCTCAGAAGATGCCCGCTATTACTGGCACTTTGGGGTTGATCCCTACGGTGTTTTGCGGGCACTGGTAAGAAATATCCAAGGCGGCGGCATTCGCGAAGGGGCAAGCACCATTACTCAGCAGGTAGCACGCAGCCTGTTTACGGAATACGTGGGCAGAGAAAATACTGCCAGCCGTAAACTCCGGGAGGCAGCCGTGGCGCTGAAGCTGGAAACGTTCTACAGCAAGGACGAAATTTTAAGAACCTATCTAAATCGTGTCTATTTAGGAATTGATGCCTACGGCTTTGAAGATGCGGCGCAGTTTTATTTCGATAAATCCGCTAGAGATTTGACGCTACAAGAAGCGGCAACCTTGGTGGCAATTTTACCTGCCCCCAATAGCTATAACCCAGTGCAGGATTATGATGGGGCCCTGCAACGGCGGAATAATGTCATTGCACGGATGCGAGCTTTGGGAATGATTACCGATGAGGAAGCCCAACGAGCTAGGCGATCGCGAATTGAAGTTAGCCCCAAGGCTCGTGAAACCCTCGCTAGCACGAAAGCCCCCTACTTTTATAGTTACGTCTTCACGGAATTGCAGCAATTATTGGGAAAAGATTTAGCCCAGGAAGGTAATTTCATTGTAGAAACGGGGCTGGATTTGCAGACGCAGACCACTGCCGAAGCCGCCCTGCGCGACTCAGTGAACAGTACAGGTTCTCGCCTCGGATTTTCTCAAGGAGCAATTGCCACTCTCAACAGCGATAACGGTGAAATTCGTGCCCTTGTGGGCGGCGTAGACTACCAAAAAAGCCAATTTAACCGTGCCACCCAAGCTCAGCGACAACCAGGTTCTACCTTCAAGCTGTTCCCCTACGCGGCAGCTTTGGAGCAAGGTAGCTCTCCGGGAAAGACTTACTCCTGCGCCCCCTTAGACGGCATCGCGGGTTGTCAGCGTTCGGGAGGCAATATTGATATGTACACAGGCTTAGCGCAATCAGAGAATGTGGTCGCCATCCGAGTCGCTCAAGATGCAGGATTAAATAACGTGGTGCAAACAGCACGACGGCTAGGGATTGGCTCCAAACTCGATCCGGTTCCCCGTCTTGCTATTGGTCAAAGCGAAGTCAATGTTCTGGAAATTACCGGGGCTTATGGCGCGATCGCTAATCGTGGTGTCTGGAATCAGCCCCACGCCATCCGACGCATTCTCGATAGTAGCGACTGTACTGAGCCAGACAATCCCAAAACCTGCCGGGTGATCTACAACTTTGAAGAGGACGGCGACAGAAATAGACAAGCCGTTTCCCCATCCGTCGCCAACACCATGCACGCCTTATTAAGGGGAGTCGTTAGGGGGGGTACAGGTAGTAGTGCCTCTATTGGACAGGGAGAAGCCGGAAAAACGGGTACCACCGACCGTAATGTTGACCTGTGGTTTATCGGCTACGTCCCTAACAGCCAGCTTGTCACAGGGATCTGGTTGGGTAACGATGACAACTCTCCCACGCGAGGCAGTAGCGGGCAAGCTGCCCAGCTTTGGGCAAATTACATGCGTCAAATTGTGCGGTAGAGAGTCGTATAGGGGTTTGGCATTGTGCCTTGCCCCTAGGGAAAAGCAAGACGCGTCATCCTCAACGGCGTCACTCTTGAAGGCAAAAGGGAAAAACAAATTTTTGCTTTTGGGTCTATTGTTTACCTAAAACCATCCCAAGGGCTAACTTGTGGGATACCTCCTCGAGTTAGCACGACTCGGAAATCAGCAATCGGCTCAGACGTAAATGTACTGCCATCGGCTGGGAGGTAAAGTAGCTCTGACAAGGGCGTTTCGTTGCCAACAAGCTCCGCTGGACTATTAATCGGTCTGTAACCGATGACTGAGCCATCTTGAGTAACGCTAACGCGGTAGATTAAATTTTCATTAAATTGTCTGTTCTCCCAGACTTGGTCGATTTTGTCACGCAAATCACTTTGCAGCGCCAAGAGTTGGCTGGGGTCAGTAATGCGAGGAGCCGACGCCAGTTCCTCTGGATTAGGTGTGGCGGTGCCTTCACCGTTAGCGCCTGTAGTTTCGCTGACTTCAGATTGGGAGTTTGCAGGTCTGGGTTGGCGAACTTCAGGAACTGGGACAAAGAATAACGCGATCGCGGCGATCGCCAAACTGGTGACTCCCAAGGCTACCGGGGCTGACCGTTGCGCGATCGGCTGCTCTGCCTTAGCATGGCGCTTAGAAACTGGCTCTAAATGCAGGGAAATCCCTGGGAGAGTACGACTATCGGCAAAAAACTGATCGACCGCATCCACCAAATCAAACAACTGCACCGTTGTCAAATCGATCTGTACGGGGACGGCATGAGCTGGGGTAGATGCCGAGTTACTCCCCGCAGCCACTGGCGTAGGCTCAGCAGATGGAAGCAATGTCAAGCGATGCAAATCTTTATCCGCCACTTTCTCCAGCGTCACCACTCCTGGGTTGTTCTCTGGAAAGTAGGGATGATGTACTTGGCTTAAAAATTCCTGGGCGTAGCGGTTTACGGTATTCACCAGACTTTCAAAAAAGTCTCTACCGCCCGTCAGAGGCGGGATATTCCCAGAAAAATGACACTCGGCATTGACCAAAATTGACATTAAAGGGCGAGCATCAAACTGATTCCCAGTTGCTGGGGAAGCGTCGCTTAACCCCTCCAAAATCAGCGTGCAGTTTGGCAGACTGTACTGACGGCGAATTGTCATGATACCTCTCCATCAAACAAACTAGTCCAAAGCCGCTGCGTTCCCAAAGTCCCCGTACAGAACAGTAACTGACCTAAAAGAGACAGTGCCAACTCATTTAACTTTTCGTCTGAGTTGTAGGCAGCAACTTTTGCCCGTCGCGGATTCATCCGGCTTCTGAAGTGAGCGCGGAAGCGTTCTAAGTACTCCGACAAGCGAAAGTGATGTTCGACAGAAAGCTGCTTTTCATTAAGCTGTTGATACGCCAGTAGCAATTGACGAATGACAACAGTCATGCGTCGGGTGAGATGGGTTGTAATCAACACTAATGCCTTGGCTTCATCCAAACTTAGGGAACGTCTGGTGTGAGCTCGTCGCCAAGGATTGGTACAGCGCAAGCGCCACAAAACGACCCGATTTTTAACAATGTCTTGGAGTCCTAAATCTCGCGCCACGGCGAGCATAACTTCTGAGCCACCCAGTTCTAGAGCTTCTATCGCCAGTAAAATCAAGTCAATCCGCTGCCGTGTCCGCAGCGGACACCCTTCTTTCACCAGGGTAGGATCGGGTAGACTGTCTAAAATCAATGGCATTGATGGGGCAGGAGGACTGTTGGTCGGCATTACGCTCACAGAAATATTCATTCAAATAAATAGCCAGGGTTGTCTATGGCTTTGACTCTGGCAAAATTCAATCTCAGACGGGTTGCTGCCTGTAGAATACCTGATTTTTGCATGAGAATTTATGCTCGGTTTCTACTTGGATGGCTTGTTCCCAAAGCCTTAAGAACATAACGTTGATGTTGTTTACGTGACTTCTAATTCGAGTATTAGCAATCAGCCAAAAACCATGCAGCCTCTTATTGTACGAATTTCCAGAGCTTTGCTGCCAGCCATCTTGGGATAGCTGCCTGGTGCGATCGCCACTTTGAGGCATTGCTGTCAGGCAATCGTGCTACAACTACTGAGTCAACCTGCATTTTACAAAAGTTCACTGCTCAATGGATCTTAAGTCTCTCATTCGCGACATACCCGACTTCCCTAAGCCCGGAATTTTATTTCGAGACATCACCACGCTACTGCGTCACCCAGAGGGGCTACGCTACACCATTGATGCCCTTACACAAAAGTGTAAAGAAGCGGCGATCGCGCCTGACTATGTTGTGGGAATGGAGTCTCGAGGATTCATTTTTGGCCCTCCCCTAGCTTATATGTTAGGGGCTGGGTTTATCCCGGTTCGCAAACCCGGCAAGCTTCCTGCCGCCGTTCATACTGTGGAGTACGAACTGGAGTACGGTATGGATTGTCTAGAAGTTCATCAAGATGCTTTTCATCCAGATAGCCGCGTGTTGATTGTCGATGATTTGATGGCTACCGGGGGAACAGCCGCAGCGACAGCCCAGTTGGTACAGCAGACAAACTGCTACCTGATAGGCTTCGCTTTTATCATCGAATTAAAAGACTTAGGTGGGCGTCAAAAGTTGCCGGATGTGCCAATCATTAACTTGATTGAGTATTAAGAAGATAGGCAAGATTCGGCGTTGGGTAGGCATTGCCTCGCCAGGTAGGTTGGAAAAAAATTACAGGGAATGAAAGAGCAATGTCCACCTCTTCTTCAACAAGTGGTGTAGGCAGCATACTAGTATTTGAGAAAGGTGCCAGTGAAGGCAGAAGTATTGGTCGTTAGCAGTTGGGCTGAAAAGTTAATTTTGTTCTATAAAGATGTTACTTATAAAGCTCTTCAACTTTTCTTGCCAGTAAGTAGGCGGGAATAAATATCAAGGATGTGTCTCCAGGTAATATTTTTTTGAAATCGTCTCGTAGCAAGGGATTGGTTGGATTTTGAGGAATTTACTCCTGACTACAAACCCATATTATTTACTTCGTCTTACTTATCTATATTCAGGAAAAAATTGGCTACTATTGATTGATGCCATCTTATAAAGGAACTTAATTCCACAATTTGGCTAGCCTGTAAAGTTACGATATGTCATTTTTTAGTCAACTTGTTGAGAATATTTGTCTTTGAGTGCTACAGCAACTAGACGAATCTCAAAACCTAATCTTTTGACCAACTTGATAGAAAACTCAAAGTTTTGAGGATTTTGTCAAAAAAATCAATGCCTTTAGTCTCTAGATCAGTTTTCCAAAAGTCTGAATCTCCAGAATATCGATATTCTGATAGGTCAATGCAAAATGTGGCTTTCAAGAAGTGGGGCGTTTTATGACTTCTTCTACTAAATCTTCTTCCACCCGTAATCGGTTAAAAGCCAGTCAGAATGGGCTGAAAATGCTCCTGACAAGCGAGACATCCTTCTACATTGCCAAGCGGCTGTTGCAGGCAGTTTTGACGCTGCTCCTAGCCTCCGCGTTGAGCTTTGCTATTATTCAGTTTGCCCCTGGTGATTACCTAGATACCCTGAGGCAAAATCCCCAAATTTCCCCAGAACGGATTGAGGAACTACAGCAGCAATTCGGTTTGGATCAACCAGCACTTGTGCAGTACTGGCGTTGGTTAGTGCGGATGGTGACTAGGGGTGACTTTGGCACTAGTTTTGTCTATTTCCGAGATGTGGCGGATTTGTTGTGGGAGCGGATTCCTGCTACTTTGCTACTCGCTGTGGCTTCGGTAGTTGTGACATGGGCGATCGCTATTCCCTTGGGAATTGTTGCCGCTGTTAACCAAAACCGCACCTCTGACCGAGTTTTGCAGGTTATAAGCTACACGGGACAAGGCTTCCCCAGCTTTATCACGGCTCTACTGCTACTGATCTTCGCCCAGTACACGTCCCCCTTATTTCCTGTCGGTGGCATGACTAGTATCAACCATGCCGACTTGTCGCCTGTGGGAAAGATTTTGGACATTGCTTGGCACATGATTTTGCCCACCATTGCCCTCTCAATCACCAGTTTTGCAGGACTCCAGCGGATCACCAGAGGGGAATTACTGGATGTTTTGCGGCAAGACTACATCCAGACAGCACGGGCAAAAGGACTGCCGGAAAAACGAGTTATTTACGTCCATGCCCTCCGCAATGCGGTCAATCCTTTGATTACGCTTTTGGGTTTTGAGTTTTCTGCCTTACTTAGTGGTGCATTTATTGCCGAATTTTTCTTCAACTGGCCAGGATTGGGGCGTCTGATTTTGTCCGCTGTGATTGCCCAAGACCTTTATCTGGTCATGGCAAGCTTGATGATGGGAGCGTTGATGCTGATTGTGGGTAACTTACTAGCGGACTTACTCTTGAAAGTGGTTGACCCCCGGATTCGGTTAGCTAATCTGAAGTGAGAGATGGGTGGATTGGAGATTAGCCCTGTTTGGGTAGCCGTAAGGGAGCGCCCACTTGGAACAACTGACTAATGACTAATGACTAATGAGTGAAGTATATTACCTCCTTCTGTCTAGAGCTGACGGTCGCTATTTGGCGGCGCAGGTTAATAGCGATCGCGAATCATCGTCGGCATACTTGTTGATGTTTCGTGAGCATTTTGAGGCTCTAAGTTACCTCAATACTCACGGTGCCGACCTCGCCAATCGCTTTGCCGTAGAAACCATCTCTAAAAATCAGCTAAAAGCGCTGTTGCAACGGTGGGGATTTACAGGTGTGGGTATTGTTCAAGACCCCTTAATCCCCACCATAGAATTTCTTAAGCAAAGTTAAGTTACTTAACATTTTGTTTAAGCCTCCTACAGATCTACCTAGGTGTAGATTTGCTGCGATCAAAAGTTTGAGGCAATAGATACAAGGTAGTTTAATATTTGACTGGCTTTGAGCGGGTTATTGACCCGATTCATGCAAAAATTCCCAAAAATTAGGAGAAGCTTTCTATGAAATCTAATCGTTTTAACTGGTCTACCCTGTGGCGTCGAGCACGTTTGGTGGTAGCTGCTTTCGTCTGCACTTTTGTACTATTCTCTCAGGCTTTACCTGCCTACAGCGCTAATCCCAACCCAAGTGCCCCCACCAGTAGTCCGACTAAGGGTGAGGACAACTTACTTGGGATTGAACGAGAGTCGCAGAAGGTAATCCGCTCCTACCCCGCTGCGACAAACCAAAAAGATACCCAGGCGAGAACCAACCCTGGTCTAAATGCTGTTCAGGGAACGGCGGATGCTGATAAGCAGAAGCGACCAGAAAATTCCCAGGCTGTTTCCATCGAAGACAAGATTGAGAATGTCCTAGAAGGTGCTGTTGGCAACTAAGCCCGACTAAGATGGGTCTGTTTTTGCCGCCTAGGTGTAGAGCGTTGTTTCAAGGATAATTTTTAAGTAATTGTCCTTTTCAAATAGATAAGGCAGGTAAAACACCTGCCTTGTTTTTTTGGGTTTCTCTGGCTGATGTAGCAAAGTCCTGAGTCGGTGAGTTGAAGATTCAACCAGAGCTTGCTTTTAGAGAATCAGGAATGTCTTAACCTATGGGGTGACTGCTATAAATTGCCCTAGGGGATTGATGGCTTAACGTCTTCGAGACAAGTGCGGTTTGCCTCTACACCAACTGTGGTTCGACAGAGACCTCTTCTGGGCAAGGTAAATTAGCCAATCCCTCCATTGCACGGTTTAGTAACTCTACACCTTGTTCTACTGTTTCAATGACAGCTAGTTGTCCTCGCAGTTCAGCCGCACCGGGAAAATTTTTGGCATACCAAGTCATATGCTTACGAGACTGGCGGATACCGCGATCGCCTTTATAGTCCCATAACGCCTCTAAATGATCCTTGGCACATTCCAGACGCTCCACAGGCGTTGGCGAGGGTAACTGCTCCCCAGTTTTCAAAAAACGGTCAATTTCTCCGACTAAAAACGGATAGCCGAGGGTGCCGCGCGAACACATCACCCCATCTGCACCTGTTTGCTCTAAGCAACGCACCGCCGCTTCAATGGAGAAAATATCGCCATTGGCAATCACGGGAATCGAGAGAACTTCCTTGACTCGTCCAATCCACTCCCACCGAGCCGAGCCATTGTATCCCTGAGCGCGGGTGCGACCGTGCAGGGTTAGCATCTGCGCCCCCGCATCTTCCATGCGTTTGGCAAACTCTAAAATATTAATTTCCTTGTCTGACCAGCCAAGGCGGGTTTTCACCGTTACGGGTACGTCTACCGCTTTCGCCACTTCCCGGACAATTGCCTCCGCCGTTTGGGGTTCCCGCAGTAAGGAAGAACCACCGCCGTTTTTGGTGATTTTGTTAACGGGGCAACCCATATTAATGTCAACCGTATCTGCTCCTTCCTCCACTGCCATCCGGGCAGCTTCTGCTAAGAAATCTGGGCGACAATCAAAAAGCTGGATGCTAATGGGTCTTTCATTCGGGTCTACCTCCATGATTTTTGGCAGCTCTTTGACATAGTGCAGTCCGGTTGCATTCACCATTTCGGTGTACATCATCGAGTCACTAGCATAGCGACGCACGAGGCGACGAAATACTAAGTCAGTCACACCAGATAAGGGTGACTGAAGCACGCGGCTATTGACCTCAACCGAGCCAATTTTGAGGGGAGTTGAAAGTCGAGCTTGCAATTCTGGAGATAAGGAAACCATAGAAAAGACGTTGGGCGCGATCGAGCTTTTCTATTTTACCTAGTTGATTTGAAGTAGAGACGTAGCATACTACCTCTCTACTGACTGAGTTTTTGGGTATTATTTGCTTTCAGGCGGCAAATACAACTGATTCATTACGGTTCGCCCCAATCTCTTTGGCCCCAATCTTTCATACATTAGATGAAGTGAAAGCAATCAGCACGACTAGGACGGATCAGACGGCTGAATTGCACCTAAAAGAAGGGGTGACTCTTCGCCCTGCGGGTAGAACCGCCCTGATGAAGGTTCGGAAACCCCCCCTTCAAGAGACAAGCCAATCACACTCAGTATAGAGATTAGTAAGCAAATTAGCTGGCAATTGAAGCTGAACTGGCTGCTGAATTGAACCGATAACCGTTCAATTTTTTGTCTCCAAACCCCTATACCAGTCTTTGTAGTTAGTACAGACCCGAAATACTCTTATGGCAAAAGTTGTTGGAATTGACTTAGGTACAACGAACTCCTGCGTAGCCGTCATGGAAGGTGGTAAGCCAACCGTGATTGCTAATGCTGAAGGTTTTCGGACGACCCCATCGGTTGTCGCCTATGCAAAAAATGGCGATCGCTTAGTCGGTCAAATCGCCAAGCGTCAGGCGGTAATGAATCCTGAAAATACTTTTTACTCTGTAAAGCGCTTTATTGGACGCAAATATAGCGAAGTTAGTCAAGAACTCACGGAAGTTTCTTACAAAGTCCTTAATGCCAACGGCAACGTTAGACTAGACTCCTCAGCTCAAAGCAAGCAGTTTGCGCCAGAAGAGATTTCTGCTCAAGTGCTACGTAAGCTAGTAGAGGACGCTAGCAAGTACCTCGGTGAGACTGTTACCCAAGCCGTGATCACTGTTCCGGCTTACTTCAACGACTCCCAGCGTCAAGCGACTAAAGACGCAGGTAAGATTGCAGGCATTGATGTACTACGGATCATCAACGAACCAACTGCCGCTTCTCTAGCCTACGGCTTAGACAAGAAGAGCAACGAAACCATTCTCGTCTTTGACCTTGGTGGTGGTACCTTTGACGTATCCATCCTAGAAGTGGGCGATGGTGTCTTTGAAGTGTTATCAACCTCTGGTGACACTCACCTAGGGGGCGACGACTTCGATAAGAAAATCGTTGATTACTTAGCCAGCGAATTCCAGAAAGCTGAAGGTATCGAACTTCGTAAGGACAAGCAAGCGCTACAACGTCTGACGGAAGCCGCAGAAAAAGCCAAGATTGAGCTTTCCAGCGTCACCCAAGCTGAAATCAACCTACCCTTCATCACGGCTACCCAGGATGGCCCGAAGCACCTGGATACGACCTTAACACGGAGTAAATTTGAAGAAATTTGCGCTGATTTAATTGATCGTTGCCGCATCCCGGTTGAGAATTCGGTGCGTGATGCAAAAATTGACAAGAGCGCCATTGATGAGATCGTCTTAGTCGGTGGTTCCACCCGGATTCCTGCCGTACAAGAGTTGGTTAAGCGGATTCTTGGAAAAGATCCTAACCAAAGCGTTAACCCGGATGAAGTTGTCGCCACTGGTGCAGCAATTCAAGCGGGTGTCTTGGCGGGTGAAGTCAAGGATATCTTGCTGCTTGATGTCACCCCACTATCCTTAGGTGTTGAAACCTTGGGTGGTGTCATGACCAAGATTATTCCTCGCAACACAACCATTCCTACCAAGAAGTCAGAAACATTCTCGACGGCGGTAGATGGTCAAACTAACGTGGAAATTCACGTCCTCCAAGGTGAGCGTGAAATGTCTAACACCAACAAGAGCTTGGGTACCTTCCGCTTAGATGGTATTCCTCCAGCTCCCCGTGGTGTTCCTCAAATTGAAGTAACCTTCGACATCGACGCTAACGGTATCCTCAACGTCACCGCCAAAGATAAAGGCACAGGTAAAGAGCAATCGATCAGCATTACGGGTGCTTCGACCCTACCTGGTGATGAAGTTGAGCGGATGGTCAAAGAAGCAGAATCCAACGCGGCGGCTGATAAAGAGTACCGCGAGCGGATCGACCGTAAGAACCAGGCTGACTCTCTAGTTTACCAAGCTGAAAAGCAACTCGCTGAACTAGGTGACAAAGTCCCTGAGGCTGACAAAACCAAGGTTGAAGGTCAAGTCAAAGACCTACGAGAAGCTGTCCAGCAGGAAGACGACGACCGCATCAAAACTCTCACCACTGAGTTACAGCAGGCGCTCTACAGTATTGGCACCAACCTCTATCAACAGCAAGGTGCTGGTGGCCCTGAGCCTGGTGGCCCCGCTCCTGGTGGTACTGAGCCTCCCACTGGTGGTTCTGATGATGTAATTGATGCTGAGTTCTCAGAAACTGAAAGCAAGTAGTGTTTGAGCTAGAGTGCAAGCGATGAGTTTGCCTCTTCTCTAAAGGGAATATAAAGATTAGGGTTGATGAACTAGTTCATCAACCTTTTTTTTGCTTTCCCGCAGGCGTTCAGCTTGGGGATGAAGAAGTGCCAGCAAGCACTATAGAAGAATCGGCTGACTAGGGTGTAGGGTTCATTAGACTTCTTGCATGAATTGGTTACCCCCCTTGGTATCCCTCTTTTTTGACATCCTCCCCGACCTGAAGGTGCGGGGATTCCTCACCACGCCAAAACCTACGAATAGGAGAATGGTCGCTGAATGGGGTTGACGCTTCACAGGTGGCAACCAAGCCTAGCTTGGATTTATGTCTTCCTCCACGTCCGTTTTAAATCTCGAACTGCCCGCCCGCGATTAAAGTTGATGAACTTGCATATTCAGTTTTTTTAGTGCCTTCAGGTCGGAGCGTCCGTTGCCCTTGGGTTCTTTCCCTCTTACCGTCCCAGTCCCGGTTTCACAGCCTATGGCTGGTATATCGCTGCAAGATGAGGTGGGTATTTCAACCACCATCATTGTATCAAAAAGCCGTCCTTCGACAGGCTCAGGAACACCTTATAGGTGTTCCTGAGCGGCTCGAGTGAGCCTTCGCGACTCGACTGAGACTTCGGCGTGAGCGCTCAGTCGAACGCCTCGCCGAACGTCCGAACTCCTGTCGAAGGACGGGGCTTGTATCCCAATGTTTTTGGTCACTTCTGCTTGGCGGCGGGCAGAATTAAGCGAGTCCAGTAATGACCAGCTTCTAGGGGATAAAATAGCAGGTCACCGCCGCAGATGCGGAGGACTTCTTGGCAGGCTCTTAGTTGTAGGCTAGACGGCAGTTCTGGAGAGAGGGTGGCAAGCCTTTTGTCTAGGCTTTCGATAGATAAAAGATTGGCGCTCATTTCACTTTCAACAATCGATAAATCGACTAGGGGAAGTTTTTTGGGGTTTGTGGGGAGATTGCTGCTGTTGATAGATGGGTCTAAAAAGCGGCACCAGAGGTCAAGCTGGCTTCTGGGTTGGGCGCGACAGCAGGAGGTGAGGAGCAGCTCAAATAAAACGCATTCGAGTTTCAGTTGGTCACCGTAGACGCTGATTTGACTGGAGTTATGGATTTGGACTTTCAGAGTGCGCTGCTTGTAGAGAGGTTCGACACGACTGAGCGATCGCCTGAGTAAATTTGTCAGAGACACAGGACTCAGGTGGGGCTGTAAGCGCCACTGTTCGTCCCGCAGTACGGGGGTTAACGTGGAGAGCGTTCCTTCTAAGTGGTGCAAGAGCTGAGAAGTTCGCATCTGCCGTAAAGGTTGACGATTGGTCAGGGGTGAAGAGGCATCTCCTTTAGCAGGGGGTGTTGGTGCTTGGGATTCCAGTTCTAGTAAGGCACTGACGCCCTCGGCAACAATCTGGTGCAGGGTATCTAAACAGCGATGTTTGTACCAGTTTAGGGTTTGCAAATTTGTCGCCTCGCTGCCTTTAACGGCACTCAGGCGACGGTAGTGGCGCAACCAGGCAAACTGAGACATCAGGGTTTCCACAAGGGAGCGCCAGCGATCGCTTAAACGAGTGCCAGCATCACCAGCTAGGATCACCATCCCCGTTGGGGCTAGCTCGCCTGTATAAAGGGCAATAGCATACACCTGAGTGATACCAGGGATATTCAACCAGCGACGAGTGGCGGCAGGTAAGTCGGCAACGTTACGAGAGAATAAACCCGGCGTGATCAGGGCTTCTTGAATTAAAGCATCGTGTGCCACTGGAATTGCCACGGGGGACAGGGCAAAACGAGAATTGGCGACGACAGCGGCAGTGATCGTTGCTGTCGGCGTCTGAGGAGTCCAGCTTAAAACGGCGGCGAGGGAACACTCTAACAGGCTTGCTAGATGCTCCATCCAAGCACGTTCAAATTGATCGGGAGCTGTGGGAGCATTCCAGAGGATATCTAAACCGGTTAGCAACTGTTGATGAGTCACAGTCGCCTGTTCTGTCGAGGCGCGAAAATCATCAAAGGACAGAAGTAAAGCGATCTGCTGACTGGTGACACTTACCAAGTTGCGTTCTGTCTGGTTCCAAGTGCGCGGTGTATCATGGGCAACGATCAACAGTCCCTTTCTGGTCTGAGTGGTGTTGTCACCGGGGAGGGTTTGGTGAAGAGACACCAGCAACGCTGAATGCACTCCTAAGGGCAGCAGTACCTCTCGCCACGGCAACAGTTGGACATCGTCTTCCCAGTCTTCAATGACGATGGGGGCTGTGACTGAGGCGAGGCGCTGTCGGTCAGTTTCACCTAATACCGTTAATGGTGCGGTTAAAGAACGGCGGTTTGGGGGTTGTTGCTGGTAGAGGAGGTGAAATTGTCCATCCTCTGCTTCCCGCAGCACCATAAAACGCTCTGTCTCTAGACGATCGCTCAACAGTTTGGCGCAGTTTTTTAGGGCAGTATTTGTGTTAGTAGCAGTAGCGATCGCGTTACTCATTGCCGCCGCAAAATGAGAATCTTGAGAAGATTGCTGTAGCGTTGTTTCTAGATGCTCGCGCTCCACTACCAGCGCCACAATTTGAGCCGTGGCGCGGATATACTGTCGTTCTGCTTCTTCCCAAATGCGGGCTTCGTTATCTTCCACCGCTAGAAACCCTAGGAGTTCTGAATCGGATTTGATCGGTGCAGCTAGAAGCGATCGCGCCCGCAGCCGTCCCAGCAAATGCCCAGTACTATTAGCTTTGAGCGGGCTACGACCTGCTCCAATGGCTACTAACTGACCTCCAGAAAGCGCCTGATAAAAGTCATTCGCTTCTGCCACAGTAATTCCCGCCGCCCCTGTCCGACGCTCTCCAAAGCGACGGATCGATTGCAGATTGCCGACGCGGTGCCAGAAGTAGCGGCGCTCTGGAGAGTACCAGTAAATGCTAGTGCGGGTAGACGCTACAAACTGTTGTGTCATGTTCACAATCGAGTCTAGCCGCAGTTCTAAAGACGGTAGTTTCAGTAACTGGTCTAGCATCTGAAACATCACCTGGTCAGGGTGCTTGGTTGCCGAACGTTGCCAGTCCACTTCGATTTGATACAACGCCGCCGCCAATCCTCCCAGAAGTAACGATAGCTGGGCTTTTTCTCCTGGGCGAGGGGACACCCCCCATAAGTGCGACCCCAACAGAGCCACACCAAAACAACGGTCTTTGCAGCGCAGGGGAAAGAGTAACGCCCCCTGAACCTCATACTGCTGTGCCACTCGCCGCCACTCCCCAGCCCGAACTTCCTGCCGCAAATCAGAAACCCCCACAGGTCGCTGCTGGATGACCACCTGCTCTAAAAGATCTCCTGGATTAAGGTTAAAACGCTGTTTAAGAAACGTTGTGTCCCCGTCGGGAGTAAATCCGCCTTTGCCAAACAAGCGGTGATCTAAACGGTCATACAGACCAATCCAAATTAAGCGATAATCAAACTCGCTCTGGAGATAATCCAGAACCGTTTCAATCAAAACATCGGCGTTCTCCTCTTCCCGCATTGTCTGGAGAACGCGCCCCAAGGCAACAAGAAGATTTTCGTCATTGGGTTGTCGATGCTGTTGACCCATGATGCTCTCAATCCAACTACTTTGTGCGGGAACAAAATATCAGCACTTGTCAATGCTTGTATTATCCAAGAGTTAGGCTAATTGCTAATTGCTGATGAGGGGATGAGGAACTAGGGATAATTTCTTTCATACTTCGTACTTCAACTATGGATATCTACCAAGCGGGTATTCGCCCGATTTTGTTTTCTGGCTTAAAAGCAGACCCAGAGTGGGTACACCGCCAGACTTTGCAAGTGCTAGGCTGGCTGGATCACAACAGCGATCGCTTCTTGAGTCGTCGCATTCAAGCCCAGTTAGAGCAAGCCTATTGTCTCCGTCATGCTTGTCTTGAACAAACATTATGGGGGCTAACGTTCCCCAATCCTCTAGGGTTAGCCGCCGGATTTGATAAGGATGGCGTGGCGGCGGGGATTTGGAGTGCCTTTGGGTTTGGCTTTGCTGAACTCGGTACTGTCACCTTTCAGGCACAACCGGGAAATCCTCGTCCCCGGCTATTTCGCTTACCTGCGGATCTCGCTGCCCTCAATCGTATGGGATTTAATAATCAAGGTAGTGCGGTGATAGCGGCGGAGTTGGCAAAACGCCAAGAGCGTCCTAGGGTAATTCCTTTGGGGATTAATTTAGGTAAATCTAAGGTAACACCCTTGTCTGATGCTCCGGCTGACTATTTGGGGAGTTTTCGCCTTTTAAAAGAGTGGGGCGATTATTTTGTGATTAATGTCAGTTCGCCCAATACTCCAGGTTTGCGATCGCTCCAAGATGCCGAACAGCTCAGTCGCATTGTTGAGGCGTTGCAAGAGGAAAATCAGCTCCTGGCAAAGCCAATCCTGGTAAAGATCGCGCCGGATTTGGAATGGGAGGCGATCGCGGATGTGATTAAGCTGGCACAAACCTATCAACTAGCCGGGATTATTGCCACGAATACAACGATTCGCCGCGACATGCTCAAAACGCAACAGATTGCAGCAACAGGTAAGCCCGTCACAGAGGAAGCGGGGGGCATTAGTGGCGCACCCCTACGTCAGCGTTCTACAGAGGTAATTCGCTTTATCTGGCAGCAAACCAACGGACAGTTACCCATTGTTGGCGTTGGAGGCATCTTTACAGCAGAGGATGCTTGGGAAAAAATTACAGCAGGAGCAAGTTTAATTCAGGTTTATACTGGCTGGGTTTATGAAGGGCCCTCAATGGTAAGGCAGGTTCTGGAAGGATTAGTGCAACGCCTAGAGGAGCGAGGTTTAAATTCTATTGCTGAAGCGGTAGGGATAGAAAACACGTCAATTTAAGTAGAATGGCACTGACTTCAGCGGTAAATAGTTGTTCTTGAGAAAAACCCAGCTTGGGGGGAAGCCCCCACTGGGGGATGAGTGCCCTCACAGGTGTAGGTTTTTTACAAAAGAGAGAAGGGCAAAAGTGGAGGAGGGA
>NZ_JCACLG010000040.1:0-39208 GCF_059505785.1 Kastovskya adunca | reverse complement strand
GCCCTCGCGTTCCCCCCTGCTCTCTCATAGACAAGGCTTCCCGCTTCGGAGGTGCCCTCGTGATTAAAATTAATAGCCCTGGGCAGTTTAAGGTGAGTGTAATGTAAGGGCGATACATACAACCGAAATCTGCCCGACTGGGAGTGACTATCTCTCAAAGCTATAGATTTTCTGTGTGGTTAAGTTCTCCATTATTGAAGAGGGCTTTTGGCTTAAGGGATAAATTTGTCGATCTAACTGTACTTGTAGGCTAGTTAGGGGATCGACGCCAGGAGACACCATAAATTCTAAGCGTCCTGTTTGTTGCCATTGGCTCAAGGTGTCGAGAATTTGCGCGATCGCCTGCATGTAGGGGTGCTTAGAGTTTTTGTACCAATTAGAGGCAGCTAGGTGGGCTTGGTCGAAGCCTAAGTGGACGATTAAGGAAGGTTTGCTGAACAGCGCGATCGCCACGGGTCTTGCCTCTTCCTGCAACAATAGGTGCTGACTATGCACCAGATGCCGCAGTTTTTCTAGGCGATCGTATCGTTCTTGCACAGGCTGCGGGGCATCTTGCCAACGAATCGCCACTGTTACCAGATAGGTTTGCAACAGCATGTGACCGAGTTTTTCTGCCTTCGTTGCCAGGTAAGTTGAGTTGTAGTCATTCGCTTCAATAAGTAAGGGGAGGCGGTCTACAACTTCTAAACCGTAACCCTTCAATCCAGCAATTTTACGCGGATTATTAGTAATTAAACGGATTTTTTGCACACCCAGATCGTTGAGCATTTGTGCACCCATTCCGTAGTCCCGGAGGTCAGCCGGGAAGCCCAATTGTTCGTTAGCTTCGACGGTATCCAGACCCAGATCTTGCAACGAATACGCCTTCAGCTTATTCACTAAACCAATGCCGCGTCCTTCCTGGCGTAAATAGACGACAATACCTTTTTTTGCCGCCTCGATCATCTTCAACGCCGCTTGCAACTGCATCCGGCAGTCACAACGCAAAGAACCCAGGGCATCACCCGTTAAGCATTCCGAGTGCACCCGCACCATCACGGGAGTGTCTTTAAAATCTTCCGGATCGCCCTTAACGATCGCCACATGTTCAGTATTATCCAAAGCGTTGCGATAGGCGTAAATCTGGAAGGTGCCGAAACTAGTCGGTAATTGGGCAACAGTTTCCCGATAAACAAAGCGGTCATACTTGAGGCGATAACTAATTAAATCCGCAATGCTGATAATTTTTAAGTTGTGGTGTTTGGCGTACTTAATCAGTTGCGGCAATCGCGCCATGGAACCGTTAGGGTTTTGGATTTCACAGATCACCCCGGCGGGATATAAGTTTGCCAAGCGGGGCAAATCGATCGCCGCTTCAGTATGACCAGCACGTTTCAAGACGCCCCCTTCCCTAGCACGGATGGGAAAGATGTGACCCGGACGGCGCAAGTCATCCGGCTGGGTTGCCGGGTTAATCGCCAACTGGATAGTACGGGCGCGGTCTTCTGCTGAGATGCCTGTCGTCACACCCAGGTGAGTAGCCCCGTCGATACTGACGGTGAAGGCGGTTTGGTTGGTGTCGGTATTTTTGGTCACCATTAAGGGCAAATCCAGAGCGTCGAGGCGATCGCCCATCATTGCCAGACAAATTAATCCCCGCGCTTCCACTGCCATGAAGTTAATCAAGTCAGGGGTGGCAAATTGCGCCGCACAAATTAAGTCCCCTTCGTTTTCTCGCGCCTCGTCATCTACCACCACGATGGCACGTCCCGCCTTGAGATCTGCTAGGGCAGCATCAATCGAATCAAATTTAAACGGATAGTTTTCAGGCAATTCCACAGAAAAATCGGAGCCAAAACTCGTAAAGTTTTCTAAAGTTTCCTCAGATTTGATTGTATCTTGTTTATTTAGACACAGAGTGTACCGTTATCTTGATAGTAGCTTTAACTCAACTTGCCTAAGGTGTTTAGCACTAAATTACGGTTTTGATACTAAAATGCAGCAAATGTTAAACCGTTTTTTATTCAAAATTTTAGGAAAAAACCACCATGGGTGAACTAAAACGAGTGAGTGTGGGAATTGTTGGCGCTTCCGGCTATGGCGGCGTGCAACTTGTGCGACTCCTAATAGACCACCCAGGAGTCGAAATCGTGTATTTAGGGGGAGATAGCAGTGCCGGAAAATCATTTTCTGACCTTTACCCCCACCTGAACCATCGTGTAGATCTGACTATTGAGGCAATTGATGTAGAGGCGATCGCTTCTCGTTGTCAAGTCGTCTTTCTTTCCCTTCCCAATGGCATTGCCTGCACGGTAGCACCTGCCCTGTTGGAGAAAGGTTGCAAAGTTTTGGATTTATCTGCCGACTATCGCTTCGGCGCTGACTTAAATACGTATCAAGACTGGTACGGAAAAGAGCGCGACGACAAAGGATCTGCCACAAGTTCAGTTTACGGCTTACCGGAACTGTATCGCGATCGCATCAAAGAAGCCTCCCTCATCGGTTGCCCCGGTTGCTACCCCACCGCCAGCCTCCTTGCCCTATCTCCCCTACTCAAGCAAGGATTAATCGTCCCCGAAACCGCCATCATCGATGCCAAATCCGGCACCTCCGGAGGTGGGCGTAATGCCAAAGCTAATTTCTTGCTCGCAGAGGCAGATAACACCCTGGGAGCTTATGGTGTTGCCCGTCATCGCCATACCCCAGAAATTGAGAAGATTTGCAGTGACTTAGCCGGACATGATGTGATGGTGCAGTTCACTCCGCACTTAATACCGATGGTTCGGGGTCTTCTCGCCACGGTTTACGCCACCCTCCGCGATCCCGGACTAGTGCGAGATGATTTGCTCACAATCTACAGCGCCTTCTACCGCGCCTCTCCCTTTATCACAGTGTTGCCCAGTGGCATCTACCCACAAACCAAGTGGGCTCACGGCACCAATCTTTGCTACATCGGTATCGAAGTAGACCCCCGTACAGGTCGCGTTGTCGTGATGGCGGCGATTGACAACTTAGTCAAAGGACAAGCAGGTCAGGCAGTACAGTGCCTGAACCTGATGATGGGTTGGGAAGAAGACCTAGGCTTACCTAAGTTGTGTTTCTACCCCTAGTTTTTAACGAAGAGGTACGCCGGGAAATCGTCCTCTGCGTACCTCTGCATTTAAAGCCTTACTTTGGCCCCATCCCCACCTTTCCGGCGTAAACCGCTTTGTTGCCAAGCTCATCTTCAATTCGCAACAAACGGTTGTACTTAGCAACTCGTTCGCTGCGACACAGAGAACCCGTTTTGATTTGTCCGGCACGAGTGGCGACGGCTAAATCCGCAATCGTTGTATCTTCGGTTTCCCCAGAACGGTGGCTGATAATGGAGCGGAAACCGTTGCGGGTTGCTAGGTCAATGGTTTCCAAGGTTTCGGAGAGGGTACCAATTTGATTGAGTTTAATCAAGATTGAGTTTCCGGCTTTTTGGTCAATGCCTTTTTGCAGGCGAGTCGCGTTGGTGACAAAGAGGTCATCGCCGACTAACTGGACGCGCGAACCCAACTTCTCCGTCAGCAGTTGCCAATTTTCCCAATCTTCCTCGTGCAACCCATCTTCAATCGAGATAATCGGATACTGTCCCACCAACCCCGCTAGATAATCAACAAATTCGGCGGGTGAATGGGCGGAACCATCGTAGACATACTGCCCTTCTTTGTAGAATTCGCTAGCCGCCACATCCATTGCCAGCGCCACTTCTTCTCCTGGTTTGTAACCCGCTTGTTCAATCGCCGCAATCAGCAACTCTAAAGCCGCTTGGTTAGATTCCAGGTTTGGGGCAAAGCCGCCTTCATCGCCCACGCCCGTTAGCAAGTTTTTATCCTTCAACACCTTACTCAAGGCGGCAAATACTTCCGCACCCCAACGCAGGGCTTCTTTAAATGAGTCTGCACCCACAGGTACAATCATGAACTCCTGAAAATCTACGTTGTTATCGGCATGAGCGCCACCGTTGATCACATTCATCAACGGTACGGGTAGGAGATTGGCTAAAGGACTGCCTAAGTAGCGATAGAGAGGCAGGGCTAAGTCATCCGCTGCTGCCTTTGCCGTTGCTAGGGAAACCGCCAGAATGGCATTTGCGCCCAGGTTTTTTTTGTTCGGGGAACCATCCCGATGAATCATTTTCCGATCAATAGAGGATTGATCGAGGGCATCCATACCTAGCAGTTCGGGAGTAATTTTCTCTTTGATATTCCGTACTGCCTTCAGTACCCCTTTGCCACCATAACGCCGGGAGTCATCATCCCGCAGTTCGTGGGCTTCAAACGTACCTGTAGACGCACCACTGGGAACCTGGGCAAGTCCTACAGCCCCCGTTACCAGTCGGACTTCGGCTTCAACGGTGGGACGTCCCCGTGAGTCCAAAATCTCTCTGGCTTCAATGGCTTCAATGGCTGTTTCTTGCTTATTTAGCATTCGTTCTCCTCTAATCCGTTCGCTCGAATTGCAACTAACTTTATACTCAGGACAATTAAGTTAAATTACCCTAGTACGGTGTTTTGGGGCTATATTTTTCTCAAAGCACCCTGAAAAAAGACACCAGCGTTCAGGATACGTCTTTCAGTTGACCGTCGGAAATCATTTTTAAGGATGGAGTGCGATCGCAACCGTATTTATAGAAACGCCGTAAAACCCACATCCTTTTAGGTGGGGGATATAAGGCGGGTCATCGGAGGCTTCGACGTGAGGCTTCGACGGTGAGCTCAGCGTTCGACTGAGCGCTCACGCCGAAGTCCGAACCGCGCTCAGCCGAACGGTACGGAGATGACCAAACTATCTGGTCTTCTGATTTTCAATGTATCGCTTAACTGTTTCACTGCTGACATTGCCAGCAGTTGAACAAAAAAAGCTCCTAGTCCACATACTTGGGAGCTTTTTTAAGTGCGGGAATTCATCTCTGAGCTTGTAAGCTGTTGCTCCCTTGAGTCGATGCATGATGTCTGACGGGGCAACCGTTGGAGGGCAGTTAAGAAATAGATGCACATGGTCAGGCATCACTTCCAAGGCAATAATCTGGCAATCTAGCTCTACAACTTTTGCTCTTAGTAGTTCCTCAAATCTTCGAGCTACTTCACCTATAAGTACTGGCTTGCGGCGTCTCGGTATCCAAACAAAGTGATAGTTAATCAACGTGACAGAAGTGTTGGCGTGACGATAATCTTGTCCCATTGGTCTATCAGGTTGGTCTATAGACCAACCTGATAGACAACAAGGAGGGAAAACACAATGCTGGTTCTCGAATACAAAATCAAAGCTAAACCGCAACAATACAAAGCTATTGACGAGGCTATCAGAACTGTACAGTTCATCCGCAACAAAGCAATTCGCTCCTGGATGGATGCACCCACAGATGCTAAAATCAATCGGTTTGCTTTGAATAAATATTCGACCGAACTACGCAATGAGTTCCCCTTTGTCAAAGCCCTGAACTCAATGGCAGTACAGGCAGCAGCGGAACGAGGATGGCTTGCAATTTCTCGGTTTTACGATAATTGCAAATCTAAAAAATCTGGTAAAAAGGGTTTCCCTCGCTTCCAGAAAGATAACCGTTCTGTTGAGTATAAGACTAGCGGGTGGTCGCTGAGGCCTCTCGAAGCGTGGTCGCTTCACAAAACCAAGAGACGTATTGCCATCACTGATAAAAAGGGCATCGGTGAACTGAAACTTTTAGGTAAGTGGGACATCCACAAATATCCAGTAAAATCCATCAAGCGGGTTCGACTTGTACGACGCGCCGATGGATATTACTGTCAGTTTGCTGTTGATGTTGAGTGCATTGATATTCAGCCAAAAACAGGTCAAGAAATTGGATTAGACGTAGGACTAGAATCGTTTTACACAGATTCCAACGGACATCAAGAGCCTAATCCAAAGTTCTTGAGAAAAGCTGAGTCTGATATCAAGCACGCTCAACGTCGCATTTACAAAAAAGTAAAGGGTTCGTCAGGACGCCGCAAGGCAAGAGCTAGATATTCCAGGAAACACTTAAGAGTAAATAGGCAGCGTATCGAACACGCCAAGAGACTAGCGCGTCACGTTTGCAAGTCTAACGACTTAGTAGCCTATGAAGACTTAAAGGTTGCAAATCTGCTCAAAAATCACTGTTTGGCTAAGTCAATCGCTGATGCTAGTTGGTATCAGTTCAGGCAGTGGATTGAACATTTTGCAACCAAGTTTGGAAGATTAGCTGTTGCTGTTCCGCCTCAGTACACTTCACAAGAGTGCAGTCAGTGTAAGGCGATTGTGAAAAAATCCCTCAGCACTAGAACCCACGTTTGCTCGTGTGGGTTGATTCTGCAAAGGGATTGGAATGCGGCTATTAATATTTTGCTCAAGGCAAAATCTAGGGATGGGCAGTCCCGAAGTAACGCTAACGGAGTTGGAACCTCTACGCTACTTGGCGCAAGCCTGGTAGAGCAAGTTCTGACGATGAAGTTAGAATCCAACGTGCTGTCTTCCGTTGGATTGTCAACCCTACCAATTAGCAGCGATTTGCTGGCAAACCTACTTTAGAAGGTTCTGCTCTTTAAAATGAGTAGTAAAGAAAGAAATTAGGAGTTTAAAAATAAATGCGACTATTACACACCATGTTGCGAGTTGCCAACCTCGATGAATCGCTCCAGTTTTACTGCGACCTTCTGGGGATGAAGTTGCTACGCCAAAAAGATTATCCTGGCGGAGAATTTACGCTAGCATTTGTCGGTTATGGCGATGAGTCTGACCATGCTGTCATCGAGCTAACCTACAACTGGGGTCAGGACAAGTACGACTTGGGCGATGCCTACGGTCACATTGCCATCGGAGTTGATGATATTTACGGCACCTGCGAGCAAATCAAAACCCGTGGCGGCAAGGTTGTACGAGAACCGGGGCCAATGAAGCATGGTTCTACGGTAATTGCCTTTGTAGAAGACCCGACGGGCTACAAGGTTGAGCTGATTCAACTGGGAACCCCGGGGCACACCCAGAAGGAAGAAACGGCGGCGACAGCAGGTTAACAACTTACCCACAGACAAAGCCTGTCCACCTATTCAAAACAACTAACTCTGCCTTTGGAGAGTGTTGGCAGGGAATCTGCTGAATTGTAATGAAAATTAACTAGCATCAGCCTTTTTACCTCGCCCCTTTACGGAAGACTTTTCCTCATATTATGACTACCGCCACCAAGCCATCTACTCGTTACGCTTGGGCAAAAGCGATCGCCCAACCTGCCGCAGAATTTCCTCCTACCCCTTTACCTGTGCTTTCAGGCAAGATTCCAGAGGGTTTACGGGGTTCCCTGTATCGCAATGGCCCTGGACGTTTGCAACGGGGTGGCGAAGGAGTTGGACACTGGTTTGATGGCGACGGCGCAATCTTAGGCGTGCATTTCACCGATGCTGGGGCGACGGGAATTTACCGCTACGTGAAAACTAGTGGCTACAAAGATGAAGAAGCGGCGAGTAAATACCTTTATCCCAATTACGGAATGACCGCACGGAGGGCATTTTGGGAAAACTGGATTAAGTCCGTTAAGAACTCCGCCAATACATCGGTACTCGTATTACCCGACAAGTTGTTGGCACTCTGGGAAGGTGGTAATCCTCACGCCCTTGACTTAGAGACGTTGGAAACATGGGGACTTGATCAGTTAGGGCAGTTGGAAAAGGGATCGCCCTATTCTGCCCACTACAAGCGCGATCCTCAAACGGGGGAGATTTTTAACTTTGGTATTGCTCCTGGGTTAAATTCTACAATCGAGATTTATAAGAGCGATCGCACAGGTCAAATCATCCAGCAAGGCTCGGTAACCCTTGATGGTGTTCCCATCGTGCATGATTTTGTCTTGGCAGGGCAGTATCTGGTGTTTTTTATTCCCCCAGTCCGGTTAAATCTGCTACTGGCGGGCTTGAGTTTACGCAGTTTTGGTGAGGCTTTGGAGTGGCAACCCGACAAAGCAACTCAGATTATCGTGCTGGATAGAGAAACGCTTTCTATGGTTAGCCGCAGTGAAGCTGAGGGTTGGTTTCAGTGGCACTTTAGCAATGGCTATGTAGACGCGGATGGCTCCGTGGTTATTGATTTCATCCGTTACAAGGATTTCCAGACTAACCAGTATCTCAAAGAAGTCCCCACAGGTGAAACCCATACCTTTGCTAAAGGGACGCTGTGGCAAGCCCGAATCAATCCTCTGACTGGTAGGGTAACAAAGCTGGAAGAGTTGATAGACAGACCTTGTGAGTTTCCGGTTGTGCCGTTTCAATACGTCGGACAAGTCTCGCCTGATACTTATCTGGCGGTACATCGCGATGGGGTGGATATTCGCAAGGAGCCGTTTAATGCGATCGCCCGCTACAACCAAGCCACCGATACCCTGACAATGGCTGATATGGGTGAAAATTGCTACCCTTCTGAAGCACTCCATGCCCCCGATGCCCTCAATCCCGATCGATCTTGGGTGCTGACGGTGGTGTATGACGGCAATTCCGACGAGAGCGAAGTGCGGATTTATGATAACGATGCCCTTGATGACGAACCCGTTTGCCGCTTAGGATTACCCAGCGTCATTCCCCATAGCTTCCACGGCAAGTGGACGCCTTAGGGCAAGGCGGCGAGAATAGTCCCGCTCATTCCCAGCAGGCAAACAATGCCGACTGCATAGGCGATCGTACGCCACGGCTGAAGACCCAAAACATACGTGAGACTGTGGAAAATTCGGGCGATCGTAAACGTGAGAAAGAGCCATGATGCCGCCTCCGGCGATGCGCCGATCAAGACGTAGGCAATAGCAAGTCCGAGAAAGATAGGAATATTCTCTAGGTCATTAAGCCAAGCTTGCGCTGCTCGTTGCACCTGTGGCAATTCTTCTGTGGCGGGGGATTTGCCGACTACTGCTGCATCCTCAGGGTTCTTGAAGGTGAGCTTACTAATGCGGTGGAAGCCCTGATAGCTGGAGAGGGCAAACATTTTCAGGAACAACACGACTGTGCATATCGAATACCAGTAAAGAGCCGACTTCATGGGATTCTTTCCTATTCGTCCTTCTATACAACAATAAAGGGATTGCCTATGCTCCCTTGTCTGTTTCCCTAAGTATTTATTAGATTGACTTATTTTGGATAGATAGAGAAGCGATCGCTACCTTTATCAGCTTCTAAAAAAGGGCATTTATTGCTTCGGGCTACACAGAATTCGTTACAGCGGCAGCAATCTGTTATCTCAAAAGCCGATGGGCGGATTTGAACCGCCGACCGTTCGATTACGAATCGAATGCTCTACCACTGAGCTACACCGGCACACAGTCTCTTATTATAGCACGTTTAACCCGGTTTATTGCCATCGAAACCCCAGCTAATCATCTCCAAATGCTCCTGCTGACTAGCAAAACCATTGAGTTCTAGCCCATGGAATTGTCCCTAATAAAAACCTCTCCGCCTCCGGTGCGTCCTACTGTAGCCTTCAGCCGGGAGGTGCGATTGGACTAGGTATGGCTCAGAGGTGCAAAGATCGCTCTTTGAGTTTGTGATCTATCGCACTGGTACTTTACAAAATCATGCCAACATTGATCTATGGTGTAGCAACAAAGAGTAATGGCAGACTCAACTTCGGATGATCGGACTGGCAACACCAGAATAAATTCTCGGAAACTGAGTCCAGAAAAATATGCGCGGCTGCGAGCTGAGGCAAAAGCTCCTTACCGGGGCTTAAGAAAGTTCGTGTATGCGGCGTTCGGTGCTTCTGGCTTTATTGGAGGAGTTGTCTTCCTTGCTCAGTTAGTGGCTGGTAGAGATGTCGGGACAGCGTTACCTAATCTGGCATTGCAAGTTGGCGTGGTTGCCCTGATGGTTTGGCTATTCCGCCTGGAGAAAAAGGGAGAACGTAAGTCCTAAAGATTAACGTTTTTCTGTAAAAACAAGAATATATCCAATAAAGGAAGGAACATTCGCTAGAAAAGGGGGCTTTATATCCCATTGACGATATTTTTATCAGATTACTAGCCAATAAACTGCACTAAACATTACTTTTTTTGTATAACGGAGTTACTGCTACTAGTCATCAAAAAAACTGAATATTATACACGGCTCGCGCTGTGACACCTTACGGTAACGCTCTTGTCCATCCGAAACTATGGAAATAGAACAAAGACTAGGTTTATATCAAGTTTTTCTCAAGCTTTACGAACATCATCAAAGCTTGTTGGATGAAATTCTCCAGCTAGAGTATACCGGAAACAAAGTACTAAGTAGCTTTGCCACTCGATATGTCACAGGGGTTATACAAGATCGGCAAGCCTATTTAGTTTCCAATTTGATAGATGGAAGAACGCAAAAATTACTTCAGTCTCAAGGGATTTGGACAATTGGACGCGATCGCAATTTAGCTTTAGCCATTTGCGATCGCCGCTTATCTCGGCATCATGCTGTTATCCAATATGTCAGTAACGAAGGCTTCTATCTCGTCGATCTCGACAGCACGAATGGTTCATTTGTGAACAAAGAACCCGTACATGGACGAGTGAGGCTCAAAGATGGCGATCGCATTCGCCTCAGCAGCATTGCCTTTTCCTTCTTCCTGTGCGACGAAGCGCAGCTCTTGGACGATGTACCTCCCGATCTCTTGGCGCAACTCAACACATTACAAAAAACCGCGCTTCCAGCACACTCTAAAGAGTCTCAGCTAGTGATATCCTCTAGCGATCGAGAACACGCTTCGACAACTGGAAAAGAAGATAAAGATACTGCCCTCTTTCTCAACTGCAAACCCGATCTAGAACAGCAAGGTGGCTCCCCAGCAACGGCTCCCCTCAATCCTGCTCAACAATCCCAAATTTTAGACCGATTCTTCCGTCAGCAGGTACAAAAGACAAGCAGATCGTCGTAAGACATATCTACCTGCTTCAATAAAATATCTAATAAATAGGGTGAGCAATGCCCACCCCCATCAGAGAAAGTATGGTGTAAAAAACCTAAAGGGTGGTTTGTCCTTTAGATTCCCAACTTAAATCTCTTCTTCGTAGCTCTCTTCTTCCTCATCGGCGTCAACTGGAGCAACAGAATTGGCTTGCACTACTGCACCCATTTCTAGCTTTTCCCGTACTAGGCGGTCAACATTCGCGGCAAATTCTAGATTCTCTTCCATGTACCGTATGGTATTATCGCGACCTTGACCGATATTATCGCCGTTGTAGCTGTACCAAGCACCCTTACGGACAATGACGCTCGTTTGTTCAGCCAAGTCAACCAAACAGCCTAGGCGAGAAATGCCGTGTCCAAAGATGATGTCAAACTCGGCAATGCGGAAAGGAGGAGCGACTTTATTCTTCGCTACTTTCACCTTGGCACGGATACCGTACTCGCCTTCACTGGCTTTTTTGAGGGTTTGAATGCGTCGGATATCTAAGCGGACAGAGGCATAGAACTTGAGAGCATTCCCTCCTGTGGTAACTTCTGGGCTGCCGTAGGTGATGCCAATCTTCTGCCGCAGTTGGTTGAGGAAAATTACGGTACAACCTGACTTGCCGATATTCCCGGCAATTTTCCGCAGCGCTTTACTCATCAGACGCGCCTGTAAACCCACCTGGGTATCGCCCATTTCCCCTTCAATTTCGGCGCGCGGTACTAGAGCCGCTACAGAGTCAATGACAACGATATCGACGGCGGCAGAACGGACGAGCTGATCGACAATTTCCAGCGCCGATTCACCTGTGTCGGGTTGGGAAATAAGTAGGTTGTTGATATCAACGCCTAATGCTGCCGAGTAAGCTGGGTCTAAGGCATGTTCTGCATCGACAAATGCCGCAACGCCCCCAGCCTTTTGCACTTCGGCAACAGCATGAAGTGCCAAGGTTGTCTTACCAGAGCTTTCTGGGCCGTAAATTTCAATGACGCGCCCTTTCGGTAAGCCACCACCCAAGGCTAAATCCAATGTGATTGCACCACTGGAAATAGTCTCGATCCTCATGCGAGCGGCATCACCCAAGCGCATGATGGAGCCTTTACCAAAGTTGCGCTCAATTTGGTTTAGTACCAGGTTTAAAGCTTTTTCTTTTTCGGGACTGTTTGTAATTTGGGTAGCCATTGATGCCTCAAGAACTGTGTGGGGACTCGCACAAATGCTTTATCTATTTTAGACGTTCTACCGGGAATTCTCCGGGGCAGAGTGATTACTTATTAAAACAATATAATCCTTGTGTAGTAAGGTGTTGGAGATTTTTAATGGTCGTTTCACAAGGGCTTTTTTAAAAGTCAGGATATATTATTTTTTAAAACTCGGCTTAGACAACTTAAGCAAGTTGCTGTCTGTAGGAATTGCCAGGAAAAGCCCTATTTCATGCCAAATCTGAGCCGGAGCGATCGCCTCTTCATCGGGATTATGTACCTTAAACATAAGTCTTACTCCCGTAACTGCTATTTTTTAGGGTTTCTTCAGTAATTCACTCACTGTATAAGTATAAAAAGTGACACTTTATTCTTCTCAGTCTGTAATCCCTGATGCCGCGTTATCTGTGGCTGGATTAACGGAGTATATTCAGGCGTTGCTAGAACAGGATCAGCAACTACAGCGGGTGTGGGTAGTTGGTGAAGTTACGAGCGCTCATACGCATCGCAGTGGGATATTTTTCACCCTCCAAGACCCAGAGACCAACGCCGCAATTCAGTGTGTGGTATGGACTAGCCAACTGAGTCGGCTGATGCAACAACCTGTACAGGGAGAGCAGTTGATTGTGATGGGGAGTCTGCGGCTTTATCCCCAACGGGGACAATACCAACTAAGTGTTTGGCAAGCACTACCTGCTGGGGAAGGTTTGCAGCACCTGCGCTACCAACAACTCCGCAATCGCTTAGAAGCAGAAGGACTATTTGACTCAGAAAATAAGCGATCGCTCCCCCTCCATCCCCAAATCATTGGCGTTGTCACCTCTCCCGCCGCCGCTGCTTGGGGTGACATCCAACGGACATTACAAAGTCGCTATCCCGGCTTAAAGGTGCTACTTTCTCCGGCTCAAGTGCAGGGAGAACTAGCTCCGACCTCAATTGCTACCGCCATTAAACGATTGGCTCAGGATGGGCGTGCTGAGGTGGTCATCCTGGCTAGGGGAGGTGGAGCATCGGAGGATTTGGCGTGTTTTAATGATGAGCGCGTGGTCAGGGCGATCGCGGGTTGTGGGATTCCTGTAATTACTGGTATTGGTCATCAACGAGATGAATCCTTAGCTGATTTAGTTGCGGATCGGGCGGCTCACACTCCCACCGCCGCCGCAGAACAAGCCGTACCGGAACTAGCGCAGTTACACCGGGAACACCAACAGCGAGTTGCTGACTTAAATGCGGCTGTAGAGGAACAATTAGAATCTGCTCAAGAACGCCTGCAACGGAACTACACCCGATTGCAACGCCTACCGATCAATCGGCAATTGCAACAAGAACAATCGGCGATCGCGATTCAACGACAGCGACTCATCCAAGGCGTGACTCAGCGTCTGAAACAAGCCACCCAGCACCATCAATTTCTAAAAGAACAACTAGCCACCCTCGACCCCGAACGGATTTTACAACGGGGTTATGCGGTGGTGCGACAAGAAAATGGTGCGATCGCTCGCTCTACAGAAAACCTGACTCCTGGAGAGGAATTACAACTTCAACTTGCTCAAGGTCAAGTACAAGTCAAAGTTACAAAGATTTTGTCTTAGCGATCGCTGTTTTTATTGCCTGTGTCTATTCATACCTGAAAGCGGTAGGCGATCGCATCGTTCCTGGCGATCGCCTTTGATCTCTTGCTTTTGTTAAGGTTGTGACTGGCGATCGCGTTGAATATATCCTTGTACATTGCGGATCGCTTGTACCGCATAAGGATCGTTAGGGCGTTGACTCAGCGCCCGTCTAAAGTTAATCAGAGCAGATTGGTAGTCACCTTGATTGGTTAAGTTGTACCCCAGTTCCATGTATCGATTGTAAGCGCTCGGCTGACCCACTCCTTGGGTTGTTCCGTCCGGAGTCGCTGGCGTCGCTCCTGGTGGAGTAGTGGTACCCGGAGTCGCTGGCGTCGCTCCTGGTGGAGTAGTGGTACCCGGAGTCGCTGGCGTCGCTCCTGGTGGAGTGGTATCTATACCACCTGGAGTTGTTCCCGGTGGAGTAGTAGTACCCGGATTGGTTGGCGTCGTTCCCGGTGGAGTAGTCGTACCCGGATTGGTTGGCGTTGTTCCTGGTGGAGTAGCGGTACCCGGAGTTGTTGGCGTCGTTCCCGGTGGAGTAGTAGTACCCGGATTGGTTGGCGTCGCTCCTGGTGGAGTAGCGGTACCCGGAGTTGTTCCCGGTGGAGTAGTAGTACCCGGATTGGTTGGCGTCGTTCCTGGTGGAGTAGCAGTACCCGGAGTCGCTGGTGTCGTTCCCGGTGGAGTAGTCGTACCTGGAGTTGTTGTACCTGGTTGAGCAGTACCGGGAGTCGTTGTACCCGGTTGAGTCGTACCAGGAGTTGTCGTACCGGGAGTTGTCGTACTACCAGGAGTGGTTTGAGCTAATAGCTGTCTAGTTCTGCTAGTAAAGTTAGAGTTGTTCAGTGCTAATGCTGGAAAACCCAGTAAAACACTAGCGCTAGCAACGCCTATCAAGCTAATAATCCTTTTAATGGACTTTTTTTGATTCTGCGGGTTCATAGGTATATCCTGAATTACTATTAGGCTGAAAGACTTCTGCGCTTCGCCGTCACGTTGAATAAATTGGACAAAGTTTGCTTGTAAAAAAAGAATTGAACTTAAAGAATTAACGTAATTGGAAAATCTAAAGACGTATTTCTTCAAGCTTCTGTTAAAAACCCTAACTCTAGGATTTTATTTACTCATATACCGAAAGAGTTATCTGAGGTAGTGCGTTAGTCTGTCTAACTAGGTATTAAGTCAGCTAGCAGAATCCGTTTGCTACTCGGTTTTGGTATCCTGAATTTTTCGTTTCCAGGCAAATACGCTACAAGGTTTATTCTGTAGCTAGTTGATATTACTTACAGCCAGAAATTTTTAGATGAATAGAGTGGATTCCTGACTAGGATTCAGTGTCAAGCATCTACGCACAATTTGTAGTCTTAATTAAGTGAAAAAATGCGATCAAGAGCAGCGCGATCGCACCTATTATCTATACAGCGTTCAACTGGTAAGAAGCGATACAAGGGCTAGCCTTCAGGAGGCTGACTTTTTTTCAACATCAACTGAGTGAGCGGGTTACTCCCTGTGTCAGAATAATTCCGGTAATTGCTCAATCTCCTTTGAAAAATCTTCTCATGTGGGGAGATGAGCAATTTATAGTATCAAAACCTGGAATTAGCATGAACCGACCTCCAAATCAAGGCTCAACCGTCATTCTGTACATTTTTGGTATCTCATTGGGTATTGGTTTACTCCTTGCTGCCATTGTTGTGTTCCTGCGGGCGATAGGTACCATTTCAGAAGTTTCGTCATTAATCATCTGGTCAATTATTCTTTTCTCTATTGGTGTCGGTATCCTGACAGGTCTTAGTATGAGGCGGTAAGGTTATTTACTGTTTATCCCCATCAGTTTGTGACTCCCACTCCCCCTTCTGACACACAAGTCTTAGCTTACCTATTTGCGATTTCTCTCGCCGTCACCTTAATTGTCTATGTGCTGAGAGGTTTTACTATCCTCTCGTTTCTTCCGGGTGGCGTACTTAATCTCTTGATTTTGCTCTCGATTGCTATCGGGATCGCTTATGGGGTGCAGAAAACCCGACGTTACTAGAGAAGATGAGGCAATCGATGCTGCTATAACTAATGTTGCCCCTGGAATGCGCTAGTTTCAGGGGTTTATATTACTAGCAGTAACGAAAGAGAAGAGGAGTAGGAATCATGCAGGAATATGCCTGTACCGTTTGCGCCTATGTCTACAACCCCGAAGAAGGCGATCCAGATAGTGGGATAGAGCCGGGGACAGCCTTTGCAGACATACCGGAAGACTGGGTGTGTCCGGTATGTGGCGCAGGTAAAGAAGATTTTGAAGCAGAATAGAAAAGGTTCGTCTGCAATGAATGCTGAATCTTGTTTTCAAATTCCTTACAAGTCATAGTTATTGGTGGCGGTGCGGCAGGTTTCTTTGGCGCGATCGCCACGGCTAATGCTCATCCCCACGCCCGTGTCACGTTATTAGAAGCGGGGCGTCATCCCTTAGCGAAAGTTCGCATCTCCGGTGGCGGTCGCTGTAACGTCACCCACTCCTGTTTTGACCCCACCGCTTTAGTGACTCATTATCCTAGAGGCGGCAAAGCCCTGCGGGGTGCCTTTAGTCGCTTTCAGCCGCAAGATACCATTGCTTGGTTTGCATCCCACGGCGTCCAACTAAAAACAGAAGCCGATGGACGGATGTTTCCGATTACAGATGATTCAGAAACGATTGTTGAGTGTTTGATGAAAACGGCAGCGGCGGCGGGGGTGGAGCTTCGCACCGGGACTCCTGTGAAGTCGGTATCGCCACCGGAAGATTCCCCGGCTCAAGAGGGGAGCAAACAGAGATTTAAGATTGAGTTGAAATCTGGGGAGACCTTAAGATGCGATCGCCTGATCTTAGCAACGGGTAGTAACCCCCAAGGGTATCGTTGGGCAAAAGCATTAGGTCACACCATTGAACCCCCCGTTCCTTCCCTCTTTACCTTCAATATCCCCGACCCCCGCTTGCAAGAGTTAGCAGGAGTCAGCGTGCAGGAGGTGCGTTTGCGCTTACCAGAAGCAGGAAAAAGCCTGAAAGAGCAGACAGGACCCGTATTAATTACCCATTGGGGTTTAAGCGGCCCAGCGGTACTGAAGCTTTCTGCTTGGGGAGCCAAACTTTTGCACGACCATCACTATCAGACAACTTTAGAGGTTAACTGGTTGCCCCAGTACAACCAGGAAAGCCTGCGAAAAATGTTGCTCGCCGTGAAGTCCCAACTACCCCAACGCGCGATCGCTACCCATTGTCCAGTCCCTCTCCCCAAACGTTTGTGGGTGAGTTTAATTAGTAGTGTGGGCATCAAAGAACAAGAACGCTGGGCAGAATTATCTAAAAAATCCCTTAATCAACTGATTTTAGAACTGAATCAAGGGAGATTTTTAATTAAGGGCAAAGGTGTCTTTAAAGAAGAGTTTGTCACCTGCGGCGGCGTCAGTTTAAAAGAAGTGAACTTCCAAACTCTGGAAAGTCGGAAATGTCCTGGATTGTACTTCGCTGGAGAAATTCTCGATATTGATGGCGTCACCGGAGGGTTTAACTTCCAAAGTGCTTGGACAACAGCTTGGTTAGCAGGTCAGGCAATGGTTGACACTCCCCACGCATAAATGCAGGGGATTCTTGCATCTAGTTACTCGCTCCTGGACGGAGCAAGTCGTTCATCAAGTTAAGGGTTGTGCCAAGCAACCCATTCTCTGTAGCAGATGAAGCCATTACAGCAGCATCCTTCTGTAGCTCCAGAGAACAAGAGCATCCTTCCCACTGTGCAATATTATGGGAGGCGTTCAAATCTGCATTGTGGTAGTGTCCGTGTGGGCAATTGAAATCATGCTTGTGGCGATGACCAATTGTGCCGCAAGTCGAGCAACTTTTGCTGGTGTAGGGAGCTGGAACCTTAACTAACTTCAATCCCGCTAAAGCCAGCTTGTAGTCTAGTTTTTGCTCTAATGAGGAGAACGACCAAGAGTGTCGAGATTGACCAGCATCAGAGTGGTTTTTCTTGCTCTGCTTCATGGTGTCTCGGCATTCTTTCAAGTCTTCAATTGCCACATCAGCCTCGTGGAATTGAGCAAAGCGAACAAGGCGACGGGAGATAGTATGGTTAACTGCTTCCATCCATCGGTGTTCCTTCTTATTCCACTTTTTTAATGCCCTGAACTTCTTGGCGGATTGTAGTTTCTGGCGACGTTTCTGGAAGTATCGGCGGCGATGCCTGACTTCCTTGCCACTATGAAACTTACCAAAGCCTTGTGTAGGTGCTACTACCGCAATATTATTTTGTCCTCTGTCAACTCCCACTCGTTTTTGTGCCTGTAGCTCTGGAACATCCACAGTTACAGACATATAGGCATACCAATGTTGGCGGTGATAGATGAGCTTAACGCTACCTTTCTCCACATTTCCTGCTAAAACTTGTTCTAAAACTGGCTCCCAATGAGACGAGGCAACAACTATAGGTACTCGTTTATCCCCAGCAATCGTGGGAAAACTCAAGCTATAAGTGTCGCCTCGTTTTTCTAGTTTCCAGTTCTGTTTGTTGATTTCAGGAGGCAGGCATTTATAGTGTTTAACCTTCCGACCCGTAGCAGAAACGGTATGCCGAATTGTTTGATTGGCAAGGGCTGACTTTAGTGATGTGATCACCTTAGCTGTTGTTACTTCACGTCTCTCAACATAGGGAATGGCTAACAGTTCATTTGCCAAGCGGGTGTTTTCCGCCGTCATTTCGGCAAATAATTGTTGCTTTACTCTGTTGAGGTTATGAAATTTAAGCTTTATGGTTCGCGTCACTTTAGTCATGACTAAATATTATCATCTTCTTATACAGATGTATAAAAATGAGTGAGCCAGCATTGATTGATTGCCTATAAGTTCATCAGGGATGGCGTTCTGACTCGTACTGAGCTGCTTGCCCTGAGCTGCTTGCCCTGAGCTTGCCGAAACGGCGATCTCGCTTGCGAGGGGAGAAATTTTCATCCCCATACCTGAAGGCGAGGGGCATTCAATTTCCCCTCGCGCTCCCATAGTTTCGGTAAGATATTACCCAACGACTGAGGGAGGGGTATAGCTCCTACTGCCGGGTAGTCGCGGCGACACGATACACCGTTTGCTTACGCAGGCTAGGGATAGGATGAAGTTTACCGAAATTGTTGAGAAACTGCAGTCAGCGGCTATAAGCAATAGCCTGACATCAAACCCAGATGGTAATCCAGAGATTACAGGGACGGCACCTGTCGATGAAGCTTCCCCAGGGACGATCAGTTACATCGAGGGGGGAAGATTTGCCGCCCAGATCGAGAAAACGGCTGCCAGTGCTTTAGTCTTGCCGCAGGATGAAACCTTGCAAGCTAAGGCAGAAGAACGCGGTATTGCTTGGATTGGTGTTCGCGAACCTCGCTTAGTCTTTGCCCAAGCGATCGCCCTTTTTTATAAACCCTTCCGTCCTACCCCAGAAATCCATCCCACAGCGGTTATTCATCCTTCCGTAGCAATTGGTAAAGAAGTTTACATTGGCCCCCATGTGGTGATTCAATCGGGGGTGAAATTGGGAGACTTTGTCTGTATTCATCCCAATGTTGTGGTCTACCCGGATGTCGAGATTGGGTCAAATACCGTCTTACATGCCAACTGCACAATTCATGAGCGATCGCGCCTTGGCTCTGACTGCGTTATTCATAGCGGTGCTGTCATCGGTTCTGAAGGATTTGGGTTTGTCCCCACCCCCCAAGGCTGGTTCAAAATGGAACAATCCGGTCGCACCATTTTGGAAGATGGCGTGGAAGTCGGCTGTAATAGTGCCATTGACCGTCCTGCTGTTGGGGAAACCCGCATTGCCCGCCAGACCAAAATCGACAACCTAGTACAAATTGGTCACGGTTGCCAGGTGGGTCAAAACTGTGCCTTCGCAGGTCAAGCAGGCTTGGCAGGAGGCGTAAAAGTGGGCAATCGCGTGCTGCTGGCTGGACAAGCAGGAGTGGCGAATCAGTCCAAAATTGGCGATGGTGCGATCGTCACAGCCAGAGCCGGAATTCTCAGCGATGTGGAAGCGGGTACAACCGTCAGCGGCACCCCCGGAATGCCTCACAAAGTCTTTCTCAGAGCTACGGCTATCTACCATCGCCTTCCAGAAATGTACCAAACGCTCCGGCGGTTACAACGTCTGCAAGAACGAGATGAGGAAGGCGAAAGAGCCAAGTAAATAAGTTAGCAATAGCTGAGGGAGAGTTTTTGGGTGAAACGTCAGGCACAATTACGTCCCCCTTTGCTCAATCAGCAGATGCTGTGGTGGTTGGTATTGTTAGGCGCGATCGCATTTTCCCTTTACCAAGCCGGACTCTTTCAACAAGACTTGCTCAATTTAGGAGGATTGCCACTATTGTGGCGCTTCCTGCGGGCAAGCGTGCAGCCAGATTTGAGTCCGGAACTACTGGCAATCACCCTAGATGCGACCCTCGTCACCCTCGCTTATGCCGTCTGCGGGACGTTTTTGAGCCTGTTGATCGGGATAGTTGGGGGTGTCTTGGCGTCAGAAGTATGGTGGCTTGCGGTTTTTCCGCGTCACGGGGGACAGCGAACCTCCTGGCTAGGGATGCGGGTGTTTTTAACCGTTCCCAGAGCCATTCACGAGCTGATTTGGGGGCTGTTTTTCATCAACATTTGGGGATTAGACCCACTAACGGCAATTTTGGCGATCGCTATTCCTTTTGGAGCCATTACTGCCAAGGTATTTTCAGAAATTCTCGATGAAACTCCCCGCCAGTCACTGTTTGCCTTACTCAACAGTGGAGTCAAGCCCCTGACGGCGTTTACCTACAGCTTATTGCCCCAAGCCTTTCTCAACTTACTCTCCTACAGCTTCTACCGCTTCGAGTGTTCGATTCGTTCAGCAGCAGTTTTAGGAATTATTGGTGCTGGCGGCTTGGGATATCAAATTCTCCTTAGCCTCCAGTCACTCCGCTATCAGCAACTCTGGACGTTTTTTTATGCTTTATTGCTCTTAAACGGTTTAGTGGACTTAAGCAGCGCCTTATTACGCCATCGCCTCGGCTGTGCAAGCCGCTTAGACTTAAACCTGCGGAAGTTATCTCGCTCTTCCCCTCCCGTTTATCGACGCGATCCTGTAGTGAATCTAGCGAGTCTGGGAGTGTTGCTGCTGGTGCCGTTTTGTTTTGGGTATATCAAAGCCGACTTTAGCAAACTCTGGTCGCCGCGTACCCAACAGCTACTAGGGGATATCGCCCAAAGCTCATTTCCCCCGGATCTGGGGGGAACACCATTGTCGGAGTTGCTGACGCTATCTATCCAGACAGTGGCAATGTCAATTTTAGCGATCGCGGTGGCTGGTTTTGGCGGCTTACTCCTCTCCTTCCCCGCCGCCTACAATTTCTTCCTCCCCGGTGGCATCCTCAATCCGGGTAAACACAATCAATTCAGTGGTATTTGGGCATGGTTCACCCTGCTGTTTACCCGCGCGATCTTACTCCTATGCCGCGCCATCCCCGCCCCAATTTGGGCATTAGTCGCCTTATTTGTGATCTTTCCTGGTATTTTGCCCGGTGCGATCGCCTTAGGATTACACAATTTAGGCATTCTCGGTCGCTTAATGGCAGAAGTGAATGAAAATCTCGAAAAACCGCCTTTACAAGCCCTAAAAGCCCAAGGAACCCCCGGCGCTCTCGTTTTTCTCTACGGGGTATTACCTCTATCCTTGCCCCGCTTTCTAGCTTACGCCCTTTATCGCTGGGAAGTCTGTATGCGGGAAACAGTAATTGTTGGCTTAGTTGGCGCAGGAGGCTTAGGTCGCTTGCTAACTGAACAACTCAGCAGTTTTGACTATCGCGCCGTCGTCGTCACCCTTGGCTGCTTCATGATCCTGACATTCATGGTTGATTGGGTAAGTGCGATCGCTAGGCGATCGCTGCGGTAAGTCTTTTTGGAGTCCTGAGTGCTGAGTCCTGAGTCCTGAGGTATGGGGAGCAGGGAAGAACCTCTTACCCTTCATACTTCACCCTTCATACTTCACCCTTTCTCCCCAACTCAGTAGGGACAAGGGATGCCGTGCCCCTACCACTCAGGACTTCAAAAAAATCGTTGAAATAGTTGACACTTTTCCAGAAATTCCTGTTAAGATAGTCCAGGTGAGAATAAATGCGATGGGGTGTAGCCAAGTGGTAAGGCAGCGGGTTTTGGTCCCGCCATTCCTAGGTTCGAATCCTAGCACCCCAGCTAATAATCAGGGACAAGTATTTAATTGCTTCTCCCTGATTTTTTTATGCTCACAAAAGCTAAGCTCGAGGCTGAACACAGGCGGTTATTATGGCATCAACCTTTACAGTTGCCGAAAGACTAACTATGCCTGCTGACGCTCCAACAACTCTTGCTCTGGATTTTGACGGCGTACTGTGTGATGGACTGCTGGAGTATTTTCAAACCTCCTGGCGCACCTACTGCCAAATCTGGTCACCAAAGAGCGAAACACCCCCCGATAATCTGGCAGAAAGTTTTTACCGCTTGCGTCCTGTTATTGAAACAGGCTGGGAGATGCCCATTTTAATCAGGGCATTAATCCTTGGTATCCCAGCCGCAGAAATTTTGCAGGATTGGTCAGAGGTTTGCCAGCAAATAGTTGCCGCCGAGAAGCTAGATGGCGCAGAAATGGGGGAAAAACTCGATCGCGTTAGGGATGAATGGATTGCAAAGGACTGGGAGAGTTGGCTGAGTCTGCATCATTTTTATCCTGGGGTGGCAGAACGATTGCGTGCGCTTGTAGAGACTCCGCTACAGTTGCTCGTTGTGACGACGAAGGAAGGGCGCTTTGCAAACAAGTTGCTGCAACAACAGGGAATTCGGCTAGCGGAGGAGAGGATTATCGGTAAGGAAATTAAACGTCCCAAACATCAAACGCTACGGCAGTTACTAGAGGAATCTCAGGGCGAAACAAGCCGTCTGTGGTTTGTAGAAGACCGCTTAAAAACCCTACAATCAGTGCAACAGCAAGCTGACTTGCAAGGGGTGCGACTTTATTTGGCAGATTGGGGTTACAACACGGCACGCGATCGCGATTCTGTGCGGCATAATCCAGATATTCGGTTGTTGTCTCTTTTGCAGTTTACTCAAGATTTTTTGGCGTGGTGAAGTAATGAAGTGCTGAGTTCTAAATCTTTGCTCAGGAATAACTTCTACCCAATAATTATGGGGACGACAGTGCCGTGAACCCCTAGCACTCACTGATTCAGGACTAACTTCAGATGCTGGATTTAACGAAACTTGCGGGACAAATGCCGGGTATTAGTCAGCACTTGCAGGTAGAGGCGGCGGCGAGTCGCCAACGCTTGGAACGGGCACAAAGGTTGTTGACGGCGGCTTATGCCCATCAGGAAGAACTGATTGAGCAGCAACAGACTTGGCGCGATCGCTTATGCTTTACCGCCGCCATACCCGTCGAGCCGTTGGATACTTGCATTGATATTGATGTACCACCCATCAGCCATTCTGTCTTTGCGACGGATGGCTCGCAAATTGCTCCCTCTCACCACGAAATTGCTTACTGCTACCTGATCAATGTTGGTCGGGTGATGTTGCACTATGGGCAAAGCTTATATCCGGTGTTAGATAGTATTCCGGAAGTGTTTTACCGTCCAGAGGATTTGTACGTTTCTCGGCAATGGGGAATTCGCACAGAGGAGTGGATGGGACATCGGCGGACGGTTTCGGAGGCGTTGATGTTGGCAGACATGGCGTGTCGTTGGGTGAATCCTCCCGGTTCTCATCAGGAGACGCCAAATCTGGCAATGGTAGATGGCTCGTTGATTTATTGGTTTTTGGAACCTTTACCAGGAGATGCACGGGAGCAAATCTTGCCGCCCATTCTGGAAGCTTGGGAGCGATTGCGCGTAGCTAAGGTGCCGCTTATGGGTTATTTAAGTGCGTCTCGGAGTAGCGAGGCGTTGGGTTTCTTGCGCTTGGAGGCTTGCCCTCACGATACTCCTGACTGTGTCAAGCACTGTTCTGGCTTTATCGATCGCTACCCCTGCCAAGTTTATGACCCGCTGCGGGATACGGCTTTGTGGACAGCTCGACTGCAACCCGGACAACGCGGCCCATTGTATCGCAGTTCCGCCCGGATTCTGGACTTGTACGATCGCCATCACATCTACTTCTGCTATGTCCATGTGGGGACGGAGATTGCCCGAGTTGAGGTGCCGCAATGGGTAGCGGAGGATCGGGCGCTATTTAACCAATCCCTGAGTCTGATGCTGGCGCAGGTGCATAAGGGGGATGGCTATCCCGTAGCCCTCGCAGAATCGCACAATCAGGCAGTAGTTCGAGGAGGCGATCGCGCCCGCTTTTTTGCCTTGCTAGAACAGCAAATGATTCGCGCTGGATTAAAAAACGTTGGAACATCCTACAAGGAAGCCCGGAAGCGTGGCAGCATTGCCTAATTAGGTAGCACCATGACGAGCTGTTAAAAGGAGCAATCTATGGTTAAATCTCCCCTCCAGCAAGAGTCTCTGCCTATCCCACCCCTGGAAAGTGGCGATCGCTTAAATCGCTATGAATTTGAGCGTTTGGATTTCCTTCCTCAACCCAACCTACTAGCGATTTGCGATCAGTGCTACTGTAACGGTCGCGTCCTTTTATGTTTTGCACATCTTGGACACCAAGTACCACCACGAAGAATACTCTCAGGCGTAGCTTCCCATTTGTGACCCTTTTCGCACTCCCATAATAGCTTTTGTTTAGTTCCTTTATAGTCGGAAGATAAACACTTTCCATTGCAAACTATGGCTATCTGGTGCATCTCCTCAATTGTGTGAGTCCGTCTCTTTAATCCCCTTTCTTTCTTCGCACACTCAGGACACCAGGTGCCGAAAAAAACATTACTTGGTCTTGCCTTCCATTGATGACCTTCCTTACATTCCCATAGGAGAGATGTAACACTGTTGATGTATTCTTCTGACAGACAATTCCCGCTACGTTCAGCAGCGAAAGCCTGCATATCTTGGATAGTTTTATATTTTCCAAGGCATTTTGGACACCAGCTACCACTATTCTTTACATTATTTGGTGCTGCCTTAAAACGATGACCTTTTGCACATTCCCACTCTAGGTGTTCAAAGATACCTAAATATTGTTTTGATATTAGTTTGCCTCTATGCTTTGTCGCGATAGCTTGTAATTCTCTTAAGCGATTCGGACAATACACTGCCTGTAAATTTACTTTTTTCTCATCAAATCCAGGAGGCAGAGGAATGCCCCTTTTCAACAGTTCATCGCTGATAAAAAACTTAATGCTATCAATACCAAGAACATCTAAGATTGATGGAACCTCTATAAGTGTTACATTATGGGCCTTGCAGAGGTCGCGTTTTCGTTGGTCACGATTTTGTAGTTTCAGGAATTTAGCATCAGAAGAGTGGAAATACTTAATGTGCTTGTAATGCTGGAGTCCTTGATGCTCGAAAGCAAGTTTTAGTGAGGGAGAATAACCATCAAGTTCCATCTGATGTCCATCAGGGGAGCGTAACCATTCCGGTCTAGTTTTATTGAAAGGATATCCAAAAAGCTGTTCAAAAAATGCACGACAGATACGCTCTCCTAAACCAGCACTACAATCGGGACACCATCCTCCTCTAACAATAACTGACGGAATTGTTTGCCAACGGTGACCTTCTTGACATTCCCATAGCAACTTTGTGTTTGTACCCTGATAGATAGTAGACAAGCACTTGCCCCCTCGTTCTGCTGCAAGTCTTTGCATATCCTCAATTGTCTTTTTACTATTCCCCGCGCAATCGGGACACCACTTTCCTCCATTAATAATATTGTCTGCATTAGCTTCCCATTGATGACCTTCGGCACACTGCCACCGTAGGCTTGCTTTAACGTTAATGACTAACGGAGACAAGCATCGACCGCCCTTGCTACTAGCAAATGCCTGCATTTTTTCAATAGTGTGTGTTTTCCGTTTCTCTCCACGAATCTTTTGAGCACATTCGGGACACCATCCATCATTCTTGATATTATGTGGAGTTGCTTCCCATATATGCCCTTCTGTGCATTGCCAGGTTAATTTCTTTACAACACTTTCAAAATGAGACGATAGGCATAATCCGCCACGTAACTGGGCTAAATTCTGCATATCCTCAAGGGTGTATCGTCGCCGATTTCTGTCGCTTTTTGCGCGTCCACAATCCGGACACCATCTACCAAGGGTCTTGATATTTCGAGGGATAGCTTCCCATTTGTGACCTTCTGCACACTCCCAAAGGTGTTTTTTCCCCATACCTAAAAATGTTGGAGAAAGACAACGTCCGCCATATTGAGCACCTAACTTTTGCAGGTATGCAATAGTTCTTCCCCGTCCAGCGCAAAACGGACACCAATTTCCTGCCTTAAGGTAATCTCTGCAAGATTCAAACTGATGTTTATGTTTGCACTCAAAAAGTAATTTACTTGTAGAGTTTATATATTCGTTGGCGAGACAGCGACCACCACGTTCTTTTGCAATTTTACGCAACTCTTCCAGAAGTTTTGCTCTGTCTATCATTTCATCTCTTGTAGTCAGCGTTTTTTTTAGGAGTCATTAACCTAATTTAGTAGATTGGGTTAACGCTATTTATACCAACATCCACTCCCGTCCAACATCAACGCAAAATGCAGCATCCAAAGTTCAACGCTGGTGAAGATAGCGATCGCATCTTCAGTCATGTCGTAAAAAAACTACTCGTAATGAGTCCACATCCGCAGAATCTTCACCGTATTTTCTGACTCAATCACTTCATACACAAGACGATGCTGAATATTGATGCGCCGGGAGTAAGCACCAGCTAAATCACCTACCAGCTTTTCATAGGGTGGGGGATTCTCAAATGGATTGATTTCAATGATATTGAGTAGTGCTTGCGCCTTGTCTCGTAAGTTACTTTGAGCCAACTTTTTGGCATCTTTTTGAGCCTGTTTTGTGTAGACAAGCTGCCAAGTCACCACTCCAACTCCCGATCGCATTCTTCAATCGGAGTCGCCAAACCAGCACGAATTGATTCCCGCATTCCTGGTATCGAGAGTAGATATAGCGTCTCCTGAATCGCCAACCAATCTGCTTCAGATAGCAAAATGGCATTGCTGTTTTGGGAAGCAATTACAATCGGCTGATGGGATTGATTCACGGCATCGATCAAATCTTGCAATCGCTGTTTGGCTTCATTAATAGGAATCATAGCCATCAACTTAGTAACATTTAAACTAATTAGACTTTCATCTATTATGAGCGGTTAGCGAGAGCTATGTGTGATGCGATCGCTACGGCTTCCAGCAGATCGCACCTAGCCAAAATCTACTATCAACCCAAAATTCTACTTTATCTTCTGCTCCCCCCTTATTAAGGGGGGTTGGGGGGGTCATTCCGCAATTCCCCAATCTTCTGAATAATCCTCTCTAGAACCCCTTCTAAATTCCCATACACCTCATCATTAGTAAACCTTAAAAACCGAATTCCCAGCGACTCAATGAAAGCCTGCCTTTCTTGGTCATATTCTTGTGCGCCCAGAAGAAAATGACTCTCCCCATCAACTTCTATCGCTAATTTAAGTTCAGTACAATAAAAATCGAGAACAAACCGATTAACACCGTATTGACTGCGAAACTTAACTCCTTCAAGTTGCTTGCACCTGAGCTTTTGCCAGAGTAGAAATTCAGCTTTTGTCATATTCCGCCGAAGCTGCTGGCGTTTCGCTTTCTCTGAGGCTCTGTTATAGAGTTTGGTCATTGCTGCATCCTGGTTTTAGCAGGTTAATTGCCCCAGGTTAACCCCCCCAGCCCCCCTTGTTATGGGGGGAGCAAGAGAAAGGAAAAGCGACCCTGGAGATGTGTATACAGGGTCGGGGGGAGCAAGAGAGTGGCATCAAGCCAATTAATTTAACTTAAAAAGCCTCTGGCTCATCTGCCAAAGTTTCAATCAACAAATTCACTTGCTTTTGTCGAGTAGTTAAGAAGTTTTCGCATTGCCGCAGATACTCCGCAGCAACAGCAAATTGGTCAAAAACCTCTGCTAACTCTAGCTCACCTGATTCAATTTGCTGGATAATTGCTTCCGCTTTGGCAACAGTTGCCTCATAGTTCCAATTGTTAGGAACGGCAGCATTAGCCTTACGCGAACGAGACGCTTTTTTTGGCTCAGTCATAGACAGTAGCAAAGCCGATCAACATACAGCTACTGTCATTGTCTCAGGAAATTAGTCCGCTCCGACACCTCTAACCTTGCAGATTTTCACGCTTTGGGAGCAATGGCGATCGCGACCTTTCCTGATCTGCCAAAACTGATAACTTAAAGGTGTAGCAACTTAGCCTCCACTTAAGTCCTCCTCATCCTCTCTACCTTGTCTCAAATCATCTCGGATATTACCGGGGTCATTGAGCATTTGAGGCGTCACCGCCGGATGAGCTGTCAATGATTCTCCCGCTGGAGTTTGGGTGTTGCCAGATTTCATTACTAGATCCCGCGCATCAATCGCACCTTCCAAGGTTTCTGCTGGCTCGACATACTGCTCTTGGTCTTTGGCTGGTTCGTTGGACTGTTTCTGTCGCTCTGTACTCATGGGTGTTATTTCCAAATTAAGGCTCTGACACGTTTTACCTTAAATGCCCCTTCTGCAAAACACCCACTATCAAAGGACAGAAAAGCAAGGGTGATGAGATTATCGATTCTCCCCATCACCCCATTCATCTTGTCGCCTCAGGTCTGAATAATATAGGCACCCATCACAGCTATTCAACTATGCCCGAATACGAAAAAGATATTAAAAGCGATCGCCCCTAATATCTTTCTTTGTTAACAGCTCAGATCCCCGACTTCTCTAACAAGCCAGGGATCTCGCCTTGATTACTGAGTCGTTAGCAACTCCGCAGGTAAGCGCTTGAAAGCAAGCCGTTCGTTCTCGACATCCACAAAAATCGTGTCACCGTCGTTGAACTCATTTCGCAAGATAGCCTTGGCAATTTGCGTCTCCAACTCCCGTTGAATAGCACGCTTGAGGGGTCTAGCACCAAACACAGGGTCGTAACCCACCTCAGCCAAGAAGTCGAGAGCCGCATCGGAGAGCTTGAGGGGCATCTTGCGCTCTGCCAAACGCTTTTCCAGTCGCTGCGTTTGCAGTTGGACAATTTGCCGCAACTGATGTCTTTGCAACTGATGGAAGATGATAATCTCATCAATCCGGTTGAGGAATTCTGGACGGAAGCTAGTACGCATCGCATCCATTACCCGACTCTGCATCTCTTCGTATTGAGAGTCATCGCCACCAATATCGAGAATATATTGAGAACCGATATTGCTGGTCATGATAATCACGGCGTTCTTGAAGTCAACGACGCGACCTTGAGCATCGGTGACGCGACCATCATCGAGGATTTGCAGCATCACATTGAAGACATCCGGATGCGCTTTCTCGATTTCGTCGAAGAGAATCACCGCATAAGGACGACGGCGGATAGATTCCGTCAACTGACCGCCTTCTTCGTAACCAACATATCCCGGAGGCGCACCAATCAAACGAGAGACGCTGTGCTTCTCCATGTACTCAGACATATCAATCCGCACTAAGGCGTCTTCAGTATCGAAGAGGTAAGCGGCGAGGGCTTTTGCCAACTCTGTCTTACCCACACCTGTAGGGCCGAGGAAGATGAAGCTAGCAATCGGACGATTGGGGTCAGACAAACCAGCGCGCGAACGCTGAATCGCATCGGCGACGGCGGTTACAGCTTCTTCCTGTCCGACTACCCGCTTGTGCAGTTCATCTTCCAAGTGCAGCAGCTTTTCTTTCTCTGACTCTACTAGTTTGCTGACAGGAATACCTGTCCACTTAGAGATGATTTCCGCAATGTCGGATTCGGTGACTTCTTCCCGCAACAAGGACTTACCACTATGCTGCGCCTCGGAAAGATGCTTTTCAGCAACTTGTAAGTCGCGCTGCAACTGAATTAACTTGCCATATTTCAACTCGGCGGCGCGGTTGAGGTCATAATTGCGCTCGGCTTGTTGAATTTCCAAGTTCACCCGGTCAATTTCTTCTTTAATCTCCTGAAGGCGGACGATTAAGTCTTTTTCCGACTGCCATTGGGCATTTAAGGCGGATTGCTCTTCTTTGAGATTAGCCAGTTCCTTTTCCAGTCTTTCCAGGCGTTCAATGGAAGCGGGGTCAGTTTCTTTCTGCAATGACAGCCTCTCCATTTCTAACTGGAGAATTTTGCGGTCAATTTCATCAAGTTCTTCTGGCTTGGAGGTAATCTCCATTTTCAGTCGGGCGGCGGCTTCGTCCATCAAGTCGATCGCTTTATCGGGTAAGAAGCGATCGCTAATATACCGAGTAGACAGCGTAGCCGCCGCAACTAAGGAGCTATCAGAAATCTTCACCCCGTGGTGAACTTCGTAACGCTCTTTGAGTCCCCGCAGAATCGAAATCGTATCGGTGACGTTGGGCTGATCGACAAAAACTTGCTGGAAGCGGCGCTCCAAAGCGGCGTCTTTCTCAATGTATTTGCGGTACTCATCCAAGGTAGTCGCACCGATACAGCGCAACTCACCCCGCGCCAGCATTGGCTTGAGCAAGTTACCCGCATCCATCGCGCCTTGGGTTGCTCCAGCACCGACAACGGTGTGAATCTCGTCGATGAACAGGATGATTTGACCTTTAGAATCGGTGACTTCCTTGAGAACGGCTTTCAATCGTTCCTCAAATTCACCCCGGAATTTGGCACCAGCAATTAATGCCCCCATATCTAGGGCAATTAACTGTCTATCTTTCAAGGATTGAGGCACGTCACCACTGACAATTCGCTGTGCCAATCCTTCAGCGATCGCGGTTTTACCAACCCCAGGCTCACCAATCAACACGGGATTATTTTTGGTACGACGGGAGAGAATTTGAATGGTGCGGCGAATTTCATCATCCCGCCCGATCACAGGATCAAGCTTCCCTTCACGCGCTGCTTCTGTTAAGTCACGCCCGTATTTTTCCAGTGCTTCGTATTTGCCTTCGGGGTTTTGATCGGTCACTTTCTGGCTCCCGCGAATTTGTTTAATCGTATTTTTGAGTTTTGCTTCATCTAAACCCTGTTCGCGAAACAAGGCTTTCCCGAAGCGGTCATCTTTGGTATATGCCAGTAGTAGATGCTCGATCGAGATGTACTCATCTCCATAGTCTTTGCGAGCTTGCTCTGCTCTATCAAGGAGCGTATCCAAACTGCGTCCCAGATAGACAGAACTACCACTACCGGAAACCTTCGGCTGGCGGCGGATGAAGCCCTCCACCCCGTCCCGCAGCGCCTGCATATTCACTCCCGCTTTCGTCAAGACGCTGGTGGCTAGTCCTTCTTGCTCTAAGAGGGCTTTGAGCAAATGTTCTGACTCAAGCTGCTGTTGCTGGCAAGCTTTGGCGATGTCTGGAGTATGAGCGATCGCCTCCCACGCTTTTTCTGTAAATTGATTAGGATTATTGGGTTGCATAGTTACCTACTTCTCTTTCTTTTTTAATAGATAATTCCTTAAAGCTAAAAACATTCTAAAAAAGCAGATACTAAAGCTATGGTCGGTGTTCACTCCCTGTGTTCGGGGTAAAGCCGTCCTTTTTTATACCTCTGGGTCTATTCCTAACGCTCGGAGTTGTGCGGCTAATCGTTCGGCACGTTGGTGTTCTTGTTCGGCACGTTGACGTTCTTGTTCAGCACGTTCTTCCCCTATTAGCAAAAGATTTCCTGAGAGATCCCACCAGCGCAGCCAAGGAAACTCGACATTTTGATACTGTCCCTGCCAAATCCCCAACTCAACTCCCATTGCGGTAATTGGATAGCGTCCTCTTTCATTAGCAGGAACAAGTTCGTAGTGATTTTCAATTAGGTGATACACCTCCACACTGGCTTTTTTCACTTCATAAATGGCGTAGAAGGGTACCCGAATTGCCTGTTCGTAAACCCAAAACTTCCCTGTAATTGGTGTTCTATCTCGCTCCTCGGAGCCATTCCCAGAAACAAATTCCAAGACAATCAACGGTGCAACGTATTCTTGCCATAAAACATAGGAACGTCGTACTTCACCATTCAGCGTTGGCGACACATTTGGCACGTAAAACCAATCAGGTGCTTCTGCACCCCGTTCTGGTGGTTCAGTGATGCGCCAGTAAATGCCGGAATCTTGCCCGATGCAGTATTGCCCATCGGGATGCTGCTGCTGCAATACAGGTTGAATGGAGTCAGTCAGCAGGATACTTTGAGGATGTTCTTGAAAGTTTTTCACAAAGGTGCCGTCTGACTCTGGTAACTCAGTATGGTCAGGTAGAGGAGTGGTTAAATCTGGAGGTGTAATAGCAGAACTCATGGGGATAGGAGCAAATTTACGCAAGGATTCGATTCGCTATTTCTTCCAGTATGAGCGATCGCCTCTACCCCAGTTGCCAAAAGCCGCAGCACCTAACTGACCTATTTTGCAAAAGTTGCGCTGTCAATCTATGAGGTGGCGATCGCTACCTAGCTCTAGTGAATGTCCGCACTCACCCCAAAATTAATCATTCTTTATAAAACTCCTAGCCCAGACTACCCACCCGACTTTAGGCTACTTGGCTATACCACCAGAGTTTCACGGGACAAACCGCTTCTGAGCCAGCTCTACAAGCTAACAAAGCTCTCTGAGGTCAAGGACAAGGGTATTACCTATTGCTGCAACATTGGCATACCAAGTATTCTGGGTCTTTTTTTGGTAAATCTTATTTTTGTCTTTTGTACCACTTTTTATAGATTAAATATCCTAAAACTAATTAAAACTGAATTTTTAGCTTTCGGATTGATTTTTGGTGCTTTTTTATTAATAAATGTATTCATATAGCGTTTTTAGGAACATTTAAGCCCTAACTTATCCTTAACACCCCTTTCTTTTGCTGGGTAGTTGCACAATAATGCAAGTCATAAGCTGACGACAGGCGAAAGACGACTGGCACCCTAGAGCAGTAGCTCCCTACCCGCCCTGCTTAACGGCAAATAGAAATCAGGTTTTAATCCCAACGATAGGAGAATAAGAAGCGTGAAACTCTCAGTTTACGGAAAAGGCGGAATCGGCAAATCTACAACAAGCTGTAATATCTCAGTAGCTTTAGCTCGTCGCGGTAAAAAGGTATTGCAAATTGGATGTGACCCGAAGCACGACAGCACCTTTACCCTCACAGGCTTTTTAATTCCCACCATTATTGACACCCTTCAGGAAAAGGACTATCACTACGAAGATGTCTGGCCTGAAGATGTCATCTACAAAGGCTATGGCGGCGTTGACTGCGTAGAAGCAGGTGGCCCTCCGGCGGGTGCGGGTTGCGGTGGCTATGTCGTCGGCGAGACAGTGAAGCTGCTAAAAGAACTCAACGCTTTTGATGAGTACGATGTGATTTTATTTGACGTTCTCGGTGACGTAGTTTGTGGTGGCTTTGCAGCACCGCTGAACTACTCTGATTACTGCATGATCGTCACGGATAACGGTTTTGATGCGCTGTTTGCGGCAAACCGGATTGCGGCTTCTGTGCGTGAGAAAGCGCGTACCCATCCTCTGCGTCTAGCAGGATTAATTGGCAACCGCACCTCAAAGCGCGATTTGATCGACAAGTATATTGAATCCGTACCCATGCCTGTTTTGGAAATTCTGCCTTTGATTGAGGACATCCGCGTCTCCCGTGTCAAGGGCAAGACATTGTTCGAGATGGCAGAGAAAGACCCTTCTTTAAATTGGGTTTGCGACTACTACCTGAACATTGCTGACCAAATTTTGGCACAGCCGGAAGGTGTTGTCCCGAATGATTCTCCAGATAGAGAGTTGTTCTCTTTGCTGTCTGACTTCTACCTCAATCCCACAACGCCGCAAGCCGCGACTGAGGAAGAGAAAATCGATCTGATGATGGTTTAAGAACGATTTTATTTTGTCCTCAGCCTGGAGGCTGGGGCGATTGCGTTCAAAGCCTGTGTAGGCAGGCTTTAAGAAAATTAATTGAGATGGAGACGAGGCTCTCTATTTTGGATTCTTAGTGATTTGATGCCAGAGAAGAGGAGAAAAAGTTTTAAATGACTAACGTACAAGAGCCGCAGGCACTAGAGTTTGAGTGCGAGACTGGAAATTATCATACATTTTGTCCGATTAGCTGCGTGGCGTGGCTCTACCAGAAAATTGAAGACAGTTTCTTTTTGGTAATTGGTACTAAGACCTGTGGCTACTTTCTGCAAAACGCGATGGGCGTGATGATTTTCGCTGAACCGCGTTATGCCATGGCGGAATTGGAAGAAGGTGATATTTCTGCCCAGCTCAATGACTATGAAGAACTGAAGCGTCTGTGCTTGCAGATTAAGCGCGATCGCAACCCTAGTGTAATTGTCTGGATTGGCACCTGCACCACCGAAATCATCAAGATGGACTTGGAAGGCTTGGCTCCTCGCTTGGAAGCTGAGATTGGGATTCCCATCGTTACCGCCCGTGCTAATGGTCTAGACTATGCCTTCACCCAAGGGGAAGACACGGTGCTAGCAGCCATGGCGCAACGTTGCCCCAACCAAGCACCTGTAGCAGAAGAAGAGAAGCAAGAACGAAATGCGATCGCCAAACTCCTCAGCTTCGGCAAGAAGAAAGAGGATGTTGCCCGAGAGGAATCGGAATACGCCGATCATCCTCCACTAGTGCTGTTCGGTTCTCTACCTGACCCCGTTGTCACGAACCTAACACTGGAACTGAAAAAGCAAGGTATTAAGGTTTCCGGCTGGCTACCTTCCAAGCGTTACACGGAGTTGCCCGTCCTCGAAGAAGGCTACTACGTTTCTGGCGTTAACCCCTTCCTCAGCCGCACAGCTACTACCTTGATGCGTCGCCGCAAGTGCAAGCTGATTGGCGCACCCTTCCCCATCGGCCCCGATGGTACTCGCGCCTGGATTGAAAAGATTTGCTCAGTATTCGGCATTGAACCGAAAGGTTTGGAAGAACGGGAAGCCCAAATCTGGGAAGGCGTGGAAGATTACGTCAAGCTGATACGCGGCAAGTCTGTCTTCTTCATGGGCGACAACCTGCTGGAAATCTCTTTGGCACGCTTTTTGATTCGTTGCGGCATGAGTTGCCCAGAAATCGGTATTCCATATATGGACAAGCGCTACCAAGCGGCTGAATTGGCACTGCTAGAAAAGACTTGCCAGGAAATGGGCGTTCCGTATCCGAAGATTATCGAGAAGCCGGATAACTACAACCAGATTCAACGGATTCAAGAGATGAAGCCTGACCTAGTAATCACAGGTATGGCTCACGCTAACCCCTTAGAAGCGCGGGGTATCAATACCAAGTGGTCAGTTGAGTTTACCTTTGCTCAAATTCACGGCTTCACTAATGCGCGTGACATTCTGGAGTTGGCAACTCGTCCGTTGCGCCGGAATAACAACCTGAAAGATTTGGGTTGGGGTACGTTGGTGAAGGAAGCAGCGAAGATTTGACCTCTCTCCCTACCCCTCTCCTGCGAGGAGAGGGGAGTAAGAAATGGAATAGGATTTAAGGGCGATCAAAATGCGATCGCCTTTTTTATAAGTTGTTGTAATAACGGTGTAATCAAAGAAGTTAACTGACGACAACGCCGAAATTTAACAACATTTTAGGTAAATAATCGTCTAAATTTTTGATTTCTGTATCAGATAATTCAATCAGTTTGAATTCATACTTTTGATACAGAGCTTTTTTAACTTTCTTGCGTTCTGCATACTCTGGATTATTTTCCAATCCCCAGTATTCAATATATACCTTTCCCGCAGGCACGTAAAAGTCACAATACATTTCTTCTTCGATTGGTAGTCGGCGTTCGTAAGCGTGAACTAATTCTGCCATGTACAACCAATTGTCAATTAGGACTTCAGCTTTCGAGCGTACCCAATGCCCATCCGTTGTCCGTAGATTTGCCTGAGTACGAAACTTCTGACGGAATCCTTGCTCCTCAATTACTTGTGAAGCATTTTGTTCTGGGTTGTTACTAGTAGCATAATCAGCAAGAGTTTGGATAAAAATTTTGTTTTCTAAGATAGATTCTGACCAGACAACGTAGAAATTACCAGTCTCTGAATGAGTTTTCTGTACAGCACCGAAACTAGTTCCTCGCTGTGTCGCCACCCAGCCATTTTTCTCCTTACTTAGTAATCCTAATTCTGCCAAAATACGATTGACATTATTGCGGTGGATGATGTGATTGTGTAGAGCCAGTTTCTCACTAATCTTGGTAGCAGACAGCAGCGATGGAATTGAAGGAGAGGACGATATTTTAGGTTTTGGCTGGGGTTTAGGTGTCGCTGTTGATCGAGACGTTAAGTTGTTTGTCTTCCAGCATTCATAGCATAATTTGTAACCGGGTTTTGAGACGAGTTGGTTACATCCTGATGTCGTACATATTTCCATTGATGACAAGGCATTGGCTACAGCGGCCAACTTACGAATCGAGCGCTCTAAGCTCATAGGAAAAATATCGGTGGAGTGTTTACTGTTTTACTATATTGCAAAAATTAGACTATTACTGATGTCTTAATATTCTTCGTTATGGTCAAATAGCTGCGATTTCTTAGTTGAAGCTTGGTTAAAATGGCATTGCCAAGGATATAAGCGCGAAGTAACAAGACAGGCTCAATTGTAAACTTCTCGTCGATGCCTAATTCGGTCAATAAAAACTACTCTTTCTTCGCGGTTAAATTCGTAAATCACTCGGTAATCTCCAACTCTCAGTTTGAAGAAACCTGATAAATCAGCCGTCAAAGGTTGCGGTGTAATCTGGTCAAAATTCTCAGCCAACCAATTAATCTTATTGATGACTCGCTCCCGAACTGCCTGAGTCAACCTCTCTAAATCAGCAAAGGCTTCTGGTTCATATTCAACCAAATAGCTCATTTGCCTCCTAATCCCAGTTTTTGCATTACCTCTTCTGCTGGAATGGCTCGAACTCCCGTCTCTCGGCGCTTGCGAGTTTCTAGAAGTTCTCGCTTGAACTCCTCTTTAACTGTTTTACCTTCATCTGGATCGGGCAAAAGCTCCTCTAAAGCTTCCATGACAGTTTCTCGAATCAGAGTTTTCAGTTCGTCAATGGTGAGGTCTTTAACTTGCATGGTAATCGCTCTACGTAACCAGTTAATTCAGTTTAATTTATTAGCAGTGTTGACTAGTCAGGAATAATCATCTGTTAGAAAAAAGCGATCGCGCTCTCAATTATCTACAATTTCCTTAAGGCTTACGATACCGAGAAAGTGCGCCATGCCAATCACTACAGCCAATTACAACATTACTTGGGAAAAGCTACCGGATGATTTTCCCTTACCGAATGAGCCAGTGGATAATATCGACCAGCCTTTACTTGCAGCCGCGTTAAGCGAGAGTTTGGAACAGGGTGGGCAATTGCAAGAGAATGTATTAATTGCTACTAATTACGGGGTCTGTGCCACCCTAGAAGGCAAAATTGTTGTCAAAGCGCCTGATTGGATGTATGTGCCTCATATTCGGGTGTCGCGAGAGGAAATCCGTCGCAGTTATACGCCACAACTACAGGGAGAAATTCCGGCAATTGTCATGGAGTTTCTCTCAGAAACAGAAGGCGGCGAATATTCTATTAAACCGACTTATCCCCCTGGTAAGTGGTTTTTTTATGAGCAGGTATTGCAAGTTTCTCAATACGCGATTTTTGAACCACGAGCAGGAGTGCTAGAGGTTTATCAGCTCAACAATACAGGGCGTTATGACTTGCAACAGTCGAATGATAGTAATCACTATTGGGTTGAAGCCTTGAAGCTATTTCTGGGTGTATGGCAAGGAAGCAAGGGAAATCGCACAGGCTATTGGTTGCGGTGGTGGGATGAAAATGGGCAACTTTTGCCGTGGGGAGTAGAGTCTGTAGAACAGGAACGACAACGTGTAGAACAGGAACGGCAACGTGCTGAACAGGAACGACAGCGTGCTGAAGCGTTAGCGGCGCAGTTACGGGCGGCGGGAATTGAGCCGGAGAGGTGAGAGAAGCGATCGCCTTTCCAATTCTGAGCTACAGAGTCAGAGAGCAACCGCTCTCATTGTCGTGCTACAAATCTTTGTAAGGTCTGCCGGATAACAAGCTGTTATCCTTAATCTACAAGGCTTTTCGCCTGCATCAGTTATTCTTATCCTGTCGATCAACCCATGTCTTCCACTTCTAGTCCCTCGCTACGAGAACAACAACATCCCCTAATTCACAAACTGGCTGACTGTATTGAAGCGGTTTGGCATGGGTATCTAGACCTTTCCCCCTATCCTCTCCCTACAGAGTTGGGATATGTGGAAGGACGCTTGGATGGGGAAAAACTCAGAATTGAAAATCGCTGCTACCAAACGCCCCAGTTTCGTAAGTTGCATTTAGAGCTGGCGCGGGTGGGGAATACGCTGGATATTCTGCATTGCGTCATGTTTCCTCGCCCAGAATACGCGCTACCCATATTTGGCTGTGACTTGGTAGGAGGACGGGGAAAAATTAGTGCAGCGATCGCTGACCTTTCCCCAGTTAATCTAGAGCATACCTTACCCGACAACTATCAATACTCCCTTAAATCCATACCGAACCGAGCGTTTTCCCAACCTCGCGACCTTCCTGAGTGGGCAGACATCTTCTCTAACTTTTGCATTTTTGTACGACCGGGTAGTGCTGAGGAAGAATCCTGGTTTCTTGACCGTGTGGCGGCATTTTTAGAAGTTCATGTCTGTCATGCTGTTGATGCTGTACCAGGGGATTCAGAACAACGCGCATTAACGCTTGCAGGTCAAAAATACTACTGCACTAAGCAACAGAAGAACGACAAAACCCGCCGCGTCCTAGAAAAAGCTTTCGGTGCTGATTGGGCAGAACATTACATGACGACAGTTTTGTTTGACCTCCCAACAGAGTAGTGATGGTTGTCTTGCCAGAGATGTTTTTTGGCAACGCTAATCTGCGGTTTGATTTACTAAAAGAGTAGGCTGGGATGACTATTAGGGTAGGGGGAAGATTTTTGAAGCAGCGATTAACGGTTGTGCTAGTGATGCTTATTGGGCTGATCGCCTTTAGCCCTACAGCTTTAGCCGCAGATACCATCAACGGCGCACAAATCTTCAGCGCTCAATGTGCGGCTTGTCATGCTGGTGGCGGCAATATTATTCGCTGGGGAAAAAACCTGAAAAAGAGAGCATTGAGCAGAAATGGTTGGGATTCGGTGGAAGCGATCGCCTCGTTAGTCGCTAATGGCAAAAACAATATGCCAGCTTACAAAGACCGCTTGAATGAGCAGGAAATTGAAAATGTTGCCGCTTATGTACTAGAGCAAGCTGAAAATGACTGGCATTAACTGAGTGTTGTTGATTTGAGCGAAAAATAGTTGTTTTTGAGAAAAACCCAGCTTGGGGGGCTTCCCCCCAATCCCCCCACTGGGGGATGAGTGCCTCCCCCAGACCCCCTGCACAAGGTTTGATCGGTTTT
>NZ_JCACLG010000039.1:0-39482 GCF_059505785.1 Kastovskya adunca | reverse complement strand
TTCTTAGCTGTCAACTCAGTTGGGACTCTTCAGGGCTATTGAAAGCCCCGTCTCTTTTCTTTACAGCGGGGAAGCTTACAAGCGATACTGAGTTTTGAGACAATTGCGCTCGGAGTGAACAACATACCACCGATGACTACCCAAGAGCCAACTTCTGAAACCCTTTCCACCGAAAGCTTATCAACGGAAGAGACTGTCTCTAATGAGCTAATTGAAGATGCCACTGCCGTTAACCATATGGAGGTAGTGGAAACCGTCATCTCCAGTTTGGAGGAAGACGATAGTGCAATGGTGAGTCACAACGATGACGGTCACTTATGGAAGTTTAAGTACGGCAGTGTAGAAGTATTCGTACAACTTACGGGTTCAACGGATGAAGATACATTCACCGTATGGTCTAAGGTAATGCAATTACCTGCCAAAAATGAACCGCAGTTGATGCGAAAGCTTCTAGAGATGAACTGGAGTGACACCTTTGAATCCTGCTTCGCCATTGTTGACGATCAGGTTGTGGTGATGTCATCGCGCACTGTGGCAGAACTATCACCGGGAGAAATCTCGCGGGCAATTACCGTCGTGGCAACGATTGCTGATGACAATGACGAAGTACTGGTGGCAGAGTTTGGTCAGACTTGACGCCTAGACACTTGATGGGAAATTGCTGTGGCAGTGAAAACCGAGTTCTGAGTAATTAGAATGAGCAATTGCCAGCCTCAGCCGTTCTCCCCAAGATGCGTTTGGCGTTTAATTCCCCTGCTGAACGCATCTGGACAACTACAGATGGCAATCGATCGCTGGCTGTTACAACAACACCAGTTAGGGCAACATCCGCCCACTTTGCGCTTCTATACCTGGGAATCACCCACTATCTCTTTGGGCTATCACCAACGTCGATTTCCTGCCTTTTGGCAACAGCTAATTTGGGAAGGAAAGCCTATATCCCTGGTGCGGCGTCCTACAGGCGGGCGAGCTGTGCTACATCAAGGAGATTTGACCTACATGGCGATCGCATCAGGATTGAGCGTTAGCCGGATACAGGCTTATGAAAAAATTTGTGAGTTTTTGATTCAGGGTTGGCGATCGCTAGGTCTAGAACTGCACTACGGGTTAGCTGGACGTGGCTACATTCACAATCCCAACTGTTTTGGCACGTCTACAGGTGCGGACTTAGTTTCCTCAGAGGGAGTCAAGTTTATCGGTAGCGCTCAGTTGCGCCAAAAAGGGGCAATTTTGCAGCATGGGTCGATGCGTTTACAACCAGATACAGAACTTTTTATCAAGGTGTTTGGAGAAGCCGCACCGCCACACGTTAAACTGCCCTTTGTTCAGGAGGGAGACGAAGGGCTATTAACCATTATCGAAGCGCTGACTCAGGCGGCTTGCCAATGTTTCAAAATTGAGTTGATAGTAGAGCCTCTATCTGCTCAAGAATACCAAGAGATTCTCGCCCTACCTGATTTACAAGCCATTTGATAGTATCCCCCTCGGCATCTTATTTTCTGTGAGTTGCCCTTTAACAATTGCTAATCTTTGATAGATTTAGCGATCTCTACTAACTGCAACCCCAAAGGATAAGACCCTTCAGCTTTAACTTGCTTGACTTCTGCTTCAGAAATCGGCAATCCCAACTTAGAGGCAAGAGCGCGAACCAAATCGCCCTTATCGATCACACCAGCCACAGATCCGGCTGGAGAAAGCACAGTTATCCGATTTAGATGTTCGTCTTCTAAGCGAACAATAACTGCCGCCAAAGGTGTCTTTTCCTCTACCGTCGGAATTTCCAATAGCGATCGCACAATGCTTTGCAGGGTTCTGTGTTCCCACTCACTCCGCTCGATAAAGTGCAAATCTTCAATAGCGACTAACCCCCGATATCGCCCATCAGATGAAGCATAGTAGGGTGATTGGGTATCTGACAGTACATACTCATCGGCAAAGGCACGCAGGGTCAAATTGGCATCAATTACCCGAAACTCACGAGTCATCGCCTCCGATGCCTGCATCTGCATCAACGTTTCTTGTAGAGTTGTCAGGCGGTCGTAGGCCCTGGCATTGCGGAAGATAAACCCACCGATTAAGGTAATCCAAATTGCTCCGATTTGACCTGTAAGCAGGATTAAACTCAATCCAAAGGCGATCGCCAAACCGCCCAAGATTTTACCTGTTTTGGCTGCCCAACGGACTCCTTGAAAGCGATCGCCTGTCAGCTTCCAGACTGCGGCTTTCAGCACTTGTCCGCCATCTAGAGGCAAACCGGGTATTAAGTTAAATAGCGCCAAAACCAAGTTAATTCGGGCAATATTAAAAGCGATCGCCCGCAGCCAGCCAGCTTCTGGTAATGTTTGCGTGACCAGAGAAAATAATAACCAAAGTGTCAAGCTGACGGCAGGGCCGGCGATCGCTACTTGAAAGGCGTCTCCTGGCGTTTTCGACTCCCGATCAATCGACGCCACTCCACCAAACAGAAACAACGTAATTGAGTTGACTTTGATTCCTTGAGACAGGGCTACTAAGCTGTGACCTAGTTCGTGCAAGATCACGGAACCAAAAAGCAACAAAGCCATTAGGAACCCTGCTACCCAAGCGATCGCTGGCTCGAACGTCTGGTAAAAGTTAAGTGCATTGAGAATCGTGATAAAAACTAAGATGAAAAACCACGACGGATTTAAAAATAGGGGAATTCCCCATAGGGAGCCAATTCTCCAATTTGTTTGCATCAAATTTTCCTTGTCTTAGACTTAATAGCGCCCTTAACTATCAGGATAAACGATGGCTAATCGGCAAAATTTGGATGCCCAGAGAGTGTGCTGAGGTGCCAAACTCTCTGGACATCCGTTGGAGGTGATAATTTGAGCTACAACGTGCTTTTAGATAGTACCGTTGGTTGCCAGGGTAATGACGGTAATCACTCCCAGCAAATGACCAATGCTCAAACCAGCTAGAAGTTCAGGAACACCAAAGTTTTTCCCCAAGATTGGCTGTAGCAAAGGTAGAGCAGGACCCCTTCCTTTTTGCCGAATCCCAACGCGGGCGATCACAATACCGATGATCATGCAAATATTCATGATCAGCGAACCATTCCAGCTCCAGACTGCCGTATCACCAGTAGGGAGCTGCGCTAGTTGTGACAAAATTGCTTCAATCAAGTTCTTTTCTCCTGATAATGAAAAATTTCTACATAGTGTGAATCATAGAACGCTAGCGGTAAAACGCGATTCTGTCTGGTGGATGATTGAAAGATAATTTTGTTACATTTTGTTTCCTTGTAAGCAACAAATAGGGTACTTCTAGAGAGCGCCAGCGCTGGTCAAACCCAAGATGACACCTGCACCCAGAATGTGACCAAAGCTTCCCGTTGCCAACAGTTCAGGAAGCCCAAATTTGTCTAAAAATGTAGGTTTGCTGAAGGGGAGATCAGGCCCCATGCCTTTTTTTTGGATAGCGAAGCGACCGATTACAAACGCCACTAGATTACACACAACCATAGTCAACCCTACCGCTGGAGTCCATTCGGGAGTAGAAGGAACAGTAGATTGAACAGCCGCCATAAATAAGGTAGTAAGCAAGGAATTTTCTCCTTTTTTGATACGTTGAATAGAAATTACAGACATAGAGCATCATAAAAATCTCTTAGTTGAAAATCATAATTTGTTTTAAGAATTAACAATTGCTCAATATTTTGATACAAATGAAAGTGAAGTGTGAAGGATGAAGGATGAAGGATGAAGGGTGAAGTATGAAATAGGCGATTGGAGTAATGGCTAATCGTCGTCAGTTTTTCTCTCCTCGGCTCCTCGGCTCCTCATCTCCTACTCAGCACTCAGCACTCAGGACTCAGGACTTACATAACAACCATGCGGGTGAAAATTTGCGGCATTACAAAACCAGAGCAAGGTCAGGCGATCGCACAAATGGGGGCAACAGCCTTGGGATTTATTTGCGTTCAAGCCTCCCCCCGCTACATCAGCGCTCTGGAAATTCAAGCGATCGCTAGTGGTTTACCTGCCGCAGTTGATCGCGTTGGTGTTTTTGCCAATGCCACCGTTGTCGAAATTTGTCGAACAGTTGAGCTGAGTGGTTTAAGTGCTGTGCAACTACACGGTGCAGAGACACCGGAATTTTGCCAGCAACTCCGGCAGATCCTCCCCGGAGTCGAAATTCTCAAAGCGTTGAGAGTCAGGACAGATGAATTTTTAGCGGCAGCCGCCGCCTATGAAGCCTACGTCGATACCTTACTCCTAGATGCTTACCATCCCCAGTTACTCGGCGGCACTGGCAAAACTTTAAACTGGGAGACTCTCCAGCAATTTCGTCCTAGTTGCCCGTGGTTATTGGCAGGAGGATTAACACCAGATAATGTTTTAGATGCCCTCAGTTGCCTACAACCAAGTGGTATAGATTTGTCGAGTGGTGTGGAGCGATCGCCTGGGGACAAAGATTTAGAGAAAGTCGCTCGACTGTTTCAGCAGCTACAAACTAAATCCCATGCCTAGCAAAAGTTCTCGCGTCAGGATGGCGTCGTTTGTGTAATTAATTCAACTCGATATTGCGGCTGTTCAATGGAGTTTGAGCTTCAGTCATGAATAGCCTGGGACTCGCCTTTGCCCTAGGCTTAGGCAAAATCAAGCAGACAAAACGTTTTTTCAGCAAGTAATCGCAGATCCAGTTGACTAAGACGCTAAGGCGGTTGCGCCATCCTGGAAGATAAAACAAATGGATACTAAGCCAAACTAACCAGGCAGGAAAGCCTGTAACACTGAATTTCCTCGCCTGAACAACTCCGGCATTGCGCCCAATGATGGCGGCTCTACCTTTATCTACATAATTGAAAGGTTGAGGAGACAAGCCTCGTAGCTGTCTGGCGATGTTCTTTGCTGCTGCTACACCTTGTTGTATGGCTACGGGAGCAACTCCCACTAGGGGTTTGCCATCCTGTTCAAGGTAGGCAAGATCGCCAATAGCATAAACCTGGGGATGGTCTCTTAACTGGAGGGTTGGTTGGACAACAAGCTTGCCTTTCATGGCGGTGGAGACGGCTGGAGCTGTTTCTGGTGCGTTAGCTTCTACTCCGGCTGTCCAGATAATGGTTTCCGCGTTGATAATCGTGTCATCCTCTAGGTACACTGCCTCTGAGGTGACTTTACGCACCTTGGAGTTGAGATGAATCTTGACCCCCATTTTTCTGAGTTGCTTTTGCGTATAGGCTCCTAGGCGTTGGGGAAAACTGGCGAGGAGACGCTCATTAGATTGCAGAAGGATGACACGCGATCGCCTTAAATTTAGTTCCGGGTAGTCTGAAACTAAAGCTCCTTGTATCAACTCTATTAAGCCACCTGCTAACTCTACCCCCGTAGGCCCGCCGCCAACAATGATGAACGTGAGAAGTTGTTGGCATCGTGTGGGTGAAGGTTCATGTACCGCCTGCTCAAAGCAACTCAACACATGGTTACGTAGAGCGATCGCCTCACAGAGACTTCTCATCGGGAGAGCGTAGGTTGCTGCCCCCGGAACACCTAGAAACTGCGACTGGCTCCCTGTCGCCAAAATCAGGAAATCATAGTTAATTATCTCCCTGTCCGTTTCGATAGTTTTAGCTAAAAAATCAACTTGTCTGACTTCAGCCTGAAGGAAACTCACATTAGGCTGTCCCCGCAGAAAACTCCGCACGGGATAAGCAATCTGTTCCGGTTCAAGTTCTGCGGTTGCCACCTGATAGAGCAGGGGAACAAAGGTATGGTAGTTGTTTCGATCGAGCAGAAGGACAGAGACACCTGCTTTCGCCAGCACGCTAGCTGCTTTTAGCCCTCCAAAACCAGCTCCGATAATTACAACTTGTGGTCTATACGAGGGATTCACTAGCGAACTCACAGGTAGTTAGCTAGTCCATTGTGCAGATTATTAACTTTTGTACCGTCTGTCTAAGGGGGGATTGGGGGAGATGAGGAGCAGGGGAGATGAGGAGCGGGGGAGCGGGGGAGCAGGGGAGCAGGAGAGCAGGAGAGTAGGGGAGAGGAAGAGAACCAATAACCCCTTTCACCCTTCATACTTCATCCTTCATACTTCACCCTTCATACTTCCTCCCCCAGTTCCAGCGCTCTAGAAGTTTGCCTTTAGCAACGCTTCACCCCGTCGGTAAAGCTCTTGAGCGTAGTCAGTCCACATCCCCTGCCCCCAATAGCGAAAACAGCTCGTTTGGAGCAACAGATTGTACATCAGGGCTTCACGGTAACGGTTTTGCTGGGTAATAGATTCAGCATCATCAGCAGTGAGTAAGGTATCAACTTTTTCATGAAACAGCACGCTGAGTTGATTCATTGGAGAGAGGACATTTTCGTACCCTTGCACCCAACTAAGGTGATTTGTCCAGGATGCGCCATCCATGTGAAAGTTTGGGTGAGATTCCTTGAGTTGGGCGATCGCATTAGCAACTGTGTCGGGTTGAGCATTGTCTGGGGAAACTCGTTCCCAGATCAAATGCTGTCCTACGGCTTGACAGGTGGGGAAGTCATCGGGAGAGCATCCGGCGGCTTCAATGAGTTCTAGATATTCTGTGCCGTTGACACCCACAACGCCTGATTTGCCAGCGTTTGATGCCATTTCATTCCAGGATTGGAAGAAGGCACTGGGAAACTCATTCATCATGACGCCGCCATTTTCTCCATCACCGATTTGGGTAACGATGGGGGGGACAGACACACTTCCTAAAGGTTGGGGGGAAAGAGTTTTCGCTTCCCAGTAGGGCTGCATTTGTCCTACCAATTTGGTGTCTGAACCTTGGGTTTTAATTAAGGCAGTAATGCTGATGGTTTCACCCTTTGAGTTACGAGCAACTAAACGGTGAGGGAGATGTTTTTGAGATATGCCTTCTCCGTTGAGGGTTTCTACCGAGTGTTCTTGCACCATTAACCAGCGATAGCCGCACTCTTTCAGGGCTTTGATGAATTCAAAGAGAGTATCCGGGTGGTTGGGTAGGTGCATTTCCGGTGGGGAGAAGCCTTTGACACGGGCTAAGGCTTCCCAACCAAAGACGGCGGCGAAGTAGTGTTGCCAAGCTTGAATGTGCAGCTTGATGTCGGGGATGGGAGTGGAGGGAACAACGGTATGGCTCCACATCGATCCCAACCACTCCACATAAGGCTGGTAGGTGCGATCGCAAGTAATGCGTTTAAGGCTATCAATAATGTCACCGCGTCCCATTTGCTGCACACCCCAAAGCAGGTTGCCAGAATAGTCAAGCATGATGCGGGGATTGGCACCGTTGGCGACGAGTTCTGGGATGAAGTCTCCCATACGGCGATAGCATTCCGCAAAAACTCCAGCGTTGTGGTTATCGCCTTCCCCTTGATGCTCAAACATATATTGCAGGTTGTTGATCAACTCACCATTGGCACCACCGGGGACAGTCGGTTGGTGCATGTGGAGAGCGATCGCAAATGTAGCTGTAATGTCTTCTAGGCGCAGATTGGTTCTAGGTAAAAATACGGGTTCGTTATGATGAACAACCTCCTGAACTGCTGTTTCCCAACCAGAAATGTTGGGCAATCCGGCAATGGATTCCGACAACTGAGGAAGATGAGCAGATTGTGGAGATGCAAGCATAGAGTCACTCATTGGATTACTAATAACAACATTAGGCGATCGCGATGGAATCAACTTCAGCTACATCCTTTTCTAGTGGCTCTATAGAGTCAAATAATCTAGGCTCAGTGACTTGTTCATTATTGAGTCTATCGTTATACCTTGATGGGCAACGGCTAATGATATTAGATTTAGGGTAAACCTTGGGAATCTAGAGTTTGAGGCACCCGTATCCCCAAAGTTACCGCCCGCACTACCATAAACAGCGACAGTGCTAACCACAGCAACTGAATACTTCCAACTATCCACGCTGCCAGAGCAACAGGAGCAAACCCCACCAGTGCGGCGATTATTGCTGATTGTCGTAAGATTTTCCCTTCAGTCAGTCCCAGAAAGTAGCCATCAAGCATATAGGCAATTGAGCCGAAACCCAGCACAGGCAAGAGCCAGGGTGTGTAGTTGCCGATGCGATCGCTCACTTCTGGTAAAGTAGTCAGCAAACTGAAAAGACCTGGTAAAAAAACAAAAATTAGTGCAAATACCAGTCCTGACAGTAAACTTGCGCCTCCCGATAACCAGAGCAACAATTTTAGATGCTCGGCTTTACCCTGTCCTCGAAAAATTCCCGCTAGACTCTCCGTTGCAAAGGCTAGTCCATCAATAAAATAAGCGTAGAACCCAACCCATCCGAGTGATAAAACTCCGATTGATTTCCCTGCAACTTACCAAGCAAATCGTACCCATAAACATAAACCGATTCAACTCATCGTAAGTCCGAGTTTCAACAGCACTATTCGGAAAATCAGTTCCTTCTAAATTGCCAACAGCGAGGACATTAACTAATTAATTAAACTCAGTCTATCCTCATAAACCAGCATTATCTTCTGTAAGACGTTCTGTAGCCTCTCAAAGTCAGAATCTTTTAAAGAGAAATTAATTATAATTTCATCTGACTCTGGAAGATTTATGGTATCGGAACCGAAACTAATAATAATTTGATTACGGCTAAGAATAACCTTATTGATACCTACGTCTTCTGACCAATTTTCATCGTCCAGTTCGACGTAAATATTTTTCCTATTAGGAACAGCCTCTTCTTGAGACGCTTCATCTCGTGTCATGATGAAATAATGTTCACCCCCCTCTGTTTCAGAAAAGCCAATATACAAATTGGTTTCAATAGCTTCAAAGCTACTTGCAAAAAATTCCATTTTCATTAATCTACCTATATTCTTGAATGACATATAGCAATCTCAAGTCAATTGTGAGATTTATTAACGAACCACAGAGTCACAGAGAACACAGAGGAAGTTAAAGAGAGAAAAAGTATCTCACGACTCATTTAGGGCTGCTATATGTCACTGATGGTTGGAGCGTATATCCAGGTTTTATTCCGCCTGGAGATCAGATTGTGAGCAAAACGTATATGACCCGGGTAGAAGGAGAAAATACGAGATTGCGACACTATCTGGCAAGACTGCACCGCAAGACACTGTGTTATTCCAAGTCTGAGGAAATGCTGAGATACTCAATCCGATTGCTACTGCACTATCCTAAGTTTGGAGATGTGCCCCTGCCCGTCTAATTCATCCCGCTATTCTGCAACGCATAATTTTTTACCTGACAAAATGCTGCAATTTTGGCTGGACTTGCCATTAGGCATCACCTCAAGTAGAAGATTGTATTTGCTTGTGGCAGGTAAAATCAGCTTTTATGGGAACAGCTTAGCCATGTTTGAGCTGGTCATTTGGGAGTAATTTTTCATGAAGTTTGTCTCCGATCCGCCGATTTCTGCCAAAATCCGCAAAATGAAGCAACGGGTAAAGTGGCAAGATCCCCTAATCGTAGAGCGGGACATTGACCAAACTCGACTGGTTTTTGATGAGAGTGTTGCCGATAGTCCCGAATTCTCCTTTTTGGTAGTCGGTGATAGTGGTTCGGGTTCTCATCAGGGACACAGCCCGCAACGACAAATTGCACAACAGATGCTTGCCCACCGTGATGACTGTCGATTTGTCTTGCATACAGGTGATGTAATTTATTTGGTTGGTTCTAGCGAGTACTACCAAAACAATTTCATTTCGCCCTATCAAGAATTTCTTGTCGGTGGAGAGAAACCTCATAAGATTGCCTATGACCAGATGGTTTTTAACCAGCCATTTCTCCCCGTACTGGGTAATCACGATTACTATGACCTACCCGTTGTTTATGGTGTGCTTGTACAGCTTGCCTTACCTTTGCGCCGTCTGCTGCGCTCAAAAATAAATTTAGATGTTGGTTGGCACGGTTCTTTTCAAGGGAAGGCTTATGCCCAAGCATTCCTTGATTACTTGAAAGACATTGACGATCAAGAAGAACTAGTGCGTCACCTAGATCGTTATTACACAGTCTCTACCGACACAGGTCGCTGCCTGCGCTATACACCAGGAGACTTTACGCGATTACCTAATCGCTATTACACCTTCCGTAATGGTGGGATTGACTTCTTTGGGCTAGATTCAAATACTTTTAATGCCCCTTCTCCCCTACCAAATACCAAGGAGGGGGACGCGCTGCGCCGCCAACTGGCTCAACGTCTGGAGGAACTGGAGCAGCAAAAAGAGCAAATTATGCAGCGTGCAGGGGAACTGAATCCGGAGATTCCTGAAGATTCTGATCAACTTGATGATCATCGGGCAAAACTGGAGCAGATAGAAGAAATTCAGCTTGATATTGAGAAAAAACTGAACGCGGATAAGTCCCCTGTGACTGACTTCGAGCAGCTTAGCTGGTTGAAGCACAAATTGATTCAGTCCTGGAACACTAAGGAAGTACGGGGGCGGGTGATCTTTTTCCATCATCCACCCTATGTGACGGAAGCAACCAAGTGGGAACAAGCACAAACCATGGAGATTCGTTATCACCTCCGTCAAGTTCTAGATGAAGTGGCGCAGGAGGTAGGCGAAGAAACCCAGGGGCGTCCGCTGGTGGATTTGGTGTTGAACGGTCACGCTCACTGCCTGGAATATCTCAAAACAGGCGATACGGGACATGCTGACTCGCACATCAACTGGATTGTTTGTGGAGGTAGTGGTCACAGTTTGCGCCGTCAGCGTGTTGAGGGAGGGGATTTGATGGAGTGCTTTGGGAATGAGCAAGAGGGTGAGGAGATGCGACAGGTGGCGCGATCGCATCTTTATGTTGGTCGTTACGGTCACGGCTCAAAAAAACGCCGTCCTTACTCGTTTGTGCGGATCGATGTTCTGGAGGGTTGCCCACCAAAATTTGTGGTTCGACCGTTTATTTCCGAACGCATTAAACATCAATGGAGTGACACTGCACTGGAGCCTTTTGAATTTTAAGGTTACTTTATTCGTTATCACCTGTAACAATTTCTTTAAACCGTTGGACAGTTGGGGCTGTATCATTGCCGCGCCAAATCATCGTGATCGCTACTTGGGGAGTTGGTTCCTGTACTGCTTTGTAAACCACTCCTGTTCGCTGTAAATTTTGCAGCGATGCTGGCACAATTGCTACTCCCATCTCAGCCGCTACAAGACTAACAATCGTTTGCATTTGAATCGCTTCCTGGGTTATGTTTGGGCTAAATTTTGCCTGCTGGCAAAGGCTAATAATGTGGTCATACAGTCCGGGAGCCAGCAAACGAGGAAACAAAATGAAGGGTTCCCCTACAAGCGATCGCAGCGATACATCGGCTTGATTTGCTAATTGATGAGTCTCAGGTAACGCCACCATCAACGGCTCCTGAAAGACTATTTCTGAGCTAAAGATGTCTTCCTCAACGGGAGGACGGACAAATCCTACATCAATCCGACCTTCCCGCAACCCTTCCAATTGTTGGTCGGTCGTCAATTCATGCAATTGAAGCCTTACCTCTGGGAAACAGGTGCGGAACCTACGAAGAATTTCGGGGAGAACATTGTACGCCGCAGAACCAACGAAGCCGACAACAAGTTGCCCCCTCTCACCCCGACTAATTTGACGACTAATCTGAATCCCCTGCTCAAGCTGTCTGAGAATCCGCCGCGATTCTTCCGCAAAAACCTGTCCAGCTTCAGTTAGCTGCACCGTTCGTTTTGTACGGTGAAACAGTTGAAAGTCCAACTCAGCTTCCATTTGACGAATTTGCTGGCTTAGAGGGGGTTGGGAAATATGCAATCGCTCCGCTGCTCGTCCGAAGTGTAGCTCCTCCGCCAACATCACAAAGTACCGTAGGTGTCGCAGTTCCATACCAATTCAGAAACTAATACTTTTTAGATATTAATAGCGCGTGAAAAATATATTGGACAACTTTAATCATCTTTCCTACTGTAATGACTAAACCACTATCCAGAAATTATTTGGGTGATGGAAAACCGTCGATGAGGAGAATTGTACGATGCCAGAAAATTGCTGGAATACTGCCTTTTATGAGACTAAACACGCATTTGTTTGGCAGTATGGCGAAGACTTACTGACCCTACTGTCTCCGCAACCAAGGGAGCGAATTCTTGACCTCGGCTGCGGTACTGGGCAACTAACCCAGAAAATTGCAGCGGTTGGAGCAGAAGTAATGGGAATCGACCAATCCCTCGCCATGATTGAGAAGGCAACAGCTAACTATCCTCATCTCCAGTTTGCTGTTGCAGATGCTAAGGATTTTCAGGTTGAGCAGCCGTTTGATGCTATCTTTTCTAACGCCGTACTGCATTGGATTCCAGAACCGGATGCTGTGATTCGTTGCCTTCGAGAGGCACTGAAGCCAGGAGGGCGCTTTGTTGCAGAATTTGGGGGTAAAGGGAATATCAACGCGATCGCTACAGCCCTCTATAGTGTCCTGGAAACGATGGGCTATGGGTCTTTAGAGAAGATAAGCCCCTGGTATTTTCCGAGTATCGGTGAGTATGCAACTCGGTTGGAACAGCAAGGATTTGACGTAACCTATGCGGTTCTATTTGACCGTCCAACACCTTTGGAAGAGGGAAAGTCAGGCATGGCGAACTGGATTGAAATGTTCGCTAGCCGTTTTCTCGCAGCATTGTCGGCTGACCAAAAAGCGATCGCGCTCCGAGTAATTGAGCAGCGCCTAAAGCCCCTACTGTATCGAGATGGAACTTGGATAGCGGATTACCGCAGAATCCGCATAGTTGCTATTAAAGCCTAGGCAATAAAAGAGAGATCCCCGACTTAAAGAAGTCGGGGATCTGAGTCGGGAGTCGGTAGCCTCTCACATTTGATATCTAATTGAGCTAGTTATGAATAAAGAACTATTAAATAAAAATTGTGTCTTCGGAGAGAGGCTATTTTTTACTTTTACTGATTTGCTAGTTGATATTCAGTTGCCGAAGAAATACAAAAATGCAGTTAAACAGAACTTTGATTTTGGTTACTTTGTCATTTATTGTTGTGGGGGCAGTTATGCTCTTGCTTCAACCTGCAATTGATATGCCTCGCTAAAAAGCTTTATATCTTCGCTCCCTTCTCTTAATCTTGAGCGATTTATAAAGAGTAAAAATGACAGGCTAAACTCAAATGGCTTTAGTTTGAGCTGAAAGTTAACATTTGATAGTTTTTGAAATTACTTAAAAATAATAAAGAAGTAATTTTGGCAATTTTATTGGCAGCAGCTAGATTTTAAAGACAATAGTTTTAATTGCACGTAACCGTTTTTGAATCACAGTAAATTTTTGTAGTAATTTACTGGAACTACCGATATTGAGTGACCTAAAACAGTTTTGCAATAAACAAGGATATTTTTGTATCTTGTGTAAATCCTGTTCCCTCGATACACTTCCTGAATAACCTTATAAGCCATTCTAGTAACAAGCAAAACCATTGGTTTGGCTACAGGGCAGTAAGTGGTGTGAGTTGATCGGGAGTGAATAGATATGCTAAGTCGGGAGCAAACTACGCCGATACCGAACACAGGTGTGATGCCTACCTTAGGCGATACCTCTGTCGGGCTTTGCCAACGCGCTTGGGTAGAAATTAATTTAGCGGCTTTAACGAATAATGTCCAACAGCTAAAGCGTTTCCTGAAGCCAGGAACTGACTTGATGGCAGTGGTGAAAGCGGATGCTTACGGTCATGGAGCCGTAACTGTGTCTAAGACGGCGCTAAAGGCAGGTGCAACTTGGCTGGGTGTGGCAACAGTTGAAGAAGGAATTGCGCTCAGGGAAGCTGATATTACCGCGCCGATTCTGATCTTGGGGGCAGTTAATACTCCAGAACAAATTCGTGCGATCGCCGCTTGGCAGTTGCAACCGACCCTTTGTACACCGCAACAAGCCTTGGTTTTTTCTGAAACTCTGGCTGCTATTGACCAAACCTTACCTGTACATCTGAAGCTGGATACTGGGATGTCACGCTTGGGGATGCCTTGGCAGGAGGCACTAGAGTTTGTCGAGTTGGTAAAATGCTTGCCAGCCCTCAAGATTGCTAGTATTTATTCCCATCTAGCAACCGCTGATGACCCCAATCCAATGGTGGTAAAACTGCAACATCAGCGCTTTGAAGAGGCGATCGCGCAAATTCGCGTAGCCGGGATGGCACACCACAAACTGCATTTGGCAAACTCTGCTGGCACATTAAGCGATCGCGCCCTCCACTATGACATGGTGCGTGTAGGTTTGGGTCTTTATGGTCTATACCCTGCCGAGCACCTATCTCACAGCGTTCAGCTCCAGCCCGCTTTGCAAGTTAAAGCACGCGTCACCCAAGTGAAAACGATTGTGGCGGGTACGGGTGTCAGCTACAGCTATCGGTTTGTGGCAGAGCGGGAAATGCGTCTTGCTGTCGTTGGTATTGGCTATGCCGATGGTGTCCCTCGCAGCCTCTCAAACAAACTGACTGTGCTGATTCGCGGTCAAAAAGTACAGCAAGTTGGCGCAATTACCATGGATCAGCTGATGCTAGATGTCAGCCAGATTCCCGATTTACAACCGGGTGAGGTCGTGACACTAATTGGGAAAGATGGCGAATGGCAAATTTCCGCCGACGACTGGGCAGAAACCTTAGAAACTATTTCCTGGGAAATTCTCTGCGGTTTTAAGCAGCGTTTGCCACGAGTGACAGTAGGGTAAGTTTGTGAATGTAGAGACGTAGCCGACCATGTCTCTACAGGTTTATCCTACCGAACACTAAACAGCTCAGTCCAAGCACTAAACTTTGGTGCATTAACTATAAAAACTACCAATTGTCCATGATGATTTTGGCGGCTGAGGTTGCCCCAGCTTTTTCACAAAACCTGATTGATCTAGCCTTCTATGTTGTTCCCAAGCTGCTTTGGGCATTGGGGATTTTGCTGCTCACTCGCTTTGGCATTACCTTTGTCGCTCGCCTAACGCGTAAAGCATTGAATCGCGTTGAGCCAACACTACGAAACTTCTTGGTTCAGGCGTCTGAGATTTTGACCCTTGTAGTGGGTTTGGTAGCGTTTCTCAATGTTTTAGGGATTCAGGCAACCAGCGTAGTAGCAGTGGTGGGGGCAGCTGGTTTAGCGATTGGTTTGGCTTTGCAGAGTACGCTGTCTCACTTTGCAGCGGGTGTAATGCTGCTTAATCAGCGTCCCTTTGAGGTAGGAGATTTCATTGAAGCCACAGGTGTGGCAGGTGTAGTCGATAGCATCGGAATTTTCTCAACTACCCTAATTACACCGGACAATGTGAAAATTACAGTGCCAAACAATAGTTTGTTTAGCGGTGTTTTGAAAAACACAACGGCTTTGGGAACGCGACGAATCGACTTGGAAGTTGACATTGGCGATCGCCCCATCGAATCCACTATCACCTTACTCTTATCGTTGGTGCAACCCCACCCCCTAGTATTAGACCGCCCCAAAACTACTTGCCACGTCTCTAGCATCTCCCCGACGGCAACCACACTTTATTTGCGCCCCTGGTGTACCGCCGAAGCCTACGCCCAAACCCGCTCCGAAATTCAGCAAGTCGTTAAAGAAGCCCTGCAATCGCCAGACGTTGAGAAGCTGATAAGTGATGAGGTCTAAGTTTTCAGGGCGTAGCAATTAGAAAGTTTTGAGTTTGAATGGCTAAAAAAAATCTGCTGCTACTTAGAACAGAGGTTAGTAGCAACAGATTTAATCATTAATTGATCGAGTGTTTTAAGCTGTAACGGGTTCCGGCGTTTTGATTGGTTGTTCTGTTAGTAGTTGCTCGTAGAGACCGCTAAGTTGCTGCGCTACGCCATTCCAGCTAAACTTCTCTTCGACGCGCTTGCGGGCACCATGACCGAGCTGTTCACGCCATTCAGGGTTGGTAAGAATGCGGTCAATGGCAGTAGCAAAGGCAGTGTCATCTTGGGGAGGTGCGAGTAGACCTGTTTCTTCCGAGACAACTGTGAACTGCAAGCCACCGACATCGCTAGCAACAACAGGCGTACCACTTGCCATCGCTTCAATTGCCACTAAACCGAAGGGTTCGTAGTGGCTAGGTACCACACACACATCAGCGGCTGCATAGTAAGCAGGTAGCACTTCATCAGCTAGGCGTCCGGGGAAGCTGACGATGTCGGTTAGACCCAGTTCTGCCACAATGCCTTCGATGCGATCGCGTTCAATGCCATCACTTTGTCCTGGACGAGAACCACCACCAACAATTAGACGCAACTTATCGGTATTACGCAGTTGTGATTGACCAACGGCACGAACTAAGGTTTCGATGCCCTTACGTGGATCGAAGCGTCCCACATAGAAGACCAAGAGCGCTTCCGGGTCAATGTCCAAAGCCGCACGAGCCGCTGGCTTGTCAATTGAACCAAAGCGCTCAACATCAGTTCCGCAGGGAATAACATCAATATTTCCCTTTGTAGAAACATGCGATCGCATGTGCTCTTTTTCTTGGGGGCTGGTTGCGACAATTCGTTCTGCACTTTCCAGTACTGCCTTCTCCACACCCAAACGGGTTGTTGCAATCATGGGAACTGCCGAAATTGACTGGTATTTAACTGCTCCCAAAGAGTGATAGGTATGAACCTGGCTAATTTTTTGACGCTTTTTCCATTCCATACCTACCCAAGCAGAGAGCCAGTAATTGGTGTGTACTAGCGAGTACTCAATCCCTTCTTGTTTTTGGAACTTGATTAGCTCTTCTAAAAAGTCGCCGCAATAATCAAAAATTTCTTGCCGGGGCACAAATGCCTCTGGCCCTGCTGTTAAACGAATAGTCCGGCAACGCGGACTATGTTCAATGATTGTTGAATCTTCTGCACTCGCTTTGCGGGTAAACATATCAACATGCCATCCGTGAGCAGCTAGGGCTTCACCCACTTGACGTACATAAACATTCTGCCCGCCAGCCTCTTCCTTACCAATTTCTACCGCTGGGTCGCCATGAACCGAGATCAGAGCAATGTGCTGTTTACTTATAGAATCCATAACTTTTGTTTATTTAATAGTTAAATTTCATTCGAGTCATCAGGGCAGGTTGAAAACTTTACTAAGGCACTCTCCCATCAGCCCAAAATTTTTTTATGCTTAATCTGTGAAGAAACATAAAACTTGAAGGAAAGTAACTACATCCACTATTGGAAATAGATGCTTGATTAGCTAGCGATGCCAAGGCAAAAATGGCTTTACCCTGATTGCATGCCACTAAAGTATAGTGGACGAGGTATAAAGTTGCAAAATGTAACAAAGTACCAAAAGAGATTGGGTAAGCGATCGCCATCGTTGTCAAGGATGAACCCTTCTTCCTTAACTCCCTGTGCCTGTTTTCCTAGAGGATTTTGAACAGGGGTTGGTAAACTCGCAAAATCTGTTATTATGTTTATCTGTCACCCCTGGAGAGGTGGCTGAGTGGTCGAAAGCGGCAGATTGCTAATCTGTTGATAGGTACGTAAGGCCTATCCGAGGGTTCGAATCCCTCCCTCTCCGTTTAAAAGTGAATACCTCCCCTTACCACCAACTTGATGGTAATAATCGGGATTGCTCAAAAAGTGTTTAAAGTCGATCTGTCTAAGGATAGAAGATGGGCTTAGAATCTAATCTAATCAATCTTTGATTGGCTTCCGACAGGGGAGGAGTATTTCATCTCAATGAACAAGTTTACATCTGGCAATATCCGTCAGCCTCGTTTGGCGCTCGGCGCACCGCGCACCACTTTTAGGATCGCTTTAGCAATTACCACGCTGGCAACAGGTATTTTGACAGCAGCCTGTCAGGAAACCTCCGAAACTACCACCAACCTCGGCTCTGAGTCTAGCTCTGCTAGTGGGTCAAGTGATGGACTCAAAATCGGGACGCTACTTCCTGCCACTGGGGACTTATCTTCTATTGGGCAACAAATGCCTAAGGCTGTGCGTTTAGCCGTGGACACAGTCAATCAGTGTGGTGGCATTAATGGCAATCCTGTCACTGTTGTGTCGGAAGACGACCAAACTGACCCTAATGCTGGGGCTGCAGCAATGAACAAGCTAGTAGAAGTTGATAAAGTCGCAGGTGTCGTTGGTTCTTTTGCTAGTAGCGTTTCTACAGCAGCCGTCCCGACAGCTGTCCGCAACCAAGTCATGATGATCTCGCCCGGTAGCACCAGCCCTGTTTTTACTCAAAAAGCAAGCCAAGGTGACTTCAATGGGTTTTGGGCACGTACTGCCCCTCCAGATACTTACCAAGCGAGGGCTTTAGCAAAATTAGCGAAGGAAAAAGGATTCGATCGCGTCTCTACTGTCGTTATTAATAATGACTACGGAGTTGGTTTTGAAAAAGAATTTGTCACTGCTTTTGAGAAACTAGGTGGAACAGTGGTTAATAAAAGCCAACCCACCCGTTACGATCCTAAAGCCACAACCTTCGACACTGAAGCCGCATCAGCGTTCGGTGGCGATCCTGAAGCTGTTGCAGCGATTCTCTATGCCGAAACTGGCTCTCTGCTGCTGAAATCTGCCTATCAGCAAGGACTGGTTGATGGCAAGACTGTGATGCTCACAGATGGGGTTTATTCAGAGGATTTCCCGCAACAAGTGGGTAAATCCAGCGATGGGAAGTATATCTTAGGGGGAGCGATCGGTACTGTTCCTGGAGCAAATGGACAGGGGTTAGAGGCGCTTACTCAAGCTTGGAAGAAGGAAACGAACCAGGAAGTAACTGCCTACGTTCCTCACTCCTATGATGCGGCTGTGCTTCTGATGCTAGCGGCTGAATCGGCAAAAGCGAATACTGGCGAAGGCATCAAGAGTAAAATCCGTGAAGTTTCTGCTAGTCCTGGTACAGAAGTTACGGATGTTTGCCAAGCCCTAGAGTTGATCCGTAAAGGCGAGGAAGTTAATTACCAAGGAGCTAGCGGTAACGTCGATATTGATGAAAATGGTGATGTCCTCGGCGACTACGATACTTGGTTGGTGGAAAATAATGGCAGCCTTGATGTGACGGGTAAGGTTAGCCCAGAAATTAATTAGACTCCGCTAGCGCCTTGCTAGGCTTTTGTAATTAAAGAAAAGGGGCATACTTCACTAGTACGCCCCTTTCCTTTTACTTAGAGATTACCTACAGATTTTAGAAGCCAGCAAAGGTATAACCAATACCCAGCGTCAGACCAACATCAGTGCCATCTAGGAAACCGACGTTCACACCCGCATTTGCCGTGAATTGTGACGACACGCGGAAGTCAACACCACCAGTTAACAAAAGACCAATGTTATCTCCATCACCAGTGGCGATCGCCACACCACCACCGACGTAAGGAGCATAAGGAACCTCTTCAAAGGGATCTTCCGTTTGGAGGGCAAAGTCGTAAGTCACCGGGATCAAGAAAACAGTATCATCACCGATGATCGCCGCCGGACGCGCTGAAATATTATTGGTCAGACCAATCTTGCTAATAACAGAAAAGCTACCTTCACCCAGTGCCGTGTCTCCACCAAGACCAATATTGCCGCCAACACCGATGTAGCTGGAACCCCCACGAGTTGTACGACCAGGATCGATGTCAACTTGAGCAACAGTTGTGTCAGTGACTTGTTCTGAAACTTCCTGAGTCACAGGAGATGTTCTTGTGAGTGCAGTAGCGGAAGTAGCCGCTGTACCAGGAATGGCAGAATTGAGTTTCATCTCGTCTGCTGATGCAAACACCTCTGGGCGAACTACTTCGTAGTTAGCTTGTCTCTCATTGAGGATATTTGCATTATTTGCAACTTGCAAACTGTCCGTTTCTACGGACTCACTTGCTGTCTCAGCAACTGGGGCATCAGTAGCGGCTACCGATTCCTCAACAGACTCAGGAGTTGCTGGGAGTGCAGCCGATTCAGCAGATTGCACAGGTACTTCAGCTTGAGCAGACAGGGCGCTAGCAACTAAAGCCAAGGTTGCGATGCTGAGTAAGTACGAAACTGATTTAAAAAATGTGTTGTTCACGGTCACTCCTCGAATCAAAATGTGAAAACCTTAAAGATTGCCCAACTATATGCTCATTTTCAAGGGTTTTTGTCCCTAAAAAACTAAAATCCCTGGTAATAATGTAAAAGATTCTGGAGTTTGGCGCTATCTACTTAGTGGGAGATTCCACGGCAATAATCTCTATAGGGTGGAAGATTTTACTCTCTCTTTAGCAGGAAATTTGTATTTTCAGGGGAATTTCAGCTTTTTACGTACCCTGAAAGAGCTATATTCCGGTCAGGATAGTATCAATAGGTTAGAGCTGTTGAATGGCAGCGACGGTTTGTTGGGATATAAAGGGCAAGATGGTGTGGTTCTTGCTATGTGCTTTGCCCTCAGTGAAGACAACTAATAGGTAAGGGCGCTGGTTAGGTACCTCTATATAAGCGGCATCGTGGCGAACCTGGCTTGTCCAGCCTGCTTTTGACCAGAAATGGGCATCTTGAGGCAATCCAGCCCCCAAAAAGCCTGTCACCTGATTTTCTTCATCGTCAGTTAGGTCAGTTGGTACGAGGGAACGTTTGAGGCGTTGCATCATGGTTTGCGATCGCCTACTCGATACTGCCACGCCGCCAATAATCGTGTGGAGTAGCCGTGCTGTGGCATTCGTCGTCAGCATATTGCGATTTTCCATCATTTCCCCCAGGAAAGCCCGCTCGCGTCCGTAAGGCCCATCTCCCCAAGTTTTTTGATTGACATTAATGCTTTCCAACTCCTGCCAACTGAGGGACTGCAAATAGCGGTTGATGATGTTGCGTTGAAACTTCCAGGTTTCAAAGGGGTCTGATGACAACTCTGGGCCGCTAGTTGTACCACTGAGAATATCCACAATTAAACTAGTGGCATCGTTACTGGAGTGCACTATCATGTCTCGGATAGCTCGGTCTAGCTCTGCTGAAGTTGGGGTCATTCCGGTCTCTAGCCACTCATGAATAGCAACCAAGTAGAACAGTTTCACCACACTAGCTGGATAGATGCGCTCGACACCACGATAGTTAAATCCTCGAACCTGATGTTTCCAAAATTCTTCGGCTGAAAGCGCTCCACCTGTATTAACGGGTACAGGGGGGTCATAAACTACCCAGGTAAGGGCAATTTGATTTTGAGCTAGTCCTGGAAACTCTTTCCACGTTGCTTCTAGAATGCCCGTTCCTAGAGATTCTAATTGCTCGTCCTTTTGGAAAAATGTCATGTAAGTCCCTGTCTTCTGTCTGCACTGTATAGCTTTCAGACTTCAATTGTCTCTTAACTACTGATACCAAGTTAGATTCAAACGTGATATTTGACAGACTAGCGAGGAGCTAGGGATAAGTGCTGTTAGAGCTAAGAGTTTGTCAATTTTAGACAACTTCTTGAAGAGGTGAGCTATGCCTATCCAGCACTTGAGTGGGTTCTTTTTGTTAGTTAGAACTACTCGAGCTTAGGGAAACACTTTCCGTTGTTTGACTTCGCTCGGGCAAGGGCTTACCCCGAAAGCGAGCTTTCCAGTCTCGAATGGCGATCGCGGTTTTTTGGGTTGGGGAACGGTAGTTTTTAGAATTGTTCTGTTTATTTCCTGCGTTCAGCGGATTTTGAATAGCTAGACACCGCCCCAAATTATCGTGGGGAGAAAGGCGATCCAGGGTGTGTAAAATTGCGGTGACGGATTGGTAGCGTTCCTTTAAGGAAACCCGGAGCATCTTGTCAAGGATGTGCATGAAAGGTGTGCTTAAGTGCACGCTGTTGTGCCAGAGAATTTCTCCGGTGTAGCGATCGCTATCAAAATCGAGCGGCCCTCTTCCAGTGAGTAGATAAAGACAGGTGACACCCAATGCATAAATATCGCTGCCATAAACCGGACGCAATGTAAATTGTTCTGGAGGGGCAAAGCCCATCGTGCCAATGAAATGAGTTGTAGGTAGCTTGACGCTGGTATCTCCCAGAGCAATTTGCTCTTTCACCGCACCAAAGTCAATTAGTACTAACCTGCCGTCGTCTTGACAGCGAATGATATTTTGCGGTTTGATGTCGCGGTGAATTACTTGATGCTTGTGGACGTACTGCAAAAGCGGCAGCATCTCGCGCAGAAAGTATTTAACCGCTCCCTCTGAAAGGGGGCCGGAACGACGAATTAGCCTCGCTAATGTTGCTCCTTTGATGTACTCCTGAACCAGGTAAAACTCGCCCTCAGCAGTGAAGTAATCGAGCAGCATGGGAATTTGCGAATGACTTCCCAGCTTGCTGAGAATTTTTGCCTCTCGTTCAAAACGCCTGCGAGCACTTTCCAAAGCGGGGGGATCGCTTACCTTTGGACAAAGTTGTTTGATGACGCACAAAGGCTCACTCGGCAACCAAATATCTTTGGCGAGGAAGGTGACTCCAAAACCACCTCGACCAATCATCCGCAATACTTGGTAGCGGTCGCGAAACAACTGCCCTTGCCCACACAACTGACCAAGTTGGGTTTGCTGCAAGACATCAGAATGAAAATGAGATAGATTCCCAGGCGGAAAATTCATGAATCTTCAAAAACTCAGATGAGATGAGATCGCCAGTATGCTCTTAGTCTAGGCAAAGAAACTACTCTTTTCCCCAGATCTTATTTAAAAAGATTCTACAAAGGTAGTTAATAATAATGCTGACCCAACTGTAAGCTAAATGACAACTATGACTATGCATCCCAGATTACAACAAGCCTTTGACCAAAGCCGCGTTCTCAAAGTAATCAGTGGTTTGAATAACTTTGACCACGAACGAGTGACAGCGGTGGTTCAAGCGGCTGAACAAGGTGGTGCGACTTTTGTTGATATTGCAGCATCTCCTGAATTAGTGCGGCAGGTGCGTGCGGTTACTCGTCTACCTATCTGTGTTTCGGCAGTAGTTCCAGAGCAATTTGTCAATGCTGTTGATGCTGGGGCAGATTTGATTGAAATTGGGAACTTTGACAGTTTCTACGCTCAAGGACGACGCTTTGAAGCTGAAGAAGTCTTAGCGCTGACCCAAGAAACGCGATCGCTCCTGCCTGATATTACCTTATCGGTTACAGTTCCTCACATTCTGGAACTTGACCGCCAAGTGCAACTCGCAGAAGCTCTGGTTAAAGTCGGTGCCGATATCATCCAAACCGAAGGTGGCACCAGCAGCGCTCCCCGTGCTGCTGGAACCTTAGGGTTACTCGAAAAAGCTGCTCCTACCCTTGCTGCCGCTTACGAAATCTCCCGTGTCGTGTCTGTACCTGTATTGTGTGCCTCCGGCTTGTCCAACGTTACTGTGCCTATGGCGATCGCGGCGGGAGCAGCAGGCGTTGGCGTTGGTTCTGCCATCAACCAACTCAACAGCGAAATCGCCATGGTAGCCGTTGTCCGCAGCCTGGTAGAATCTCTAGCAACTGTCAGCCGTCCAGTGGCTACTAGAGGTTAAGAGCAGAGGGATGGGGAGTAGGGGAGTAGGGGAGTAGGGGAGCAGGGGAGCAGGGGTGAACCTCTTACCCCTCCCCTTTCATACTTCATCCTTCATCCTAGCCTTCGGCAACGGCTTCGCCGAACATACTTTTTCCCCTACTCAGCACTCAGGACTCAGGACTCAGGACTCAGGACTAAAAAAATCCCTAACCCAAACAATCCTTCAAGGCATAGACCACTTGCTCTTGCTCCTCAACAGTGAGTTCTGGGAACATTGGCAAGGACAACACCTCATGGGCAGCTTGCTCAGTTATGGGTAGCTGTCCTGATTGATAGCCTAAGTCTTTGTAGACGGGTTGGAGGTGCAAAGGTAAGGGATAGTAAACGGCGGAACCAATGCCGAGTTGCTGGAGTTGGTTCCGCACTTCATCTCGTAAACAAGTACCAGACGAGGCTTTGGTGTTTGTCTGTTGCCCCTTTTCTTTAATCCGAATTGTGTATTGATTCCAGACTGAATGACTGCCTGCTACCTCTTGGGGTATGACTATACCCGGAAGTGGTTCTAAACGCTGATGGTAACGCTCAGCAATCTTACGACGGGCATTGTTCCACTGATCGAGGTAACGCAACTTGATGCGGAGAATTGCAGCTTGAATGGTATCTAAGCGGCTGTTGACGCCCATAACTTCGTGATAATAGCCACTGCTTCTCCCGTGGTCTCGAAGTATACGGAGGGAAGCGGCGATCGCTGAATCTTTGGTTGTGATCGCACCCCCATCTCCACAAGCACCAAGATTTTTGCTGGGATAGAAGCTGAAGCAGCCAATATGCCCAATACTACCGACCTTTTTTCCTGACCACTCCGCACCGACAGCTTGAGCACAGTCTTCAATTACAACCAGGTTTCGTTTTTGGGCGATCTCCATAATCGCCGTCATATCTGCCGCTTGCCCAAATAAATGCACGGGCATAATGGCTTTTGTGCGAGTTGTAATTGCTGCTTCGATTTGGGTGACATCCAAATTGAAACTTTGGGGGTCAATATCAACAAAAACGGGTGTAGCACCCACCGCAGCGATCGCTTCGGCGGTGGCAATAAAGGTGAAAGGCGTTGTAATAACTTCATCCCCCGCGCCAACCTGTAACGCTCGCAGGGCGAGATAAAGGGCATCCGTTCCTGAGTTACAAGCTATGCCATGCTCAATACCAACGTAATTAGCAAACTGCTGCTCAAAGCTCTCGACAATTGGACCACCAATATAACCCCCAGAGGTCAAGACATCCTGAACCGCAGCACTAACTTCTTCTCCAATCATTTCGTACTGCCGTGTCAGGTTAAGAGGAGGGATATTATTCACTCGCTTACACCATAAAATGTTTACTTAAATACAAGTAGATTTTCCTGCAAAAGGGAATCTCGTGACTTACTTGTTGATTTACTCAGAATGACACTGCCTTGTTTTTGTTTCACCCATTCATGGGGAGATGAGGGAATGGGGGGAGGGTGAAGGATGAAGTATGAAATATAAGAGGTTAGAGGTATTGTTTTACCTCATCTCCCTGATTGACTGATAAAAGTCTTTCGCCCTCACCCTAAATCCCTCTCAAGAGAATGGGAGAGGGACGCATGAGAAACTATCGAATGGCTCTAGCTCTCTTTCTCCCCTTGTGGGAGAAGGGGTTGGGGATGAGGGGTTAAAGATTTGTCAGTCAACTAGCCTCATTTCCTCATCTCCCCTACTCACCGACTTAGCACTCAGGACTAATCTTTGTGGATGCCGCTATTGAACTTGACTTTGCAGACTTACTTTGGGCATTGGGCTTGATGGCGATCGCTATCGGTTTATCAAGCTGGCAGAAGTTGGGATTAGAGATTCAGTTAGCGATCGCTACAGCACGCACTACTATGCAACTGCTGGTTGTCGGCTATGTCTTAGCCTTCGTCTTTGCTCTGGATAACCCTTGGGCAGTTCTCGGCATCATCGGCATCATGCTGGCGATCGCTACAATTGTTTCTCGCAACCGTATCAGTAAAAAAATTCCTCGCTTGCTACCTTTATTGGCAGGGACAATGTTTTTTAGCACTGCTCTGACTTTGGTATATGTCAATTTACTAATAATTCAGCCGGAAACCTGGTACGAACCACAGTACTTGATTCCCTTGGCAGGGATTGTGCTAGGACAAGCAATGAACGGTGCCGCGATCGCTGGGGAACGTTTGGTTAGCACGATTAATAGTCATCCTCTAGAAATCGAAGCTCACCTTAGCTTAGGTGCCACACCCCAACAATCCGTTGCTGGCTATCGTAAAGAGGCTATCAAAGCCGGACTCATTCCCATTCTCAACCAAATGCTGGTTGTGGGCATCGTCACCCTTCCCGGAATCATTACAGGTCAACTTTTAAGCGGTGTTGACCCTCTAAATGCAGCGTCCTACCAAATCTTAGTTATGTTTATGCTTGCCTTGACTAACCTTCTAACTAGTAGCTTGGTGACTCAAGGACTTTGTCGGCAGTTTTTTAATCGCCACGATCAGTTGGAGCTGCCTTAGTTGTCTGAGGAACTTGTGACAATGGCGATCGCGTCAGCAAAATTGCTCACGAAAAGAACCGTTGATCAAGTCCTTGAAGAGCGAAGGGTGAATAATAAAAACCCCGCCCCCATGCTAGGCGGGATATGTGAGGTCGTTTTTCTGAATACTTGTAGGATACAAACAAAAAGTAAAGAACTCGATAACAAAGCGCATCACGCTTCTATGACCTGACTTTCGGTGTATGAACTTCAACCAATGTGCCCTCGGCGGAATAGACTTCTAGGCGCATTCTAGAGTTTTCACTAATCGCCTCCAAGGCTTCTCCTAACGTCAGAATGTGGTTAACAATCCCGACTTGGGAATTAGAGTCACCCCTAGCCTTAGCGACTAGTGCCCTTTGTTTTACCATCTGCATGTAGGTAGGTGTCAGCTTAACTTGGATGACATTGTTGCTGATTGTGTAGTTACAAACCTGTGTATTGGCAGAACAAGTTTGAGCTAGATCGAGACGGGCTTGTTGGAGTCTAATCGCTAGCTGTAATCCTGCCTGCGCTTGCTTAAGAGCTGTGTTGTAGGAGTTGTTGAGAGCCTGAGCTTTGCCGTAGTAGAAAGTACCACTGGGGACTTGATTGATGTAGGTTAAAGCATCCTGCCAGTGTTTCACCGCTGTAGACCACTGCTGATTTTTTTGAGAAGTTTGAGCGCGTTGGGCAAGGCGCAAGCCCTGGTTGTAAGCACGAGAAGCAAATTGTTCTTGCGCTCTGCGATCGCGAGCTTCGGCAAGTTTAGGCTGATACAGCGCAATCAGTTGCTGGGCTTCTCTTGAAGAGGTTGTACCTTGGGGAATTTGCTTGAGGCGATTTAGGGCACTTTGCCAGGTGGCGTAGACTAATTGCCAATTTTGTAAAGACTGGGCAACTCCTTGACGAGCTTCTGCAATTCGAGCCGCTTCTTTAGCCGCGTTGAGGTGTCCCTGTACCTGCTTTTCTATGGCTAGGCGTTGGTTAATCGTGAGTAAGTTCGCTTGATATGCCTTAATTTTCTGTTGGGCAAGGGGATAGATACTGCTACTTGTAGGGATCTGTTCTAATTGGGCGATTACTTCTCGCCACTGTTGCTGAATCTCTACCCATTTAGAGGCTGGGTGGGGAGGATTTTGGCTTTGATAGGATACCCGTGCTGCTTTTTGCAGAGCATCTACAATTTCATCAGTGCTCTCAGCACGCGGGTAATAGTCCTTCAACCGCGCTTGCGCGTCCTCGTAATAACTTGACCAAAACGGAATTGATTCTAGGCGCTTGATTGCCTCATTTAGTTGCTGCTGTGCTTCTAATATCGCCTTTCCCGATTGCGGATTTTGCAGGGTTTGAGCACTTCTTTGGCTTAACTGTTCCGCTTGGGAAAGGGTTGTACAAGTACCCAGCACGCACGGACGAGTCAAGACATAAAGGCTAGTGGCAAACACCATTACTCCTAACCCTGCCCCAACAACGAGTGCTGGTATAAGATGCTTTATATTTCTTTGGCTTGGCTCCGGTGTCTCTGGTGACAAGTCCTCTTGGCTTGGCTCCGGTGTCTCTGGTAACGAGTCCTCTTCAGCAAAATTTGGAGCGGACGCGATAGGCTCTTCTAGGGAAAAATCAACATCAGGTGCGGAGAAGTCTGACTCTTGATCAAAGTCGGCTGCACTACTGCTAGCAGCGGCGGCAGAGAAGTCTGGAGTGGGTAGAGAGATGTCGTTGAGCGGTGGCTCTGTTGAGGGAGTGGGTGGAGGAGATTGAGGAGCTTGAGGCGATCGCTCTAAAGTAAAAGTATGAAAATCTTGATGCTGCTTTTGCCCTTGCTCTGTCAGATACATCAGTACCCGATGACAGTGTTTTATATTTTCGCCTCGGATCGATTGTTCTAAAAAGCGAAAGACTTTTTTCGGATTTAGTTTAGCGTCGGTGAGACTTTGTGCCAAAATCACCAATGTCTCGTCTTTGAAAAGACACCGAATTTGTACAGGAAATATCTGCGACAGTTCTAATTGCAGATGTCCTTCCAAAAACTGCTCTAGTTCGCTAATGTTGTCCGGGCGCATCGCTGTTTTCATCAAACCACACCAGTTGTCTACTTGTTTTTGAGCTGAGAGGGGTTTTGTATGTACAGCGGTCTTCACCTGAGGCTTGCCAATCTTTGACCGCCTGCACCTATCGCAATTTACACTATGGTCTTTGATCGTTGATGAAGCTAGTACCTACACTAAAAATAGATAACCTCTTGTTGATTTGCCTGAAGTGAAAAACTGAGTAATCTCAAGCAACTTTGTTGGTGAGAGCGTTTTTCTACTCATAGACAGAGAAATCAAGGGAGCAAATGCTGAAATAATGCAAGGTTTGCAGGTAGTGAGAGATTTTGACGAATTTAGTCTTAAATTTGGTCAACCTCCTTGCCCTCACCTAAAAATCTAACGATTAACAAATAATAACTAAAAACATGACTAACGCTTCTTTATCGGAACAAGTGATCTTGATTACAGGGGCTTCAACAGGGATTGGGGAAGCTCTGGCACAATACCTCGCGGCAAAGTTTCTTGGCATCCGCTTAGTTCTAGCAGCACGGAATCAGGAAAAGCTGGAACGGGTTGCAACGCAATGCCGCGCCTCAGGAGCCGAGGTGTTGATTGTTCCCACCGATTTGGCGCAAACTGAGCAAGTTCAAGCCCTGGCAAAAACAGCACTTGAGCAATTTGGGCGAGTGGATGCACTGGTTAACAATGCTGGGTATGGGCAGATGGGCCCAGTTGAGCTAATTACCCCGGAGGAAGCAAAGCAGCAATTTGCCGTAAATTTCCATGGACCTTTGGTTTTAATTCAATCGTTGATTCCCGTCATGCGGAGCCAAGGAGGCGGACGAATTATCAATATCAGTTCTTTGGGGGGGCGAATGGCGTTTCCGGCGGGGGGGATGTATAGTTCTTCTAAATTTGCCTTGGAAGCTCTTAGTGATGTTCTCCGCATGGAGTTAGAAGCCTTCAACATCAAAGTCAGCGTCATTGAACCGGGGCCTGTGAAGACCCAATTTTTTGATGTCGCCACTCAAAAGGTAGAACTCACGACACCAGACCCAACGAAGATGTTCTACGAGCCAGCGTTGAGGCGGGTGAAGAACATGGAGCAACAAACGGGGAATATGGCGTGGAGTTCTGAACGGGTGGCAAAGGTAATTGTGCGATCGCTTACAGACCGTCGTCCCCGTCCGCGCTATATTGCTGCAACCGGAGGAAAGATTTTGTTGTTTTTCATGCTCAAAGTTTTCCCAACTTGGGTCAAGGACGCCTTTTGGAAGCGTTTTTATGGAATTGACCAAGTTGCCAGAGACTGGCGTAATCGCCAAGTTCAAGAATTAAGAACCGGGGAATAAAGCAGGGGCAGTAAGTAACAAAACATGGACTTGTTAGAGTACCAAGCAAAAGAATTATTTCGAGAAATTGGCATTCCAATTTTGCCCTCTCAACGGATCGATCAACCTAGAGATTTAAAGGGTCTACAGATTCCTTATCCAGTCGTGCTCAAGTCGCAAGTGCGGACGGGGGGACGTGGGAAAGCCGGGGGCATTAAGTTTGTTGAAAATACCATTGATGCGATCGCCGCTGCCCGAACTATCTTTAATCTGTCCATCCTCGGTGAGTATCCTCAAGTGCTGCTGGCTGAAACTCGCTACGATGCGGATCGGGAGTTTTATCTGGCTGTTGTCCTTGATTATTCCTCAGGTCGCCCTGTGTTGTTGGGTTCGCCCCAAGGAGGAATTAATGTTGAAGCGGTGATGGAACAAATGCAAAAAGTCGTCGTGGAACAGGAGTTTTCTCCGTTTTACGCTCGACGTTTAGCCCTGAAGATGGGGCTTCAAGGAGCGTTGATTGACTCCATCAGTAATGTTGTACAGAAGATGTATCAGCTATTTGTCCAAAAAGATCTGGACTTGGTGGAGATTAACCCCCTTGGCATTAGTGTCACAGGTGAGGTAATGGCATTGGACGGGAAAGTTTCTGCCAACGACAATGCCTTAAGCCGACATCCGGAGTTGGAATCTCTTGCCCCCCTGCGTATAAATGGACAGGCTCAGGAGCAGCAATTTAGCAACCAATTCAAAGGTCTAGAGTGGATCAGCGGTGAGGGCAACATTGGAATTATTTGCAATGGAACTGGTTTGGCAGCCGCTACCCTGGATTTGATTTATCAGGCAAAGGGAAATCCAGCCAGCTGTTTAATCATTGATAGCGATACGGGGTACGATGCCCTGGGTGTCACGTCAATCATTGAACAGCTAGAGGTAGCGTTAGATCAGATTGCCAACAGCCGAGATATTAAGGTGATCCTTGTGAACATCCTCAGCAGTGCAGTGACAGTAAATGCGGTTGTTGAGGCGATCGCTAGTTACTTGCTTCCCCAAGTGGAAGAAATAGTAGGAGATAGGGCAGAACGGACGACGGGGGTAAGCCTGCGTTCGCGGCGCGATCGCCCTACGAATAGTGCCGCAGGTAATCCTCAGATAACCGCAAATGCTGAATATTCTGCCTCATCCGGTAAGCGCCGCTCCACCACTCGTTCGCCCAACTTTGTCATCCGAGTCGTAGGCAGCGACATTGATGGGGTTAAAGAGCGTTTAGCAGCGCTACCTGTACACTGGTTGAATAACTTAGATGAAGCGGTTGCTCGTGCTGTATCTCTTGCTAAGTCAGCAACAAAGAAGTCTTGACTAAACAAGTAAGGATGAGTCTTTGGTACATGCCTCGCTCCTTGTAGATGAACAAATCCTTCATCACTAGTTACGGGCAACTATAATCAATCAGGTAATTGCCCGGTTTGTCCGAACGGTTTGAGATGAAGTTGACGCCAGATAGTAAAGTGCTTGTACAGGGAATCACAGAACCCCTTGGTTCCTACTACACTGCCCAAATGCTCGCCTATGGAACTAACATTGTTGCTGGCGTAAGCGCAGGTCAGGGAGGAGAGGCGGTGGAGGGGATTCCTGTCTTTGACTTAGTCGAGCAGGCGATCGCCAACCATGGTTCTGTAGATACTACGATTATCTTTGTGCCCTCCTATGGAGCACTCGACGCTGCTTTAGAAGCTATCGATGCGGGAATTCGGCAAATCGTTCTTGTGACGAGGGGAATTCCTCCCTTAGATGTCGTGCGCCTACTGAGAAAAGCCCAAGCGACAGATACCCTTGTTATTGGTCCCAACAGTTCCGGGGTTATTGTGCCAGGAAAAATTTTGTTGGGGACTCACCGAGAAGAGTTTTACACCCCCGGTAACATTGGACTAATCAGCCGCACAGGCCCATTAACCTACGAAGCGGCATTAGCATTAACGCAGGATAAGTTAGGACAGTCCATCAGTGTCAGCCTGGGTACTGATCCGATTGTTGGCTCTTCCTTTGGTCAGTGGTTAAAAATCTTAGCAGCCGACCCAGATACAGAAGCGATCGTATTAGTAGACCAAACTGGCGGTGGTAGTGAAGAAAATGTTGCCGAATACATTGCAGCGACTACTAATAAACCCATAATTGCCTACGTTGCTGGACGCTATACTCCTGTAGAGCAACAACTCAATGATGCTGGGACAATTCTTGCCGCCCAACTTTCAGGCCCTGTCACCCTGAGGACTACAGCCCAACATAAAGTTGCAGCGTTCAAACAGGCAAACGTTCCTGTAGCAGAACGTCCTTCTCAGATTCCCGAACTGGTGAGAAAGGCACTTAAGTGAGGTTAACCTCATCTTCGGTTGCAGAGATTCGTTAAGGCTCAAAGACAGCACGCCCAAACATGTTTATTTGTAGGGGCATGCCATGTCCCTACCCGGTCTTCCTTGCTTCTCTGGAAAATTATTGCAGAAAAATAAGTTCGTCTAGGCAAACTCAGAGAATAGTCGAGTTAGAGATTGAGGACGTTGAGATGCAAAATTCTACTGCGGAACGATCATTCCTCTTTTTACTGCCGGACGCTCTTGAACTGTCTTAACCCAGCGTCTCAAATTAGGATGCTCATCCAGAGTTAAACCTTGAAATTCATAAATCGCAACCCAAGGGTAAGTTGCAATATCAGCAATCGAGTAGTCGTCGCAGAGAAACTCATGGTCGGCTAATTGTTGATCTAACACCCCGTAAAGTCGAAGTGTTTCCTTCTCATAACGCTCAATTGCGTAGGGAATCTTTTCTAATGCGAACTTCCGGAAGTGGTTGAGCTGACCAAACATCGGGCCGATACTGCCCATCTGCATCATCAACCAAGACAGAACTTGAAAGCGTTTTTTGGTGTCAGTTGGGAGGAATTTACCCGTTTTCTCAGCCAGATAAATCAGCAAAGCCCCTGATTCAAAGATAGTGATACCAGTATCTTGGTCAACAATTGCAGGAATTTTACTATTGGGGTTAATGGCTACATACTCTGGCTCAAATTGCTCGTCCTTAGTGATGTCAATTTTGTGGACATTGTAGGGGATCTCGACTTCTTCCAACATGATGGAAGCTTTGTGTCCGTTGGGAGTGCCAAACGTGTAAAGGTCAATCATGAGATTTGGTAAGTAGTTGTAATTTTGCTGATGCTCTCTCACTTTAAGTGAGCTTGCTAATTCTTTGTGGCTAGTAGGTGCTCAAGATAACGTAATGAGTCAGGAGGTTTAGATTCTCTGATTATCTGGTGCTTATTTACTTCTTGCTGATTTGGAGCGATCGCCACTTCACCAAAAGCCACCATTAGTATGAGTTCAGGACGATTTATTAAAACTCTTATTGTGACAATGCAGCTAGCGCCTCATCCTATTGTTAAAGACTTAGTACTAGTTGGTGGCGGTCATAGCCACGCGATCGCGCTGAAAATGTTTGGCATGAACCCTTTGCCAGGAGTGCGTCTCACGTTAATCACTGACATGTCCCACACCCCTTATTCAGGAATGTTACCGGGTTATGTGGCGGGCTTTTATAGCTTTGATGAATGTCATATGGATCTGCGACGCCTCGCCCAATTTGCCCAAGCTCAACTCTATATTGATACCGCCGTTGGTCTCGATCTAGAAAACAATAGAGTTTTGTGCGCCAATCATCCTCCCGTTACCTTTGATCTTTTATCGATTGATATTGGTAGCACCCCCGCTAAACAGTCTGTACCCGGTGCAGCAAAATACGCCATTCCGGCTAAACCCGTTTCCCAGTTTTTGCACAACTGGAATCAATTGGTTGATCGGGTTGCTCAAAATCCGCAAAAACCCATCTCCCTGGGGATTGTCGGTGGGGGTGCAGGCGGGGTGGAACTGTCGCTGACGATGCAGCATCACCTGCATCAAGTTCTCAAAAATGCCGATCAACCTGTAGACAACCTCACCATTCACTTATTCCATCGAGGCGCTGAACTTACCCATGGTAAAAATCCTTGGGTACGCCGACACTTGCAAAACATTTTGCTGGAGCGTGGCGTAGAGTTGCATCTTCAGGAAAGTGTTTGCGAAGTGCTACCTCAAAACATCCTTTGTGAGTCGGGTTTAATCGTCGAATCTGACTACACCTTCTGGGTAACAACCGCTGCTGCACCGCACTGGATTGCCGCTTCTGGGATCGAAACTGACTCCAAAGGCTTTATTTTGGTTGATGATCAGCTGCGATCGCTATCTCATCCCCATGTCTTTGCTGCTGGTGATATCGCCACAATGGCTAATCATCCCCGCCCTAAAGCTGGTGTGTTTGCCGTACGTCAAGGGAAGCCACTGTTTCAAAATCTCCAGCAAACCTGTCTTGAAAAACCCCTCAAACCCTACAAACCCCAGAAGCGATACCTAAGTTTAATTGGCACGGGAGATGGAAACTGCATTGCCTCATGGGGAGCGTTTGGCTGGCAATCACGATGGTTATGGCATTGGAAAGACTATATTGACCGTAAATTTATGGAGCAATTTAGCGATTTGCCAGAAATGTCAGAACGGCAAGGAAGCGATCGCCAACCCCAAATCAGCCCCGAATCAATTCCTAATACCATGCATTGTAGAGGCTGTGGTTCCAAAGTTGGAAGCAGTGTTTTACAGCGAGTTTTACAGCGACTGCAAGCCCAACAGGGGGCTTACCCGCGAAATGATATTCTGATGGGATTAGATACGCCCGATGATTGTGCCGTCCTGCAAGTGCCACCTAATCGGGTGATGGTACAAACCATTGATTACTTTCCCGCTTTAATCAATGACCCTTTTGTTTTTGGACAAATCTGTACCAATCATTGCCTGAGTGATATTTTCGCCATGGGTGCAACACCTCAAAGCGCCCTTGCCGTTGTCACCGTTCCCTATGCTAAAGAAACGAAAGTAGAGGAAACACTTTATCAACTGCTTTCTGGTGCCATGAAGGTACTGTATCAGGCACAAACAACTCTAGTTGGTGGTCATACAACCGAAGGCGCAGAACTTGCCTTTGGACTTACCTGTAACGGATTGGCTGATCCTGACAAACTGCTGCGAAAAGATGGAATGAAGCCGGGACAGGTGTTAATTCTCACGAAAGCATTAGGTACGGGAACGCTCTTTGCGGCTGATATGCGTCGTTTGGCAAAAGGGCGCTGGATTGATGATGCTGTCGAGTCAATGCTGTTATCAAACCAAGCCGCCGCTGGTGTATTTGTAGAGTATGGAGCAACGGCTTGCACGGATGTTACAGGTTTTGGGCTACTGGGGCATCTACTAGAAATGGTGCAGGCGTCTGGTGTGGCTGTGGAGCTAGATTTAGCCGCCATCCCTGTGCTAGAAGGTGCTCAGGAAATGGTGCAGCAAGGTATTACTAGCTCTCTCCAGCCACAAAATCTTCGTTCCTCTGCTTACCTGAGTAATCTAACAGCGGTAAGCGATCGCCCCACTTATCCTTTGCTGTTTGATCCGCAAACAGCCGGAGGTCTACTAGCGACTATTCCCGCAGAACAGGCAACAGCATGTCTAGTCGCACTCAAAGCTCAGGGATATACCTGTAGCCGCATTATTGGTCGCATCCTGCCAATGGCAGATAGCCTGAAGCCAATTCAGATTCTTAGCTAAAAGGTTTATTGGGGTTGAAGAACTTGTAACCACCGTTGCACACAGACGAATATCTGATGTTTCCTCTGTATAGCCTCAGACTTTCAGCCTATAGATAGATAGCTAAGATACTCAAAATTGACTTGATTCAGCATCATGAAGGTCAGGATCAAACACGTCACTGATATTAATTCCCGTGGAATCCTTAATTAGCTGTGCCGCCTTGTCTGGGTCTTGATAAATGAGTTCAAGGAACTTTGTCTTGTCAAGTCCCGCCATCTTGGAATAAAATCCCACCTCTGACATGATTCGAGACTCTGAAGAGCGTAGATACATCGATAAACAATGATGAGCCTGTGTTGTCGCTTGACGCTTTGTTCTGAAGAAGGCTAGGGCATGTAAGAGTCTGTCTTCATAAGGGGCCAAGGGCTTAAGATGAATTCTTTTCGGGTTCATAGTCACTATTTTTCGTCTCTACATGGGTATTTGGTTACTATAACCCCAATATTTTTGTAAAGACTGTTTGCACCTCTTTAGGCTTTTAGTGACTAAAAACTAACTTTGTAAGCATGATTAGTGACTAAAAGCTAACTTTATTGTGATGACTTTATGGCACTAAATCACTACTATTCCTTAGCAGCATCACCAGGATGACGCGATCGCTGCTACCTAGCACTTACACAGGCAGCTCCGAACGTCCTCCAAAAAAAAAGGCGATCGCCTTCTATACAACCACAATTGAAAAGACCCCTAACTTAATGCTAGGAGTCTAAACAACTTTCCACGGAGAGGGGGGGATTCGAACCCCCGTTGGCTTTCGCCAAAGCGCATTTCGAGTGCGCCGCATTCAACCGCTCTGCCACCTCTCCAAGGTGTGAGTGTATCCTCGCTATTTTACTGACTTCTGGGTACAATTGACCAGCTTTTTACTCAAGTGAGACATCCTTGTCCAGTGCATCTAGAGTTGTTTCCAAGCCATGTGCCGGAGTCCATTGAATTGCACCGTCGCGCCCAGTCCAGTAAATCTCAGTTTTCATACTTTCTAACAGTAGGGCGGTGTTCTGCTCAACGGTGTTAGCAGAGGCGATCGCGACTTGGGGTTGCAGTACCTCTAACAACTCTGGTGCCAGCTTTTCTCCTGACCACCAAAGCACCTGCACGCGAGGCAAATTGACAGTCGCCACTAAATTTTCTTGCTGATCAAGTTTGCTCTCTCCTAACAGCAACCAGCTGTGGTCATCTATTTGCAGATGCAACACAGGCGGTTCGGCATTAAGCAGTGTGATCGGTACAGCACCCGCTGAAATTTGACTTGCTGGCAACGCTTGGTAATCTCCTCGCTTTGCCTTCACAGCTTTGGCGATCGCTGGCTGCGTCACGTTGAGTGCTGGCGAAGCCACATTGCTATAGAAGTTCTTCACAGACAAGCGGTCTAACAGAAACAACCAACCACTCCTCCATTGAGGTTGAGAATTAAGAGCAACAGCATAATTAATGCGATCAATTCCCTGTTTTTGTAAAAACGGTAGTACTGTAAATCTTGCTGTATCCACTCCTCCACTGTTAATAAGCGTTACTTGCCCCCGGTTTTGAACCACTAAAACTGGATCTTGATTTGATCCCAGCACTGTTGCTTGTATCAGTGCTGCCTGAGTTTGCCACACAGGAAGTACGACTACAGCCACAGCCGTCAGTCCAACTAACCACCATTGGCGTCCCCAACGCCTGCTGACTAAAATCAAACCGATTAGTCCATAGAGACAAAAGAGCTGAACTAACGAGATTGTCCCTACAGCAACTGAATTCCCCGGCAACTGGCTGAAAAATTGCACTAATTCAATGAGTAACTGAGTAGGGAAATAAAGTAGCCAGGCGATCGCACTACCTGCTAAGGGAAAAATCACCGCCGCTAAGGCACTGATAATTCCCCCAATACTAATGATGGAAATTAGCGGCGTGGTGATGATATTTAGAACAATGCTGTAGGGCGCAACCACACCAAAAACATAAATTAGTAGGGGAAGTGTCCACAAAGAAGCCGCCAGTGGCACAGCAATCAAAATCGCGATCGCTGGTGGCAACCAATCCAACTGCTTGGTCAATGGTGGAACTGTCACCACTAGTCCTAAAGTGGCTAAGAAACTGAGCTGGAATGCCAAATCCCAGATCCATAAGGGATTAAATAGCAGTAGCAGTGTTGCCGCTAGCAGTAGCGATCCTAGAGGCTTTGTCTTCCGCTGTGTTGCTAAAGCAATTAACGCTCCCAATCCCATGACGGCTGCTCTAGCAACGGAAGGCTGTAGACCTGTCAAACCAACAAAGACAACTAAAGCAGCAACACCCCACACCAACTGCGATCGCTTTGACAGCCGCTTAGTTAGAGTGACAACCAACCCTAAAATCAAAGAAATCTGAAATCCCGAAGCCGCTAAAGCATGAGCTAATCCCGTCTGAACAAATTTGTCACGAATGTCATAGGGCAAATCAACGGCTTGACCTCCCAAGACTATTGAACTAACTAGTGGGCCCGCTGGACTGCCGAGCCAGTGAATCTGGGCGCGGACAATTCGCTGCCGTAGCTGCCACCATCCCCACGGATGTTTGAGGTGCTCCTCTGTCCCATTAATTTGACGCCCCCTCATCCCAGCAAACGTTCCTTCCTTTGCTAGAAATGCTTTGAAGTCAAACGCTCCTGGATTAGTCGCGGCTTCAGGTTCGTACAGATTGCCCGTAACCGCAATTACCTGACCAGGATAAAGTCCCGTTGCTTGCAGAAGGGGGGCAGTGACATATAGCTTTCCTGTTGCTTCCTGGCTAATTTCCGCTGGACCATCGCGACTTTCTACTTCACTGAGTCCGACAACATCTAACCAAAACTGTGCCTTCTGACTTCTCGTCAGGCGAGGTACACTGTCTATCTTGCCCTGAACTATAACAACTTTTTCCAGTGCCCTATCTTCAGAAGCTGGAATAAATTGACTGATGTCGGATGGCAGAGGATGCGGTATCCGAAGCTGCAAGTATACAGTTGCCAATGCTCCCACAATACCAGCCGCAATCCATATTTTCGGTCTAGGACCTGTTCGCCACCAGCGAGGCACAATAATCGCTAGAACCCCTCCTAAAACCGTTACTGCCAAAATCAGTTGAGCACTCTCTTCCCAGGGAACGGCGCGAGAGGGTAAACCTAAAATCCCTGTAGACAGCAGTCCCAAGATATAGACGAAACACAGCAGTGCCATATTAATAGCTGTCATCTGGTTGCTAAACTCAGCTTTAATCTCAGTACAGTCTGGTGAGATTTACTTTTAAAAGCGATCGCAGATTCTGCCACCACTCGCCGCCGCCAACTCGCTAGCCCTACAGAACTAACCATCATCATCGGATAACCCCAATAAACAACTGGCTCAAGAATTCCTGAGTTGCAAAATTGGTTAGCGATCGACTCTAATACCTGACTCAGACTTTCCATCCGTTCTGTAACCTTTGGGTAAGCAAGTTTTGCGATCTCTATACACAAGCTTTCGGACAGTTTAACCGAGCCAGATAACGCCGTTGAGCTACTGAACCTATTTTCGTTTTGTACTCAGCCGATAGTGACTAGACTGTCTGTATCCGATTGAGTGGAAAGCCCAAGGTTTCTCGCTGCTGCAAATAAAGTTGAGCAACTTGCCGTGCCAGGTTGCGGATTCTGCCGATATAGCGCGTTCGCTCCGTTACAGAGATAACTCCTCTAGCATCCAGTAAATTAAACGTGTGAGAGCACTTAAGAACGTAGTCCAGGCAAGGTAAAACCAACCCTTTTTTGGTAAGTTGCTCTGCCTCTTGCTCGTACAGACCAAAGAGGGTAAACAGTAAATCTGGATTAGATGCCTCGAAGTTGTAAGTACATTGCTCAACTTCTCCTTGAAGATGAACATCCCCATAAGTAACGCGATCAGTCCAGCGAATCTTTGTGAAGGCGTCCACCTCTTGCAAATACATAACCAATCGCTCTAACCCATAAGTGATCTCAATAGAGACTGGGCGACAATCAATGCCTCCACATTGCTGGAAGTAGGTGAATTGAGTAATCTCCATCCCATCAAGCCAGACTTCCCAACCAACTCCCCAAGCACCAAGAGTTGGTGATTCCCAGTTATCTTCAACAAACCGAATGTCATGGTCTTCCGGATGAATCCCTAAAGCCCTTAAAGAATCCAGGTAAATTTCTTGGATATTATCGGGTGAAGGCTTAATTAGTACTTGGTACTGATAGTAGTGCTGATAGCGGTTAGGATTTTCTCCATACCGTCCATCTGTCGGCCGTCGGCACGGTTCAACGTAAGCAACTGACCACGGCTCGGGTCCAATTGCTCTCAGGAACGTATGAGGATTCATCGTGCCAGCGCCTTTTTCGGTGTCATAGGATTGGGCAATCAAGCAACCGCGATCGCTCCAAAACTGATTTAAGGTAGCAATAACCGACTGAAAATTCATAATTACCTTCATTCCTGCCCAAACTGTACAAACTATTTTCGCGTAAATGCCGCTTCACAACAGGCATCGAGGGAATTGTCCCAAAAAGTTGTTCTAAATAGTTGACAGAAGGATTT
>NZ_JCACLG010000038.1:0-39520 GCF_059505785.1 Kastovskya adunca | reverse complement strand
CCCCTGCACCCCTGCTCCCCTGCACCCCTGCTCCCCTGCACCCCTGCTCCCCTGCTCCCCCGCTCCCCATCTCCCTGTCAATGAGTAGATTTCGCTCTTTGTGGCAAACGGGATATTCTAACAAAAAGTAAATGGCAGCAAATCCATCAGGTAAAGTTTGTGCTTGATATAAAGCAGATTCGGGAAAATCCAGAAAGCATCCAAGAACTCCTCAATCGTCGTGGTGAGGGTAAGCATGACCTGCAACCAATTTTGGCGCTCAATCAGCGACAGCGGGAGTTAGAAACCTCGCGCAGTCAACTGCAAGCCCGGAGTAATGAAATTGGTAAATTAGTCGGTCAAAAAATTAAAGCTGGAAGTGATCCCAATGGCGCAGAAGTGCAAGCGCTACGGGAAGAAGGCAACTCGCTCAAAGCTAAGTTGAGCGAACTGGAACCTCAGGAAAAAGAACTGAAAGCGGAGTTAGAAGCTCTACTGTTAACCCTGCCGAACTTGCCGAGCGAGTCCACACCTATCGGGAAGAGCGAAGCAGAGAATGTGGAAGTGCGTCGCTGGGGTGACGAGTATATTCCTGAGCATTCTAATAGTCTTCCTCACTGGGAAATTGGGGAAAAACTGGGCATTTTCAACTTTGAGCGAGCCGTGAAAGTGGCACAAAGCCGATTTGTCACGTTAATCGGTGCGGGTGCAGCATTAGAACGGGCGTTGATTAGTTTCATGCTCGACCAACAAACGGCTGCGGGGTATACCGAAATTTTGCCCCCAATGCTGATCAATAGCCAGTCTCTTACCGCTACAGGTCAACTACCAAAGTTTGCAGAAGAAAGCTTCAAGTGTGAGCCTGATGATTTGTGGCTCAGTCCTACTGCTGAAGTCCCGCTGACGAATCTTTATCGAGATGAAGTTTTGGAGGCGTCCCAGCTACCGATTTATATGTGCGCTTATACACCCTGTTTTCGGCGGGAGGCGGGAAGTTATGGGCGCGACACCAGAGGGCTGATTCGACTGCATCAATTCAACAAAGTGGAATTGGTGAAACTGGTTCATCCTCAGACATCTGAAGATGAGCTTCAGGCGTTAGTGCAGAATGCCTCGGCGATTTTAGAGGCGTTAAAATTGCCCTACCGAGTTTTGGAACTGTGTACGGGGGATTTGGGTTTCTCAGCAACAAAGACCTATGACTTGGAAGTCTGGCTTCCGGCTTCGGGAAAGTATCGCGAGATTTCTAGTTGCTCCAACTGTTGGGATTTTCAGGCGCGTCGCGGCAGCATTCGCTTTAAGGAAGCGGGGAAAAAAGGAACGCAGTTTGTCCATACCTTAAATGGTTCTGGGTTAGCGGTTGGACGCACAATGGCAGCTATTTTAGAGAATTACCAGCAGTCGGATGGCACGGTTAAAATCCCGGAAGCGTTACAACCTTACCTGGGACGGGAAGTGTTGTAATACCGCAGAAGCAGGCAGGGGTTTTGTCTGACACCGTACAATTAAAAAATGTTTAATCGTTACATTAAATAATTCTGCTATGTCAATTTTGGCGGCGATCGCTGTTTTAGCACTTCTAATCATCGTGCATGAGCTGGGTCATTTTATGGCAGCTCGACTTCAAGGAATTTACGCCAACCGTTTTTCCCTAGGCTTTGGGCCAGTTTTATGGAAGTACCAGGGGCCAGAAACGGAATATGCTATTCGGGCTTTTCCCTTAGGGGGTTTTGTCGGTTTCCCCGACGATGACCCCGATAGTGACATTTCTCCAGATGACCCAAACCTGCTACGTAATCGACCAATTCTTGATCGCGCGATCGTAATTAGCGCGGGTGTGATTGCCAACTTGGTATTTGCCTACTTCCTCCTAGTTGCCCAAGTTGGAACGGTTGGTACTCCAGAAGTTAACTACCAGCCAGGGGTGTTGGTGCCGCAAGTTGCCGCCGAAAGCAGTATGGTGGCAACCCAAGCAGGCATTAAATCAGGAGACGTAATTATTGGGGTAGATGGTGAAGAGTTAGGCGCTAACCGAGAAGCGCTCAAATCCTTGATGGCAGAAATTCAATCCCATGCGAATAGACCTCTAGATCTAACCATTCAGCGAGGCGAAGAAACCCTGTCCCTGCAATTGACGCCGGAACCAGGAACGGATGGCAAGGGTCGAATTGGCGTCCAGCTTGCTCCTAATGGCAAAGTGGTCAGGAATCGAGCCAATAATATTATTGAAGCCTTCAGCAGTGCTGCCGAAGAGTATCAGCGAGTGGCAATCCTCACCGTTCAAGGGTTTGGGGAACTGATTAGCAACTTTGGGGAAACGGCTGAACAAGTTTCTGGCCCGATAGCGATCGTTGCTATTGGCGCTAATATCGCTCGTTCAGATGCCGCCAACCTCTTCCAATTTGCCGCCTTGATTAGCATCAACCTGGCAATCATCAACATCTTGCCTCTACCTGCCCTTGATGGCGGTCAACTCGCCTTCCTCGCGATTGAAGGCGTTCGCGGCAAACCTCTACCCGGACGCATCCAGGAAAGCATCATGCAAACTGGACTAGTCCTCATCCTCGGCTTGGGAATTTTCCTGATTATTCGGGATACCGCTAACCTGGGTTGGGTACAAAGCTTGTTCCAGTGATAGTTGGGTAAAAAGTCTACCAGTCCGAAGTCCGGAGCCTGAAATTCTCAATTTCATACTTCATCGTTCATCCTTTTTTAATGAGCATTATCCGTAAATGGTCAGTTAAGCAGCAGCGGGCGCTGGAAATTTTGATTCGCTTAAAGCGACTGTATCCAGAAGCCCCCTGTACGCTGAATTATGAAACTCCAGTGCAACTTTTAGTCGCCACCATTCTTTCGGCTCAATGCACGGATGAGCGGGTAAACAAAGTTACGCCAGAACTCTTTCGTCAGTTTCCTGATGCGGCTGCCTTTGCGGCTGCCAATGTTGAGGATATCGAAAACCTGATTCGTTCTACGGGTTTCTATCGCAATAAGGCAAAAAATATTCAAGGAGCCTGCCGCATGATTATGGTGGACTTTGGCGGACAGGTGCCGCAGCGCATGGAAGCACTGCTGAAGTTGCCAGGAGTGGCACGGAAAACGGCAAATGTTGTCCTGGCTCATGCCTACGGCATCCATGAAGGTGTAACGGTAGACACCCACGTTAAGCGCCTCAGTCATCGCTTGGGCTTAACCGAACACACTGACCCGATCCGCATTGAACGGGATTTGATGCGGATTTTGCCGCAACTGGAGTGGGAAAACTGGTCAATTCGCCTGGTTTATCACGGGCGGGCAATTTGTAAGGCACGAAAGCCGCAGTGTGGTGAGTGCGAGATAGCGGATCTCTGCCCGTCTGCTGACCTTTCTGAGTTAACCACTGCTAAAGGCGGGTTGGTACCTTCTGCTTTGCCTTTACAATCCCGTTGATTAATCGCATTCGATAACGCCAAAGGCTTGATCAGCTCCACAATTCAATAGCTTGCAGGTTGGGGCTTGGAGGTAATCGGTACTTCTTTGTAATAGCGTCAAACGTGGTAGTTGACCTAAGATAGAAAACGGTGTCTTGATGTAAAGGTAAAAGAGAGATTCATGGCTAAAAAGAGCATGATTGAGCGCGAAAAGAAGCGCCAACATTTAGTTGATAAGTATGCTGACAAGCGGACAGAGTTGTTGGAGCAGTTTAGAACGGCTACTTCTCAGCGGGAGAAGCTAGAAATCCACCGCAAAATCCAGCAACTCCCCCGCAACAGTGCGCCATCTCGCCTGCGGAACCGCTGCTGGGTAACGGGGCGTCCTCGCGGTTACTACCGTGACTTTGGCTTGTCTCGCCATGTCATGCGGGAGTGGGCGCACAAAGGTCTGCTTCCAGGAGTTGTGAAGTCAAGTTGGTAGGCAATATTGAATTTTGCCGTTAGGAATTAATTCAATATTCAGAAATTACTGACCACAACAGCGGTCAATGCCAAGACTATCCAGGAGTAAGTCGCTGACAGCGTTAGCGATCGCAAACTCGCTAAAAAAACTCTTGGAAAAGTCAAAGGCTTGCATCTCAGTTAGGATGGCAATGACCAGCGAACCCAGATCATTTTCGCCTTCCATCCGCTGGCGCACAAAGATTTGGGAGGCACGTTGGGCAATCTCCTGATTCACGGTTTCTGGGATAAATTCTTCGTCAAGCCATTTGACAAGGGCAGTTTGCAGCCACTCCCCTTCCTGCTGAGGCTTTTCAACTGGAGGGAGTGTAATCGGTGGAATGGGTTGAGACATATCAGCGTTGAGCGTTCAGCTTTCAAACTGTAACGGCGGTAGTAATAATCAAGATGCCGCCGGGCTTATCACAAGGATTCTCAAAAGTGATGGCAATACCTAAATTGTACAAGTGAGTCAATCTCCCTCTGAGCAGCTGCCTCGATAGACAGCTGCTTTTTTTGTCCTAACACCTCTAAAAGCGATGTCACAACGTTGCCGAGTGCTGATGATTTATGGAATTTGATGTTCCGTCCTTAATTGAGGGATATGCCCAGGGCTACTTTCTCATGGCAGATGAGAGCGGTGATTTGGGTTGGTATGCTAGCCGTCAGCGGGCGCTGGTGCCTCTAGATGAGCGATTTCGCTACCCAACCTCCCTACGACGGGCGTTGAATCAAGAGCGCTTTACAGTCGAAATCAACCGGGATTTTAAGAGTGTGGTGGCTGGCTGTGCTGACCGGGAAACTACCTGGATTTCTGCACAACTCAAGGACATTTACTTCGCACTTTATGAGGCAGGATGGGCTTATAGCTTTGAAACTTGGCAAGGGGAGCAGTTAGCCGGAGGAATTCTAGGCATCGCCATCGGGGGGGCATTTATTGGGGAGTCGATGTTTTACCGGATTCCGGAAGGATCGAAAGTGGCGATGGTAAAGTTGGTAGAACGATTGCGCGATCGCGGCTTTCTCCTTTTCGATGCTCAGATGACCAATCCCCACCTAGAACGCTTTGGGTCTGTGACTGTCGATGAGCAGCAGTATCAAATCTTACTGCGGCAAGCTCTGAAACGACGGTGCTCTTTGATTTAAGTCACCCCTATATAACTTTAATCAGGCAGATATCCACATCACAAGCTAAAATTGCTTTCCGTATACTTAATGGACATGAGTCGAAAAGGGAGCGCTGCATGGCATCCATTCGCGAGTTACACAAACAACTGATCCGTAAAGAGCGCTCAGCTGTTGAAATTGCCCAGAACGCTTTAGAGCGCATACAGATACTGGAGCCGAAATTACACAGTTTTTTATCCGTAACAACAGAGCAGGCGCTACAGCAAGCTCGCAACGTGGATGATCGCATTGCAGCGGGTGAAGAAATTGGGCTATTGGCTGGGATTCCGATTGGGATCAAAGACAATATGTGTACCAAAGGCATTCCCACGACTTGCGCCTCAAAGATTTTAGAAAATTTTGTGCCGCCTTATGAGTCAACGGTGACACAAAAGCTCAAAGATGCTGGCGCGGTAATGGTCGGCAAAACCAACCTGGATGAGTTCGCGATGGGTAGTTCCACGGAGAACTCCGCCTATCAAGTTACCGCTAACCCGTGGGATTTGACGCGGGTGCCGGGAGGGTCTTCCGGTGGCTCGGCGGCGGCGGTAGCCAGCGGTGAGTGTTCAGTGGCGCTGGGTTCGGATACAGGGGGATCAATTCGCCTACCTGCTTCCTTTTGTGGTGTGGTGGGGATGAAGCCGACCTATGGATTGGTATCCCGCTACGGTTTAGTTGCTTACGCGTCTTCTTTAGATCAGATTGGCCCTTTTGCCACTAGTGTTGAAGATGCGGCAATTTTACTAGGCGCGATCGCTGGATACGATCCCAACGACTCCACCAGTCTCAACGTTGAAATCCCGGATTATGCCAAGTCCCTCAATCCCGATCTCCATCCGAGAGGTAGATTGAGAATTGGCGTGATTAAAGAAACCTTTGGCGAAGGCTTAGACTCGGTCGTTGAAGCCGCCGTCACCAAAGCTATTGAGCAACTCCAGAACCTCGGTGCAGAAATTCAAGTCATTTCTTGCCCTCGCTTCCGCTACGGTTTGCCTACCTACTACATCATTGCTCCCTCGGAAGCCTCAGCGAACTTGGCGCGTTACGACGGGGTGAAGTACGGCTTCCGCACGCCGGAAAGCGAGGATCTAATGTCGATGTATACCAAAACCCGTGCGGCTGGGTTTGGAGCAGAAGTCAAGCGGCGGATTATGTTAGGCACCTATACCCTTTCTGCTGGTTACTACGACGCCTACTACCTCAAAGCCCAAAAAGTTCGGACTTTGATCAAACAAGACTTTGAAGAGGCTTTTGAAAAAGTTGATGTTTTAGTCTGTCCTACAGCACCAACCACTGCCTTCAAAGCCGGAGAAAAGACAGAAAACCCCTTGAGCATGTACCTGTCTGACTTGATGACGATTCCTCTCAATCTGGCAGGTTTACCGGGAATCAGCATTCCTTGCGGCTTTGACCAAAATGGATTACCAATCGGGTTGCAGCTCATCGGTAAAGTCTTGCGTGAAGACCAACTTTTCCAAGTTGCTTATGCCTACGAGCAATCCACTTCCTGGCATTTTCAGAAACCGCCGTTGCATTAAATCGTGGGAGTATCGGGTGGCTTACGGCTACGTTTACCCCACCCGATCAGCTAAAAAAAAAGCGGGTCAAACACCCGCTTTCAGACCGTTTAGATTGCCAAACTAACTTAGCTCAAGGATTCTAGGTAATCCCGGACGCGGTTGCGACGCTTGGGTTGACGCAGTTTTTGCAGTGCCTTGGCTTCAATCTGACGCACTCGTTCGCGAGATAGGTCGAGAGCGCGACCAATTTCTGCTAGGGAATAAGGATGACCATCACCTAAACCAAAGCGCATCCGAATCACATCCCGCTCGCGGCTGGTTAAGTCAGCCAGAAGCTGATGCAAGTCTCGCTGCAAGGCTTCCCGCATCAAAACGTCTTCCGGAGACGTTTCTTCAGTTTCGAGCAGGTCACCGAGTTCGGTGTCTTTTTCTTTACCGACTTTGATTTCTAGAGAGACGGCACGAGGCACTCGCAGTAAGACTTCCCGAACTTGGGGCGCTGTCATTTCCAGCTCTTGTGCTACGTCTTCGATGGTGGCAGTGCGACCTTTTTCTTGGGAAATTTTGCGCTGGGCTTTTTTAATTTTGTTGAGCTTTTCGGTGATGTGAACCGGGAGGCGGATGGTGCGGCTTTGAGTCGCGATCGCTCTGGTGATTCCCTGACGAATCCACCAGTAGGCATAGGTGCTAAAGCGATACCCTTTGGTGGGATCAAACTTCTCAACCGCTCGTTCTAAGCCAAGGGTGCCTTCCTGGATCAGATCCAGCAATTCCAGACCCCGATTTTGATACTTTTTCGCCACCGACACAACCAAGCGCAGGTTGGCTTTGATCATGTGATCTTTGGCGCGGATGCCTTGAGATTGAATTTGCTCTAACTCTTTAACGGTTAGTTCTGCCAACTCTGCCCAGCGCCGTTTACCTGCCGCCAAGCTTGGCTTCAGCTCAGTAACATCAATTCCGCCCGCCGCCGCCCATCGTTCTAAGGAAGGACGATGTCCTAAGTTGGCTGCCAAACGGTCATGAGCATCAATAAGTTTGACAAAAAGCTGAAGCACATCATCATCTGCTTTTTGTGCCACTTCAGTACGCAAATCCAACAGCCGCATGTGACGCTGTACTTTTTGGGCTTCCGAGACTTCCTCATCTCGCCTCAGTAAACGAATTCGACCAATTTCCTGGAGGTACAACCGAACCAGATCAGTTGTGCGGCGAGTGGCACCTTTACCAAAGAGGGAAATGTCGGTTTCTTCCATCTCCGGGTCAATTAAATCATCCACCGCTCCGCCCACATGTCCACTTGTACTGTTCAGCTCCAGGCTGTAGACAGACGGCTCATGGTCGTATTCGGTCTCGGCATAGAAAGGAGTGGCTGGCATAGTGATCTCTCAATTACGACCGGCGACAACACTTAAATCAACGTGAGTCACAACTTATCTTTAGGATTCCCAACCTTGAGGGCTGGCTAACACTGCTTGCGTTTTTTTTATCAAGAGCGATCAATCGAGACTAACGACGTATAACTGTTATCTACCGCTGACACAGGTAACCGCTCTATCGCTACTGTAGATAAATAAATCTATCTACAGCAGGATGTGATGGCTTTTGAGTTGGCAACTAGTATAAGCAGCAGTCAATCTCTAGGGAGTGACCTTAGTCAAATGCTGTATTAGATCTACATCACCTATTCGGGTGATTCCTGACGATTTCCCAGATCTATGAACAAAGTTTTTGCCAAAAAGTTTCTTTCCTAGCCCGAAACGCCTGGAATTGGGAAATAACTAATTCAAAGCTGAAGTTATTTATTCTGGCTTAATTTCTCGTAGCATGAGGGCTTCCACAGCCGCTTGGGGGGTAATTTCACCCTTGAGCAGACGATAAACCTGGTAAGAGACCGGAACAGAAATACCTTGCCGTTCTGCTCGCTGAATTAGCACAGATGTTGTGTTCACCCCTTCAGCCGTCCCTTCTATATGGGCGAGAATTTCAGACAAGGGCTTGCCTTGAGCAAGCTGGTAGCCAACTTGGTAGTTGCGACTCAGAGTACTGTTACAAGTCGCCAGTAAGTCACCAAGCCCTGACAAACCGTAGAAGGTTTCTGCCTGAGCGCCTAAATGGGTGCCTACCCGAATAATTTCTGCCAATCCACGGGTGAGTAAAGCGGCTTTGGCGTTGGTTCCGAGGTGCAAGCCGTCACAGGTTCCGGAAGCGATCGCCATGACATTCTTCAGTGTTCCTCCCAGTTCCACCCCAATGGGGTCAGGATTGGTGTAGACGCGGAAACTGGGTGAGGAAAAAGCCGTTTGGACAAATTCTGCTGCTGGTATATCTTCGCTAGCAACAACTGTAGCGGCGGGGAGTCCTTGCTGAATTTCTTTGGAGAGATTTGGCCCCGAAAGGACAACGATGGGATTTGAGGGAAATGTCTTTTGCCAAATCTGGGAAGGAGTATCCGTGGTTTGCGTGTCTAATCCTTTTGTGGCAGTGATGAAAATCTTTTCCGGCGCAATCGATAAGTGTTGCAACTGCGCGGCAACTGGGGCAACACCTGCCATCGAGACAGCAGAAAGCACAATGCTTGTCCCTGCGATAACCTCCTCAAGGCGTTCAGGACTATGACGAGACCATAAACGCACATCATGACCGTTGCCAGAGGCGAGGGAGGCTAGCGTTGTCCCCCAAGCCCCAGCCCCCACAACGGCAATAGAGAGTTTTGTTGGGGCAGGTTTATTGCTCATTGCGCTTAAACACTATTTCTTATTTGCATGAAGATCCCCCATTATCCCTCTTAAAAAAGGGATGACCGTACCTATTTTCGAGAGCGAGGATACTGTTTCATTAGTTCCTGCACTTGTTCGGCATGATAGGAACTGCGAGTGAGTGGAGAGGAGACAATTTGCAGGAAACCCAAGGATTTTCCCCACTCTCTCCAGGCATCAAATTGCTCAGGCGTGACGAAACTATTTATAGCTAAATGCTTTGAGGAGGGCTGGAGATATTGCCCGATGGTGAGAATATCGCAATCGACCCGGCGTAAGTCTTGCATGACTTCTCTAACTTCCGCGTCTGTTTCTCCCAACCCGACCATGATGCCCGACTTGGTATAAACCCAGGGAGCTAACTCGCGAGAACGCTGTAATAATTCTAGCGATCGCTGATAGTTTCCTTGCGGACGTACCCGCCGATACAGCCGGGGAACAGTTTCTGTATTGTGATTCAAAACCTCTGGCTGGGCGGCAAGAATCGCTTCCAACGCCTCCCAATTGGCACACAAATCGGGAATCAATACCTCAATCGTGGTCTTTGGCGAGACAGTACGCACCGCTTCAATACAATGCCTAAATTGGGAAGCACCGCCATCGGGTAAGTCATCCCGGTTCACTGAGGTAATCACCACATGGTTTAAGTCCAGACGCCGCACCGCTTCTGCCAAGCGTGTTGGTTCCGTGGGGTCGAGGGCTTGTGGCTTTTTCTCAAAGTCAATATCGCAGTAGGGACAGGCGCGAGTGCAAGCAGGCCCCATAATTAAGAACGTCGCTGTGCCAACGCTAAAGCATTCCCCGATATTGGGGCAAGAGGCTTCCTCACAAACGGTATTTAGTGCTAAATCCCGGAGGATTTCTTTGACGCTACCGACGCGCTGCCACTGCGGCGCTTTGACACGCAACCAATCTGGCTTAACTACCACAACCGCTTTTCTCACTGAAGTCGTACAAAGTTTATCCGGTGACATTCTCCTTCAGCATAATCTTTAATTTACCGAGGGATTCCCAAACTCACGATTGAGAGTTGCTGATTCACAGGACTCGTAGCCGAGTATCCTCCACAGCCAGTAAACGCTAGTCCCAGCGTCCGTGAAATGTTCTTAAAGGATACAACAGTCGTAATCTCAAAGGAAAGCAAAAGGTTGGCTGCACCAGTTTTTAGCTCAAAGCAGTAGTAATTCCCTAGGGGGCGTGATATGGTGGGATATATATTGCCATCAGGCAATCGGGATGTGGCGCAGCTTGGTAGCGCACCTCGTTCGGGACGAGGGGGTCGCAGGTTCAAATCCTGTCATCCCGATTTTTATTTTCACATTCTCTATTAGTGCTGGCTTTGTTTTGCTCTCAGCAGTGCCTTAGGACGCGCTCATCGCCTCACCATCTTGAGTGCGAAGCCGTTGCAGTTTCTATCAAAGTTGCTCGCATCGAGGGCGGTGGGAGCTTACTCTTATTTTGAGTAGACGCAGCGGGACGAAGAATCTAGGGCGATCGCCTTTGCCTAAGATACTTCACTTCGCTACGTTCAGCATGACATTAATACTTGATAAATCTAAGATAGTTTTTGAGCCGATGGCTGATTCCACTTGTCTAGAACATCTTTAAATAACACTTCTTCTAACCAGGTTTTAGCAACTACAGTCAGTGGAAGTGCAATCAATAACCCTAATACTCCAAACAAGCTGGCAAAGATAATCTGTGCTGTTAAGGTAATAGCGGGTAACAGTGCTACTTGTTTTGCCATGATCATGGGGGTCAACCAGTAACTTTCAATTTGCTGAATTACGATATATAAAGCTAAAACGGCACCAACTTTCCACGGCTTGTCCAAAAGGGCGATCGCCATTGGTAGCACTACACTCAACGTTGGCCCAATATTGGGAATAAAATTCAGTACCCCCGCTACAATAGCGTGAGCTAGTGCTAAAGGAACTTGCAAAATCCACAAACCAGTTCCGCTTAAAAGTGCAATAAAAACCATTTCAATTAAAGCTCCGACCGCCCAATTACCTAGAGCAAACTCGCAACGTGAAAGAATTTCATCAACTCTGTAGCGGTAAAAAGACGGGAATAATTGGATGAATGATTCACGGTAAGGTTTGGGATTTGCCAAAAGCATAATTGTTAATACTAATACCAGTAGAAATTGCAAGATAGCGGTAACAGATGCAGAAAACACGTCAACCGATCGAGCAAATATTTGAGTCAATAGGGGCTGAATTTGTTGTAATAAGTTATTGCTTGTCGGAAAATTTTCATACTCCCCTAAAAGACGTTGCTGCCAAAAAGTAAACCAAAATTGAACTCGTGCCACTCCTATAGGGAAAAGTGCTACGAGTTCTTGTAACTGCGCGGCGAACGATGGCACGATCAGCCAGACAAAGCTCACTAAAAATATGAGTAAAATAGCAATAGATAAGATAACGGCTACAGGGCGATTGATCGGTAATTTTTGAAGTTGTTGCACCAGCTTGTTTAAGGCAGTTGCCAGCACCACGGCTGTAAACACTAGGAGAAGTAGATTTCGGATCTGCCAAAGGATATATAAAGAAGCGATTAGTGATAGTAAGCCAATCCATCGACTAAGATTCATCAGGTGCGGGACTCCTAATTTTGATATTTTCTTCCTTAATAAACTATTTTTAAGGCTTTGTTGATTACTGAAGCGGGCTATCTCTGTTAGATCTTCGTTACATTAGCTTCTAGCGATTAAACACAGACGACAATTCTCATAAGCGAGCAAGGGATTTACCGACTGCTTAGCATTGGCGTTGGGTAGTAAATATAGCGATTGGTTTGATAATGACTTCGAGGTTAATCTAGCTAACTATGCGTAAAGGAATGCTACAAAGAAACGGAATATTGGGACTAGCGATCGCCCTCACTTTAGTAGGATGTGATCAAGCTAGAGATCTAGCTAGAGAGGTAGTAAAACTAATCCCTCAAGAGGTACTTGAGAAGAGATCACCATCTCCGACTACAACAACGCAGTCACCGACTGCGGCTGAAATGGAAGCAGCAGTTCTCCAAAGGATTAATGCTATCCGTCAGCAACAAGATTTGAAGCCCCTTAAGAATAACGAAAGATTGGCACAGGTTGCTCGTAACTACAGCCAACAAATGGCACGAGACGACTTTTTCAGCCACACAGGTTCTGATGGAAGTACCCCAGCCAAACGGGTACGCGCCGGGGGAATTAACTACTCAGTAGTCGGTGAGAATCTTTTCAAAAGTACAAATGCTCCCCAACCAGTACCATTAGCAGTAAAAGGATGGATGGAGAGTCCGGGACATCGAGAAAATATCCTGCGTCCTGTTTTCACGGAGACAGGTATTGGAGTCTGGCGAGACGGAAATACTTACTACATCACGCAGTTATTTCTGCGTCCTTTTTCACTACTAAGCTTTTGAAGTTGAGATTCCCTATTTTTTAAATAAGTTAGGAATCTCAGTCACTGAAACACTATTAATTTAAACAGAAATAAACTAGCCATCAACTTGATTTTTGCCACTTAGAAATAAGTTAAGTAACAGGAATTGCCTCATTATTGGTTGCCATGGTACAAATAGTATTTGATAGTCTGGCGATCATCCTGCTGTTTCCGATAAGAAAGTTCGATCAATTCCAGTTTGGCTGGCAACCAAATTCGCAGAATGGTTAACGAAGAGCAGATGATTAGCTCAGAGGACATCCCATGTCAGATAAAAATTCTGCGCCCGTTCTTCACAAAGAACTAGGTATTTTAGGGGCGATCGCCTTAGGTTTAGGTTCCATTGTCGGTGCAGGGGTATTTGTCAGTACAGGGATTGCGGCGGGAGTTGCAGGTCTTGCTGTGATTATTTCTCTAGTAATTCCTACAGCCCTAGTAGCGGTGATTATGGTAACTACCGTTGTTTTGGGCGGAAGGTTTATCCTCTTGCTTGTTCCTAGCGTTTTGGGTAGAACAGCAAATTTGGTTAGTTGGTGTGGGGTTGATTATTGCCGAACTGATTTGGAAAACCGTCTTCCGCAAATTGGCAGCCAGTTTGTCTGAATAACGAGATGGCGATCGCTTTTTCTAATTTTTAGTGCAAGTTCAAGAAATTTCTTGTGCAGTAGTAGCAAGATTTAGCTTGACGCCGTGGAGTATTTTATAGCCTACAAACTTGCTAATTCTCTGTTCTATCGAGTATGGAGAATTGTCCATAATAAAACCTCTCCCCCTCCCTTCTCTTCGTGGGAGGAGAGGGGTGATGCAGGCGGGGAGAGGAGAGGTTCTTCATACATCAAGCCTAAACTTGCTGTTATACAGTTATTATTGCCCTCAGCAATTACCAAAGACCTCGCACACCCTGATTGGCAGGAGATTGTTGAGTTGCAGGTGCGGTATCAAAATCATCGTTGTCCTGAACTTGATTGTCAAAATCATCGTTGTCCTGAATTCCCGGAGTTTGCTGATTAGGGAACTGTTGAGTTCCTGGAGTTTGTTGGGTTCCCGGAACTTGTTGATTAGGGAACTGTTGAGTTCCTGGAGTTTGTTGGGTTCCTGGAACTTGTTGGGTTCCCGGAACTTGTTGATTAGGGAACTGTCGGGTTCCTGGAGTTTGTTGGGTTCCCGGAACTTGTTGGATTCCTGGAGTTTGTTGGGTTCCCGGAACTTGTTGGATTCCTGGAGTTTGTTGAGTTCCCGGAACTTGTTGGATTCCCGGAGTTTGAGAATTTGGATTAACCTGTGCCATTGCAGGCAAGCCGAGTAGGACACTGGAACCAGCAATTCCTACAAAAGCAACCAATTTTTGGAAAGCACTTTTACGATTTTGTACACTCATTGATATCTCCTTGCATTAAAAGTATTAAGGTTTGCGGATGAAAAGATTAGATTTAGATCAAAGCTGTATTGTCAGCAAAAATCTACTTCACAATTGATCTTGATTCACTCAACAGGTTATAAGTATTTCTACTACTAGTTCTCTACCTTAGGTTTAGTATTCCTTACAAAATATTCATTACTAATCAGTTACAGGAAATAACTGATTAGTAATGAACTAATCAGTTGTACTCAAACTCATTCCAAAAATTAAATTAAATCACTTACGGAATGACGGTTACTACCGTTTCCATATCAACTTGATTGAATAATTCCTCAATATCCTTGTTATACATCCGAACGCAACCGTGAGAGGCGGCTGTGCCAACTGTCTCAGGATTAGGAGTACCGTGGAAGCCAATCCAATTATTACCGTCTGTCCAAAAGCCAATCCAGTAGCGACCCAAGGGATTTTTGGGATCGCCTCCTGGAATCGCCTTGTCTGTCCAGGGGTGTATCCAAGTTGGATTTCGCAACATCTGACGGACTTGGAAGTTACCTGTGGGAGTTTCCCATCCTGGACGCCCTACAGCGACGGGATAACTTTTAATTGGGGTTGTTCCCTGATATAAGGTGACTTGACGACGACTGAGGCTAAGTTCTAAACGCGTGGATTGCTTAACTGTGCTGGTACTAAAGTCAGACTGAGGCAGTTCAGAAGGAGTAGTTGCTAATAATAATTGCGGTTGAGAAACTAAGCCCAGTACCAATATAAAGCTAATTAATCTAGCGATTTGCTGTAGCATTTTCCAGGATTGACTTAGCGATAAAATAGCATTCATGATTACAGACGATTGAGAAGATTAATACATCATCCGTTGGGAAGAGACTAGTGAAGTTTCTTGATTCATATGTATCAGGAGTGATGCTGAAATGATTATATTGCCAGGAGTTTGAGCACAGACGGATAGAAGAATTTTTTGGTGAAAATAGAGGAAAATTAATTGATGTCAGTTGTCACTTTCTCGTCACATTTGTTGTTAATGCTGGAGAGAGGAGGAGTGAGGGGAAAAAGAAAAACTAGCGGATAAGCTGATTTGCTTTAGCTCTAGCTTGCGGTCATAGCGACGGTTGCGTTTTATTTGGTGACCGTTAATACAAATCTTCGTAACATTAGCAAATTATCTACAAGGATTTTATTACCCTAACACCGTTGCCTAAAAATTAATTTATCTTTTTCAGTGGGAGAAGTTTTCTAATTTACATGGGTTTAGGAACAGCTACCAGCGTCCTCAGCAACATCTGCGACAAGACGGCTAGAGTGGTTGACCGATAGAGTCAGCATTATGGATAGTTCCGGGGAAACTCGTTGCTGTAGATTCAGCGCTTCTACTACTGCCTTGAATGATTTCCCTTGTCGCATCTGCTGGGCAATCTTCTTCACTTCAGCCCAGCTAAGATCGCTTTCAACATAGGCTTTAGCGAGGGCGATGACTAAATCCTGGTAGTCATTCCCCTCCATTTTGGTCATCATGCGATGGGCGATTTTCAGATTTTCGTCAAAGCAGTAGTACCAGGCTTTCGGCTGATGTTGGAGGGCGGCTTGAAATAATGCCCGTTGATCGTCCTGGCTAGTTACTCGATCGCCATCACTCGAAAGCACAAACATCGGTGCTGTTGGAGCGTTTGGCGATCGCTCTAGAATTTCTTTCCCCAGATCCAAAAACAACTCCAGCCCCGGAATCGGAAAGCCATCATAGCCAAAGTTACCCGGTGCGTCTTTATTAAACCACTCGAAGTAAAACGGCAGTATGTCCACGAGCCAATCAACCAATTTGTTACTACTGCTCAGGTAGGGAGCAAAGACCAAAGCCCGATCAATTTGCTGGGGATATTCTAGGGCTAACCACGCCGCCAAGTTACCCCCTGTGGATAATCCTCCTACGATTACCTTTTCCCCTAGGGTTTGAGCAATGTCCAACCACTCCCGTACAAAGCTTTGATAAACCTGCACATCCGTTGGTAAAGGAGGAGGATTATCGCCATCCCAATCTCCCGCTTTCCCATGACCAGGTTGCAAGGGAACTAGGACATTGTAGCCAGCATCAAAAAAAGCTTTTCCTATCGGCTCAAACTGGTAGGGCCCGGCGGTGAATCCGTGGAAGAAAAGGCAAACTTTTGGGGTGGGGTGGGGGTGAAAAAAGAATTTTGAGCGACAAGCTTCATTTTTGAGCGGTAAAGCCTCTTCTTTTCTGGCTTTTTCAAGAATTGCCGCTGTTATTTGGGAATAATCAGGCATCTGCATTTTAGATTGAGAAAAGTGTTTGTCGAGGAAGGCGGAGAAAATTAGCTCTTTTTACTGGCGAAACTGCTTATCTCGCCCCGCGATCGCCTCCTTGTGTCGCCTACATTCCAGGTTCATAGTCAGGCAGCGCTTTAGCGCCTACATTTAGTCTTGGTCTAAAGGAATCGCGTTGACTTCTACTAAAAGTTGGACTTTTTAGCCAGGGTTAAAGATTCAATCTCAGCTCAGGCGATCGCTCTTCGTTCTTAAAAAAGCGATCCTGGGATACATCCAGTTCTTCCGAGTCAGGAAGCATCAAGAAGGGGAGAACAGAAATTATAGTTCCCCTTTTTAGGGAGGCGAGGGGGATCGGGCTTGTACATTGCCAGACATCTAATCAATTGCGGTGAATTTCTTTGCGTCCTGTGGAATTACGCTGTTTGTCACTTTGTAGTCACATTTATTCTCAATCCTAAAAAGAGAGGGAAAGCGCTCTGAAGTGAGGAGTAGATTAGCAAGCCGCTTTCGCTTTGCATAGGCTCCTAGTACATTGAGTGTTGTTCAGCATCATATCGGTTGGACTTTACCCGTTGACGATTCTGATACAATGCGCGGCAGAGGCTACACTTCCATGACCTAACTAACCTAAACCAAATGAATTGGAAAGGAGGATCTTTATGATTCCTGGGATTATTGTGAGCTGGATAGTAACCACCATCAGTTTTCTCATTATTTCTCGACTGCCCATAGGAGTTGAAATTGATAGCATTGGCAAAGCTATAATTTCCGCAGCAGTCTTTGGGATTTTAAATGCCCTATTACGACCAATTTTAGGCTTTTTCACCTTTCCACTCATTATTTTGACCTTGGGATTATTCCTATTCGTTTTAAACGCGATTATTTTTGGATTAGCCGCTTGGTTGGTGCCAGGATTTCGGTTACGTTGGGGAATTTGGAGTGCCTTGATTGGTTCGATTGCCCTGAGCGTGATTAACTCCATAATTTTTAGAGTCTTAGCGGCAGCTTGATTGTTCTTTAAAGTTAAGTAGTAGAAAAGTTCTAGTAATTACCTGGAAAGTTAAATTTCCATAAGTTAGGTTTCCAGTTTCTAAGATTCAAAAAGGTTGATTAGAATGAAAGGTTTAAAAGGTAAAAATGCCTTAGTTACTGGCGCGAGTTCGGGGATTGGTCAAAGTATTGCTATCCGTTTGGCTCAAGAAGGCGTCAATGTTGCTATCAACTATCGGAGCAGCCCTGAAGATGCCGCAGATACCGCAGAAATGATGGACAAAGCCTGTGGTGAAATCCAAGGCTGTGGTGTTAAAGATTTGCTGATACAAGCAGATGTCTCGAAAGAAGACGATGTTATCCGCATGGTAAACACCGTCGTTGAAGAGTTCGGTGGACTAGATATCCTAGTCAACAATGCAGGAATTCAGATTGAAAGTGCTGCCCACGAGACAAAAATTGAAGACTTTGACAAAGTAATTGCTGTTAATCTCAGGGGTGCTTACATGTGCGCCCGCGAAGCGATTAAGCATTTCTTAGAGCGCGATAAAAATGGCGTAGTTATTAACATTTCCAGCGTTCATGAAATTATCCCTCGACCTTACTACCTGAGCTACTCTATCAGTAAGGGAGGAATGGAAAATTTAACAAAAACTCTCGCCCTAGAATACGCGGATAAAAAGATTCGGGTTAATGGTATTGGCCCTGGGGCAACCATTACTCCTATTAATAAAGGCTGGACGGATGACCCTGAAGAAAAGGCGAAAGTGGAAAGTCATATTCCGATGGGTCGTGCCGGAACGTCAGAAGAAATGGCAGCAGCCGTGGCATTTTTAGCGTCAGAGGAAGCCGCTTATATCACCGGACAAACTCTGTTTATTGACGGTGGATTGACACTTTACCCTGACTTTAGCGAACCTTGGTCAGCTTAGATAGAGAGAAAAATGACAGCAGAAGAAAAACGCCTAGAGGAAGCACGTACTCATAAAGCCCACTGGCGTCGCTGGGGTTCCTATTTGAGCGAACGACAGTGGGGAACGGTACGAGAAGATTACAGCAAAGATGGCAGTGCCTGGGAGTATTTTCCCCACGATCATGCTCGTTCCCGTGCCTACCGTTGGGGAGAAGATGGCATTGGCGGAATTTCGGATAACCATCAGCGACTTTGTTTTGCGATCGCGCTTTGGAATGGCGAAGATCCAATCCTTAAAGAACGGATATTCGGCTTAACTGGGCCGCAAGGCAATCATGGGGAAGATGTCAAGGAGTACTACTTCTATCTCGACAATACTCCCACTCATGCCTACATGAACTACCTCTACAAGTATCCTCAGCAGGCATTTCCTTACGAACAGTTGATTCAAGAAAATCAGCGGCGAGGTTACGACGATCCAGAATTTGAACTTCTAGATACAGGAATTTTTGAGGGCGATCGCTACTTTGATGTCTTTGTTGAATATGCTAAAGCGTCAGCCGAAGATATTTTGATTAAAATTCATGTGGTGAATCGCGGGGATGAAGAAAAACCCCTGCATCTTTTACCTACCCTCTGGTTTAGAAACACCTGGTCTTGGGACAAAAAGAGCGAGAAACCTTACCTAAGAGAGTTGCAATCCGATTCCTCCGTTAGTGTTATTGAAGCCTCTCATCCCACTCTCGGCGATCGCTGGCTTTACTGTGCAGAACCGGAAGAGTTACTCTTTACGGAAAATGAAACGAACTACAAACGCTTATTTGGAACCAAAAATCAATCCCCCTACGTTAAAGATGGGATCAATGACTACATCGTTGCAGGAGAAAAAGAGGCTGTAAACCCCGACAATAACGGTACAAAATTTTCTGCGGCTTACTTTTGGAAGATTGGTGCCAATCAAACCAAAACCATTCAACTGCGATTAAGCGACAATTCTGATTTAACAGCACCCTTTGGCGAAGAGTTTGAGCAAATCTTCAAGCAACGTCAGCAGGAAGCGGATGAACTGTACGAACGCTTCATTCCCCCAGGTTTAGCACCGGACATGCGGAACGTGCAGCGACAAGCCTTTGCAGGGTTGTTGTGGACAAAGCAATACTATCACTACGTTGTCGAAGATTGGCTCAAGGGCGATCCGGCTCAACCTACCCCTCAGCGCGACTACGCCAGAAACAAGGATTGGATTCACCTGTATAACGATGACATCCTTTCCATGCCAGATAAATGGGAATTTCCTTGGTTTGCGGCTTGGGATTTAGCATTCCACGTCCTACCATTAGCCATGATCGATCCGGACTTTGCCAAGCGGCAAATGGATCGATTAACGCGGGAATGGTATCTGCATCCCAATGGACAAATTCCTGCCTATGAATGGCATTTTAGCGATGTCAATCCCCCCGTTCATGCTTGGGGCACATGGCGAGTTTATCAGATTGAAAAAGAAATTTATGGTCGTGCTGACCGAGATTTTTTAGAACGGGTGTTTCAGAAGTTATTGCTCAACTTTACCTGGTGGGTGAATCGCAAGGATGAAGGCGGGAACAATGTTTTTCAGGGAGGATTTCTCGGATTAGATAATATCGGGATTTTTGACCGCAGTGCTGAACTACCAACAGGGGGACATCTCGATCAGGCAGATGGAACAAGTTGGATGGGAATGTTCTGTCTTAATATGCTAGCGATCGCGCTGGAATTAGCCCAGCACAATTCTGTTTACGAAGACATTGCCAGCAAGTTCTTTGAGCATTTCCTGTACATCGCTGATGCGATCAATCATCTGGGGGAAACGGATATTCCTTTATGGGATGAGGAAGATGGATTTTACTATGATGTGCTGCATTTTCCCCACGGCGATCGCATCCATATCAAAGTTCGTTCTATGGTTGGACTTGTTCCCTTGTTTGCCCTTAAAACCATTGAACCAAAAACCTTAGAGGCACTACCCAACTTTAGACGCCGCATGGAATGGTTCATCAAAAATCGTCCCGATTTGCAAAAAAATATTGCTTCTATGGAAACCGCCGGGGAGGAAGCAAGAAGACTTTTAGCAATTGTTAACTTAGAGCGGTTTAAAAAAGTTCTTCAACGAATGCTCGATGAAACTGAATTTTTCAGTGACTACGGTATCCGTTCCCTATCTCAGTTTCACCGCGACAATCCCTACATCTTTGACGCCGAGGGGCAGACTTATAAAGTCGCTTATGAACCGGCCGAATCGACAACGGGAATGTTCGGCGGCAACTCTAACTGGCGCGGCCCAATTTGGTTTCCGGTAAATTTTTTGATGATTGAATCTCTGGAAAAATTCCATGACTATTTAGGAGACAATTTCAAAGTTGAATGTCCCACGGGTTCGGGTCAAGAAATGACGCTTTTAGAGGTAGCTAATGAAATTTCTCGAAGACTGATGAGAATTTTTCAACAAAACTCTGCCAATCAAAGACCGGTTTATGGTGACATTGAAACCTTTCAAACAAACCCGCATTGGCAAAATTTAATTCTCTTCCATGAATATTTTCAGGGAGATACAGGTGCAGGTTTAGGAGCCAACCATCAAACGGGTTGGACAGGCTTAGTGGCAAAATTAATTCACTCCTGTGGAGAAAAAGTTCAGACTGACAAACATATGAAGGATAAAAGGTGAAAGTTCATCAATAGTCTCAAGTCATTTGGGGAGAAAACAAAATACCTAATGGGAGCAAACCATTTGGTCGTCTACTCAGCAAGGCATTCTTCCTGCAAGCACCGGAATTGATTTTTTAAGTTAAACCTTCATCTTTCCTACTTCATCCTTCACACTTTAAAGACTAACTAGGTGTTATGAAAAAAATTTTTCGACTACCAATCCGCCTTCTTTTCTTAGGAATTGCTGCTTTAGTGTTGCTCATTTCTTGCCAAGGGGTGCCGCAAGCGGAAACAACGCCGAAGGCGACTACCCCAGTGGCTCAACAAACGGCATTACCCGCTCAACTACCGCCCTTACCCTACGACTATGCCGCCCTAGAGCCGCATATTGATGCTCGAACGATGAGATTGCATCACGACGAACACCATGCGGCTTACGTTGAGAGTTTGAACGAAGCCTTGGAAGATTCGCCTAATCTGCAAAACCAAAGCATTGAAGCACTACTGCAAAATTTGGATAACGTGCCGGAGGAGATTCGCACAAGCGTGCGGGACAATGGGGGCGGACACCTCAACCACACGATGTTCTGGCAAATTATGAGTCCTCAAGGCGGTGGCGAACCAACAGGTGCGATCGCTGAAGAAATCAACAAAACCTTCGGCAGTTTTGCTGAATTCCGGGAGCAATTCAACTCGGCGGGTGCGGATCGCTTCGGTAGTGGCTGGGTGTGGCTTGTTCGCAATCCCCAAGGTCAACTGCAAATTATCACAACACCGAATCAAGACAGTCCAATTATGGATGGGTATTACCCGATTATGGGCAATGACGTGTGGGAACACGCGTACTACCTCAACTACGAAAATCGCCGCTCTGACTATTTAGAAGCTTGGTGGAATGTGGTGAATTGGGATGAAATCAATCAGCGATCGCAACGTTCATTAAACCAAGGAAGTTAGGAGGCAGCTTCCAATGAGAAGTCTATTAATGAAAAGTCCGGTAGCGATCGCCATGTTCTGGATCGCTATCTACCTCATGATTACCCTTTTACCCCTACTGATTCTGCTGTTATACCCACCTACAGGCGATCGCACCATTTGGTTGGAGTTTTCAGTAGCTTTGGGTTTCGTGGGTTTGGCAATGATGGCGCTTCAGTTTGCTCTCACGGCGCGGATTAATATCATTGAAGCTTCCTACGGAGTTGACTTGATTCTTCAGTTCCACCGCTACACCTCGATTGTGGCGTTCTTCTTTATCCTTATCCACCCGTTAATCCTGTTCATCCTTGACCCAGAAACGTTACAACTCTTAAATTTCCTGGAAGCTCCTTGGCGGGCAAGATTTGCGGTTGTGGCAACCTTGGCATTGATTGGGCTGATTGTCACCTCAATTTGGCGTCAACCCCTGAAAATTCCCTACGAACCTTGGCGCATCCTTCACGGTATCCTAGCCGCCTGTGCTGTCGGCTTTGGTTTGGCACACGCCTTGGGAGTTGGCTACTACCTAAATCTGTTTTGGAAAGCCCTGCTCTGGGGCGGGCTTTCCCTACTTGCCTTGTGGCTACTCGTTTACATCCGTCTCGTCAAGCCTTGGTTTATGACTAAAAAGCTTTACCTCGTTGAAGCCGTCAATGCCGAACGAGGTAACGTATGGTCTCTCGTTTTGCGCCCCAGAGGACATGAGGGAATCACGTTCCAGCCTGGTCAGTTTGCCTGGATCACCTTGGGTATCTCCCCCTTCCGGATGCGGGAGCATCCCTTTTCCATGGCATCTAATGGGGACAATCCAGAGTGCTTGGAGTTTGGTATCAAAGCGGTTGGAGATTTTACTAAAACGATTAAAGACGTAAAACCCGGAACCAAAGCCTACCTAGATGGTCCCTACGGCGTATTTACAACAGACCGCTATGAGGATTCGGCAGGATTTGTCCTCATTGCTGGCGGGATCGGCATCACCCCAATCATGAGTATGCTTGTGACGGCTGCCGAACGCGAGGATGAGCGTCCTTACCTGTTAATCTATGCCAACAAGAAACGGGAGGATATAACCTACCACGAAGAAATTGAAGCGCTCAAAGTCAAATTAGACCTCACCATTGTCCACGTCTTAAGAGAACCACCAGAGGATTGGTCAGGGGAGTCCGGCTACGTTGACAAGGAACTGCTGGAACGCTACATCCCCCAACGTCGAGGCAGCCGTAACTACTTTATCTGTGCTGTACCCAAAATGATGGATCAGGTAGAAGCCGCCTTGCACGAACTGGGAGTTCCAGTTACACACGTCCACATGGAACACTACAACCTCGTCTGATGAAGGATGAAACCTTGTACTTTATTTGGTGATAGTTCACACGTTTTATGCGATACAGCATCATGCTTCAGTTAGTGATATCGATCGCGTTGCTCCTGCTAGGGGCAGCCGCTCTCTTTGCTTGGCTGCAAAGCCGTACGGCTGAACCCCAGAGCAATCTAGAGGATACTAATCAATCCCTTCTACACCTCTTTAACCCCAGAACGGATAAAGGATTACTACGAACGCATCCGCCTAAATAGCTTTCGGTTTGCTTTTTCCATTGAGGGAAGTACCCTTGCTCTCGCCCTTGGCTCGTCAACAGGCTTCCTCAACTGACTCTGATTAAAAGATGTAGGACTTACGCAAAACTCACCTCCTTCAGGGCATGGCACTGCTATGCCCCTACGAAAGAATCTTCTTCAGTGCGTGAGTATTATTAGATGAATATCCACAGCAGCTCTGGAATTGCTTAGGCGAAGGCGGATTGTTTCCATACTCATCTTGATAGTTTCGGCTCTAATCTTTATTGGCTTCAGCTTAATTCGCTTGGTCGAATTTGCAACTGAAGCACTCCTCCTAAGTGGCGATCGCCTATAACCCCAGCCGAGGGCGCACCGCCGTCATTTTTTCATGTTCAAGGAGGCTAATAACATGCACCCGGAAACCGTCAACCGCTTATTAGTAGGAGTCCGGTGGTTTGTCGTTGCAGCCGTCTTAATTTATAGTTTTTTCGGTATCTTTGCCTACTTCTTTGCCGATAATCTAATCTTTCAGCCCCAACCAGCCAGCTACAAAGACACCGATAAGCTTATCAAGCTGACAACGGCAGATGGCGTTGAGATTTCAGCGCTTCACCTTCCCAATCCAGAGGCTACTTATACCATCCTCTACAGCCACGGCAATGCTGAAGATCTAGGAGATATTCAGCCTGTGTTGACACGATTGCAAGAAGCGGGATTTGCCGTCTTTGCTTATGACTATCGCGGCTATGGAACCAGCCAGGGGACGCCGTCAGAGGAGAATGTTTATCAGGACATCACGGCTGCCTACGACTATCTAACCCAGAGGCTGAACGTTCCACCCCAACAAATAATCTCCCATGGACGCTCTGTTGGCACGGGAGTGGCGGTGGATTTGGCAACTCGCCAACCCTTAGGGGGACTGATTATGGAAAGCGGCTTTACTAGTGCGTTTCGCGTCCTCTTACCCGTTGATATCTTTCCGTTTGACCGATTTGGCAACCTGAAAAAAATTAAAAAGGTACAGATTTCAGTGCTGTTTATCCACGGCAAGGCAGACGGGCAGATTCCCTTGCGACACAGCCAACAACTTTTTGAAGCGGCGAATGAACCCAAGCGTGCGTGGTGGGTGGAACAAGCTGGGCATAACAATCTCGTTTGGGTAGCAGGCGATCGCTACTCAGAAACGCTGCAAGCCTTTGCTCAGTTAATCCGAAAATCAGAGTAATTCCCGAATGGAACTATGCCAGGATAGAGACCATCTATGCTGTTGCAACTTTCCATTGAGGTAAATTAGCGAATGACCCGCACGCACCAACTCATCCAAACATCACTCAAATGGACGGGGGCTGTTGTCCTCATCCTGGGCTTAGTGGGGTGCGACCTCCTGCTGGACTGGATAGGAGCAGAAAGTTACACCGTTAAGCGTGTATCTGATGGGGACACAATCGTTGTTACTAATGACGCGGGAGAGGATATCAGCGTGCGCTTTGCCTGTGTAGATGCGCCAGAAGTCCCCCATTCCTCTAAGGAGAGACAAAGCCGCAAGGCGGTGGATAAAAGCCAGTTTAAATGGGGAGAAAAAGCACAACAGCGGGTGCAGCAGTTAGTGAACCAAGGAGGCGATCGCGTTCAATTAACCATCACTGATACTGACCGATATGGACGCGAAATTAGTGAAGTCCGTCTTCCCGACGGCACGTTGATCCAACAAGTCTTAAGCGCTGAAGGGTTAGCCCAAGTCTATCGCCCCTACCTGAAAAATTGCCCCAGTGCAGAGCTTGTTGAGGCAGCAGAAGCCGATGCCAAGCGGCGGCGTCTAGGGCTATGGCGCGATCCGCAGTTCGTTCCCGCCTGGGATTGGCGGCGTCAGAAGTAGGAGCAGGGGAGCAGAAGAGAACCAATAACCGAATTCACCCTTCATACTTCATCCTTCACCCTTCATACTTTCTTCCCGACTCAGGACTCAGGACTCAGACTCAAAATTCCTCCTCAAACTCCTCGTCTTCTGAGCTATAGCGGCGTTGTCGCTTACTAGATACCCGCCAGAAGAGAGGGATGATCGCTCCGGCAATTGCCCCGATAGCTACCCCAAATGCCAGCATTACCCCTATGGGTAGCTCAATGGACTGGAAGGTCAGAAATCGCAGCGATACGGGCTTGATGTTTTGGATTGAGATGATCGCGATCGCGATTACCCATGCCGCAAGTATCAGAGAAGTCAGCAGGTTTGTAATTGTTTTCATAAATCAAAAACCGCAGATAAACTCAGCCTAGCGTTTTCATCGGCATTTATCTGCGGGTAATACTCAATTTGTTGGGATAGTAAGCAGAGACACTCCATTGGAACATCTCTACTACGGCGGTAGTTAAACGCCGACGGGTTCCATTTTGTTAATCATCTGCTCCATGGTTGTCCCAATCTGCTTTAGCTGGTCTGGGGAGCTGGTTTCCATATAAACGCGCATCAAGGGTTCGGTTCCGGATGGGCGTAGTAGTATCCAACCACCGTCTTCTAAGTAAAGTTTGACACCGTCTTTAAGACCGACTTCTTTAACTTTAATTCCGGCGATTTCAGCGGGGGGATTTTCCTTAAAGGATTTCAGTACGGCGGCTTTGTGAGCTTCTTCTAGGTGCAGGTCGAGGCGATTGTTGTATAAAGGGCCATCCGCTTCGGCGATCGCTTCTTCAACCAACTGACTCAATGGCTTGCCTTCATAGGCGATCGCTTCAGCAACTAGCATATCAGCGAGGATGCCATCTTTTTCCGGGATATGCCCGATGATGCTCAGTCCGCCGGACTCTTCACCACCAATCAGCACATCTGTCTGGCGCATCTTCTCGCCGATGTACTTAAACCCAACCGCCGTCTCAAACAGTTCTAGATCGTACTTGGCGGCAAAGTTGTCCAACAGATGGGTAGTTGCCACTGTCCGGACAATCGCCCCTGATTTGCCTCTGTTTTTAATCAAGTGACGTGCCAGCAACAGCAGCACCGTGTTAGGGGTGAGGACGTTACCTTTTTCATCAACAATCCCAAAGCGATCGCTATCGCCATCGGTTGCCAACCCTAAGTCAGCATTATCCTTCTTCACGGCTTCCACTAACCCGACTAGCTGTTCGCCTTTTGGTTCTGGCATTCCGCCACCAAACAAGACATCGCGGGTGGTGTTGAAGCTTTCGGTTTGGCAGCCGCAATGCTCTAACACTTCATCCAGATAGCCGCGAGAAGTGGAGTAGAGGGCATCATACTTCACCTTTAACTTGGCACTTCTGATCTGCTCGACATCCAGCAGAGTGTAGATAAATTTGAGATACTCAGGCTTCGGGTCAAAAACTGAAATTTTATTGCCGTTCTTGCCACTGGGGGCAGAATCATCTGCACCTTCAATATTCGCAACGATAGTATCGGTAATTTCTGGAGTAGCTGGGCCCGCATAATCAGGGATGTACTTAATCCCACAGTAGGGGGCGGGGTTGTGGCTAGCCGTGAACATCAATGCCCCACCTGAGTTCAGAAGACGAGCATTATAGGCAATGACGGGCGTCGGGCAGTCCCGCTCAACAATTTTCACAGTCCAGCCCAAGTCGGCTAGTACTTCAGCAGCAGTCCGCGCAAACTGATCGGCTAAAAAGCGGGTGTCGTAGGCAACTAAAATAGGACGGTCTTTAGAATAGGCAGTTTCGAGATAGCTAGCGATCGCACGGGTCACCTTACAGACATTGGGGAAGGTGAAGTCATCAGCAATGATTCCCCGCCAGCCATCGGTACCAAACTTAATTTTATTAGAACTGCTCGCTGCACTCATTTGTAACTACTTTTTCGAGTTTCCCCTTAATACTACAAGACTCGAATACCCCTTAAGGTTAACTAATGAGGAATTTCAGGGGCGATAATATTCCCTCCCTCTATCTAAAAGTTGAGCGCCCTTATACATAAACTCACTCATTAATGCTGCTTTAGCAATGGAGCGTCTCAGCGCATTGCTAAAACGGATTAAATCGCAGCTTTAAGAAATTTTCCCAACGCTGGCATTCTCCATCCTGTGGGTGGGAACTTGACAGAGACACGGAATGCAGCAATTTTGATTATAAAAGTGGGGATGGCATTGCCTCACTTAAACAAGCTCTAACGTCCCAAAACTTTAGAGACGCTTGCACTGCACTTGTAAGGTTCTCCCTGTGAAGGAGTCACCCCTGATCTTCCACCTCTTTGAAGCTTTGATCAACGAATGTATCTTTTGTCTTGTCTTGTTTTGATGGCGATCTCTTTCCTGATGTTTTTAACTTAGCGTCAATGTTATCAGCGTCAATGTGGATCTGAATCTTAGGCCCAGAACTCGCTAGGCGAAAGATCATTCCATCTACAACTGGCATTTGGGTAATGCGCTTCCCATCAACATAAGTGCCATTAGCACCTAAATTAACGACTTCCCAATCAGAACCATTGCGCCGTAGCTCTACATGATGACGAGAAACAACCGCACTATAGAGAATTACCTCATTTTCGGTAGATCGCCCAATCCGAATCACGGATTCAGGCTCAAAGCTCCAGCTTTGAACAGGGACAGACTGGAGAGGATGCAGCAGAGTCAGGGTAATCACCGGGGTCACATCTTTCAAAACTTTTGCTTGCTGGGCCGAGCTGTTTGACATTCCCTCACCAATTAGCTAGTGTTTTTTGTTCTTGACGAGACTCACTCCCTTGCTGGAGTAGTTAAGAATCCTAGCCAGGGGGCGAGAGATTCACTCCACCTCGTTCAACAATCATTTCCTATTACAGCCATAAATTGTTGCAACTGAGGTTAGGGGTGACAGCCCAAAACCAACACTACTCTCTCAACTAGCCACTTGATGAACAATTTTTTGCCATCAGTTACTAGCCACATTGAAGATAAATCATACTGTGATTGTTGTTTCCAAGAGTAGCACCCCAAAATATTTTCTTGGATTCTGACCCAATCAAGTCGGAGCCTTAGGTTCCTTGTCGTTGAAGCAATTTTCTTTTGCTTTGACTAACTCGGCATTCAGGCAATGGCGCGTTCGTTTGAGTCGCCATCAAAGTTTGACTAATGAAACTCTTCCCTGACTCTGAACTCATTACTAACTTAGGAGGAGGATTGGAATAAAAATGTCATCAAGTCGCCTTTCCCTAAGCTAATGCGATCGCCAGTTCGTAAGCGATGGCGATTACCAGGTAGCAGAGAATTGTGATTGATATAGGTGCCATTGGAACTGCCAACATCTTCGATGTAATGGGCATCTCCTTCGACGCGGATATCTGCATGAACCCGGGACACAATTTCTGAATGGGGAAATCCAGACACATCAATATCCGGTGGAATTTGGTCATTCGGCTTACCCATATGAATCACCGAAAGATTTTGCGGCATTTCAATGTTTGTGTTCGTCTGCACATGCAGTAGTTTAACCGTCTGCACTTGCAGTTGGGTTTTAGCACTACCCCTTGCCTCAGAGGACGCAGGCGGGGCTGTGGTAGCAGTCGCGGGTTGACTGGCAACCTCCGGAGCAGATAATTCCTCGACCTCTGGCTCAAGAGCCTTCTCTTCCTCAGCAACAGGCGGTTGCCCAACTATCGTTGCAGGTAGAGGCGACGCCATGGGATCTGGCTCCTCAGAACGGATCGATATCGGATCGGGGATAACCAAAGCCTCAAGGGCGACTAACTCCGGCACCGCAGGGTCGGGAGTAGAGGTCTCACCTTCTTCTCCCTCATGGGTGACAAGCAAATTGAAGCCACATTGACCACAGAAGCTGGCGTCTGTTTGCACTGCTGCACCACAATTTGGACAACTGGTGGTTGTCGGTAACGGTGTATAGCAGGCTTCACATTGCGTCGCTCCATCTGGATTTTGGTGATTGCAGTTAGGACAAACAATCATAAAACCTCCTTACTGCCGGAATACATCCCAATATTGGGGGGCAGACGGTCAGATCTTAATACATACACTGGTGCAATGTCGCCATGGTTAAGTTTTCCACTCTTCCCCGGCTGAGTGATCTAAAAGCCACCACAGTTCCCCTTGCGGCTGAATTAATCGCGCTGGGTAGGTAAAGTCGTCGGCATCGTCGGCAAAAATTTCTGCTAATGCGGCTTGTTTACTAGCTCCCGACACTAAGAAAAGAACACATTTGCTTTGATTAATCATCGGCACGGTAAAGGTGATACGCGGCTGAGTGTCCTTATTTCCGACAGTGATTAGGCGATCGCGTACTTGTAGTGCCTCAGTATGGGGAAAGAGGGAGGCGGTATGGGCATCATCGCCGATGCCTAACAAAATTAAATCTAAACTGGGAATCTCTCCCACTGAAGTCTTAAAAAATTCCCGAATCTCAGCTTCATGATTTTGAGCACTAACGGCTGGATTGCTTTCAAGAGTCGGCATCGGATGGATATTCTCTTCCGGGATGCTAACTTTTTCTAACCAAGCATGACGTGCCATCGCTTGGTTGCTATCAGGATGATCGGGTGGTACATAACGCTCATCCCCCCAAAAGACATGGATTTTTTCCCAGGGAAGGTTTTGGGTAGCGATCGCTTCGTATAAGGGCTTAGGGGTACTACCGCCAGCGAGGGCAATGGTACAAATGCCTCGCGCCGCAATCGCAGCGTGCATTTTTTCCAGTACCACTGCCAGTGCTCTGGCAACTAACGCTTCTTTGTCCGGTAAAACTTCTACAACTTTATTCATAAAATCTGGGTCACGCTTGCTTTACTGTACGTAGTTTGTTGGGTAAAAGAAACTTTTTGGCGTCTTCTGACGGGGAAAGTGCCTATTCTCTAGGGGATTTTTATAACAGCGAGATACAGAAAGCTTAAACTTGCCGTGAAATTTTTATGTTCAGTAATTACTGCCCTGCGTGTAGCCGCATTGGCTTTGGGGCGCAGCGACTGAGAGATTTGCGATCGCAGCATGTCTATCCGTGACCAAGTGCGAGTCACTTTTAGTATTGATGAACGACTGCGCTCCCTACCTCCCACCGCAGACGATCCAGAGTTTCGCGATCGCGTTGATAGCGAGTATGGGACTGTTTCCGGACATCAACTGCTTACCCTCCAAACCTTCCGGAACCTATTTCCTCGCGAAACGATTCCTTCCAGCGAAAGCTTGTTAAAAAGATTGGATGCACCCATTGGCGTACATCTGATTGAGTTGGCAACAGAACTGTTGTAATTACTCCTTTCAAAGAGGAACAAATCCGGTTCAGGTTAAGAAAACAAGAGGAAATCACTGTTTTTTTGGCTAATAGTCTTGCCATTCTCAGCAGCTAAGCGCTTAATTTATCAGTTTGGGCAAACGGAGAAATAAAGAGGAGGGAAACTCTGATGTCTGAAGTCTCAAAGAATGAAAAAACCAAAACCTGTTAGTGGAAGGCATGAGGATCAATCAGATTTTTCCAGCCGAAAATTTAACCGAAGAAATTTACAAATTGTTATCTTTGACCATTGGCGACCCCATTGATGTAAAGTCACAAGCTGATTGGTGAGAATACTGACCAATTCCTGCTGGTTAGTCCTTTTTCCAGGCACCCTTAAAATACCTATCTACCTGGCATTGCCCCACTCTGGTGTACTTAAGCCGATAAGTTAGTATTAGCAAGACTTCAACTTTGAGCAATCATTGTCCAACCTTTGTCAAGGACGCAATTGCCAGGGGATAAACCTCACCTAATCGCGCTCAGCGATACGTTTGAAGACAATTACTTTTTTCACCGGCGTAACCCATGAAAGCAACCACTAGCCCTACAAATTCTTCCTTTACAGCTCTGACTTTAAAAGTTGTCGGGCTGATCATGATTTTGTCTTCGTTAATCGACTTCATCCTGCTAGCGATTCCGTTTAATCCACTACAGCGAGAGTGGCAGCTTAGCTGGACAACCCAAGTGGTTGACCGGGGGATTATCCCGATGGTGGGGATAGCGCTGCTACTAGCGGGATATTGGATCAGTAGTAATGCTGCCGCTGTGACAGAGCGGAAGTCAGGCGCTCAGGATTTACGCTTTTGGGTGTTGTTACTCTCCAGTCTCTTGGGGCTACTGTACCTACTCTTGGTGCCATTACATCTCAACAATATTCGTCTTGCCAGCACTCAAGCTCTTGAGCAAATTAACCAGAGAGCCACTCAAGAGGAAGGCCGTATTCAAACAGAATCACAGCAAATTAATACCCTAATCCAAGATAACCAAAGGCTTTCTGAGTTGGATCAGGCAATTGCCAGTGGTCAGGTGCAAGGAGAACAGCTTCAAAGACTACAAGCGATCCGGCAGCAAATCGAGGCGATAAAGAAAGATCCGCAAGCACTCAACCAACAAGTTGAGGCAGCGCAAACACAACTACGTTCTCGAAGATTGGAAGCGGAAAAGCAAGCCAGAGCATCAGCCTTTAAATTAGGTTTACGGACAGGTCTAAGCAGCTTGCTGTTAGCCATTGGTTACATTGCTGTCGGCTGGACAGGATTGCGAAGCTTAAAATCTAGCTCTCAACCCCGTCGCAAAGTATAGACAAAGCGAGTTAATAGGGAGTTATCTCAATAACTTGCTCAATCCCTAGGCACTATAGGTAGTAAGTTAAAAGACGCATGTTAGCGTTTAGCCTCCGGCGATTTTGCCCCAAAAAAGCTAGCATGTCGTCACCCCTCCCGCCTCTGATTTGCTCTCAATTAGAGTTTTCTGGGCACCGAAAGCCTCTGGAACGGGCTTGATATTTTTACGCTCGGCTTAAGCTTATATATTATGTTTTCAATTTACATCCTGACCTATAACGAAGAGTTGGACATTGCCGCTTGCATTGAGTCAGCCCAGCTTAGTGATGATGTCATTGTTGTTGATTCCTTCAGTAGCGATCGCACTGTAGAAATTGCCCAGCGTTATCCTGTCCGCCTGGTGCAGCACGCTTTTGAAAGTCACGGACGCCAGCGCACCTGGATGCTTCAAGAAGTCCCGACTAAGCATGAGTGGGTTTACATTCTAGAAGCCGATGAGCGGATGACGCCGGAGTTATTTGCTGAATGTCTCCAAGCGATGCAGAGTTCTGAATATATCGGGTATTACGCCGCCGAACGCGTCATGTTCATGGATCGCTGGATTCGCCGTTGTACCCAATATCCTCGCTACCAGTTGCGCCTGTTTTGCAAAGATAAGGTCTGGTTTAGCGATTATGGACACACTGAACGGGAAGAGTGTGCAGGTTCAACGGGTTTTCTCCAGGAAACTTACCCCCACTACACTTGCGGAAAAGGTTTTAGTCGCTGGATTGACAAACACAACCGCTACTCGACTGACGAAGCCGAGGAAACCTTGCGTCAATTGGCTGAGGGAAGCATTAGTTGGCGAGACTTGTTTTTTGGCAGCACTGAAGTCGAACGACGCCGCGCTCTTAAGAATTTGTCGCTGCGCTTACCCTTGCGACCATTGGTGCGCTTTGTTTATATGTACTTCCTGCTGGGAGGGTTCCTGGATGGGCGAGCCGGATTTAACTGGTGCGTCTTACAGATGTTTTACGAGTACCTGATTCTGCTCAAGGTATGGGAACTGAAAAATCCTTCTCCACCTAGTAACTATCTCAACCCTTCTACAACCTCCCCTAACGCCGATGCTGCCTCCCTTAGTTCTTCTTCCCCTTGACTCAGGCAGTGACTGTCTCAATCCGTTAAAGTGTAAATTGTGATACCAGTTGAATAGATAAATATCGTTAAGTGGCAAAGAACTCCTATTCCTGAGAAAGTTTGCGAGAAAATCCTAAAAATCGCGAGTCACACCTAAAATATAAAGAGTCGAGACTTGTAATAATTCTTTACGAGTTTGATAAATTAGGAAGAGAATCCTGGCTAAAACTAACAGCTCTATGGGAGCCGTGAATAGCAAAGGAAGAACCTACTACTTTCTGGGTTGCCATTGATATTTATCTATTCAAGGTTTTTGATTTATCTGTAGCTAGATCGTGGGAGCGATCGCGGCGATTCGGATATGCATTCAAGCGCCATTGTAAGGAGAGTCGGGGGTCTGTGAACCAACGCTTCAAGCAGGACTTAAAGAACGACTTAATTGCTGGTCTTCTCGTAGTGATTCCACTCGCTACAACGATCTGGCTAACGATCACCATTGCTAGCTGGGTGATCAACTTTTTAACGCGCATTCCCAAGCAACTTAATCCCTACGATAACCTGAATCCCATCCTGGTCACTCTGCTCAATCTTGTAGTTGGGCTGACAGTACCATTGATGTGCATTTTGCTGATCGGCTTAATGGCACGGAATATTGCCGGACGGTGGCTGCTGGATTTTGGGGAGCGAATTTTGCAAGCAATTCCCCTAGCAGGGCCAGTCTATAAAACCCTCAAGCAGCTCTTAGAGACGCTGCTAAAGGACTCTCAGGGGAAGTTCCGACGGGTGATTTTAGTAGAATATCCCCGGCGAGGGATGTGGGCGATCGCCTTCGTCACTGGCACCCTAGGCGGTGAGATGCAATCTCATATGGATGGGCAGATGTTGAGCATCTTCATCCCCACGACTCCCAATCCGACAACAGGCTGGTACGCGATCGTGCCGGAAAAAGAAGCGATCAATCTCTCCATGTCGATTGAAGATGCCTTCAAAGTCGTGATTTCTGGTGGGATCGTCGGGCCTGCTGCCTCTAACCTTCCCTTGACAGCCCCAACCGCCTACGGCAAGAAAGCCCTAGAGCCGCCTCTACCTGAAATGAGACCGTTACCAACGGAAGAGAGCTAACGAGCTGTGGGAGAGCAGGAGGAATAGTGAAGCCGTTGCGGTTGGTGTAGTATAACGTAGCCAAGACTAGGGTGAAGAGTGAATGAGGAAAAATTGGGGGATAAATGGGTATAGAAATAAGCTGATAACAACTGACCGTTGACAACTGACACAGGATAACCATGAACCCCCGCCGAATTGCTCGTGAACTGGCTCTGTTGAGCCTCTCGCAAATGCCGTCAAATATAGAACGGCTGGATACCCAGCAACTTAATGGCTTAGTGCTGGCTGCCGTCCGCACTCTAACCAGTGAAATTCAAGAAGCCTTAGAAACAGCGTCAGCGGAACTTAAACGCGGGAGCGATCGCCTCTTGAGCAGCGAAACTCGCGCCAGCGACGTCCAAAGTGCAAAAGCTATGGTGAGTGACGCCATTGAACTCACTCAATCCGCCGTCAATCACCTAGGTACAGCCCTAGAAATCCCAGAAATCATCCAGCTTACCAACCAGCCAGATGTACGTAGCTATACCCTGGAAATCCTTAAAACCATCAACCGTAGACGGGAAGAGATTGACGAAACTCTCAAGAACGCCCTCAGAGATTGGCAACTGAATCGTTTACCTCGCATCGACAGGGATATCCTACGGATTGCCGTTGCGGAAATTGCCTTTTTAGGAATTCCAGACCGTGTTGCCATCAACGAAGCTGTCGAGTTGGGCAAACGTTACAGTGACGAAGAAGGATACCGCTTCATCAATGGTGTGCTGCGTCGTGTAACCGAGCAGGTGCAAAAGCAAGCTCAATTACCCTGAAAAATTTCTTAAAATCTTATCATTATAGTCAGCCGCCAAGGAATGCTAGATGGTAACTTTTACCTTCAGCAGATTCTTTGTCCCGTGTTTTGAGCAGATGCCCGTACTCGAATAGGTGCAGACGTGTTTAATTGGTTCCGCCGCCAGTTTGGTGACGATAAACAAAACTCTCAAGTTGAACAGGAAGAAACTACTCAAGAGCAGCCGCAGGTAGAACCAGCAGAAGCTGAGGAAGAAGCAGACGCTTCACCCGCCGTTGCTGAAGATTACTTGAGTTGGGCAAAGAATGCCTACAAGAATATTCAGCAGCGGCAACAGCCCCCGGCAGAAGCGGATACCGCAACGGCAGAACCAACCACAGAGTTTGAGGTGGAAGCGGCGGAAGGCTCGGCACAGGAAGAAGCCGCCGTAACCGCAGCAGTAGAGACGACTACCGCCCCCAGCGCACCGGAAGCAGCACTCGACGACGACCAGGAAGAACCGGCTGTAGCAGAAGTTACAGAGACGCCGGAAGAATCGGCACAGGAAGAAGCCTCCGTAACCGCAGCAGCAGAGACGACCGCCCCCAGCGCACCGGAAGCAGCACTCGACGACGACCAGGAAGAACGGGCTGTAGCAGAAGTTACAGAGACGCCGGAAGAATCGGCACCAGTCGCACCAACCGTTGCTGAGAAAGAAACTCAAGAAACCGAAGCTTCTCCCGAACCGGTAGCGACGGCTCCTGAAACTCAAGAAAGCGACACCGGGGTAACAGAAGACGCGATCGCAGCGGCACAAGCTGAGGAATCACCAGCGGGTAATGTTCCCATTTGGGCACGTCAATCTAATGCCGATCGTCAGGCAAGGTTAGAGCGCCTCAAAGCTACGGCTATTGACACCTCAGAACCGGAACCCGTTAGGGCACCTGTGCAGCCTGTGGACGCGACGGTAGCGACCGAGACGGAGGGGGAAACAGGGATTGCCTTTGATGAAGGGTTCTTGTGGTCAGCCGAAGTCCTAGCCGCCCAAGGACGGCGTCCGGAGGATGTCTCGATTGAAGAAATTAGCTGGCTGAAGCGATTGCGGCAGGGGCTGGATAAAACTCGTCGCAGCTTAATTAATCAGCTGAAGGCGATTGTCGGTCAGGGCCCGTTGAACCAAGACGCGGTAATGGAAATTGAGGCGCTGCTGTTGCAGGCAGATGTCGGCGTCGAGGCAACTGATTACATCATCACGACACTGCAAAGTAGACTCCGGGAGGAAACCTTACCCCCAGAGCAAGCGATCGCCTACTTAAAACAAATTCTCCGCGACTTGCTCGACCGCCCTCTCAAAGAGTCTTACAGCGCCACCTTTACTCCAGAAAAAGATACCCTTAATGTCTGGCTGATAACCGGAGTGAACGGTGCGGGTAAAACCACTACCATTGGTAAGTTGTCTCACCTGGCGAATCAATCCGGCTACCGCTGCTTAATTGGTGCTGCCGACACCTTCAGAGCGGCGGCGGTAGAACAGGTGAAAGTTTGGGGACAGCGCAGCGGAACTGACGTGATTGCCAATCCCGCTAAGAATACCGATCCAGCATCAGTTGTCTTTGATGCGATCGCTGCTGCTCAAGCTCGCCACACAGAACTACTGCTAATAGACACAGCCGGACGCCTGCAAAATAAGAAAAATCTGATGGAAGAACTCGGCAAAATCCGGCGGATTATTGACAAAAAAGCACCCGACGCCCGTGTTGAATCTCTCCTAGTTCTCGACGCTACCCTTGGTCAAAACGGTTTGCGACAGGCAGAAGTCTTCGCCGAAGTCGCCAAACTCAGCGGTGTTGTCCTGACTAAACTTGATGGTACGGCTAAAGGTGGCGTTGCTCTCGCCGTTGTACAGCAATTAGGCTTACCGATTCGATTCATCGGTGCTGGTGAAGGCATCGAAGACTTACGCCCCTTTTCTAGCTATGAGTTTGTAGAAGCCTTGCTCAATGGGTAGCCTTAAATTCACCGACTCAGCATTCACCGACTGATCGCAACTGCAAAAATCACCCAGTAGGATCATTGGCGAGGCAGTTAATTAACGCTATCATTTAACCTTTTAGTAACCAAACAATTGACAACTAAACACCTGCTGAGGATTTTGGGCAGCGATAATTAGCAATTAGTGGTACTGTAGGAAGCCATAATGTCTTCCTCGCTCACTACTTTGCAAAATTGCTGTCTAAGGTTAATCACGACGACTAAATAACATCTCGCTTGATTGCCGGATCAAATGAGTGAATCGGCATCTATTCTAGTTAAATTCTGTTTAAATAGACTGGTTGTAATCACAACTAAAGGTGCGAAAACCAAGCGTCAAGACGATATTTTGCCTGTGGAAGACGGGCAACTGCCAGGGTACACAGTAATGTGTGCAGGAGTTAGTGTTACTGGCAATCAGTCAGGCAAAACCTCCGGAGGATTGTAAGTCTTTCCACCGTGCTAGGCACGGACATCTTTATTGAGGTGTAACTACAGAAAGCCTTTCCTGTGAAACTGGAAGCCTCTGCTATAGTGCTCTTCGGCAGTTAGCGGGGGTACTTCACTCTTTTACTCTTGTCCCCTTAAGTTGCTTATTAACTGCGTATGTACGCCTGATGCTATGACAGCACGGCCTCTCCCTCGTCACGCCTCAAAATCAGCTAACAGCCCTGGTAATGATCCTACAACCGAAGGGACACCAGTTTCTGCTCTTAAAGAACTGGTGGCACGTTTACACAGGGAACAGCATAAAATACATAACTTACTCTCATCGCTGGGTTTTGCCCTGCGTAGCTTTAACAACCTCAATCAATTTTTAGAGCTAATTCCGCTGATGGCATCGAGGGTAACGGATGCTGATGGTGGTGCTTTGATTTTGTTCAAACCGAACGGTCAAGTACGTTTAGAGCGCTTGCACTGTCAGGAAGGGCAGGCATGTCAAGACATTCGTAAGGCGATCGAAACAGCAACTCGTCAAATCACGACGGATGCAAGCTTGTTGGCATCTGCCCCGGCGTCTCTGGATGAACAGGTCAGTTGTTGCCTGGGTTCAGATGTGCAGCTATTTGGAACACCAATTTTGGTGAAAAACGTTGAAAGAGGACGGTTGTATGTGTTTAGCCGCAACCCTCAGTATGCCTGGACATCAACTCGTCAGAAATTAGTGCGCCTGGTTGCCGACCAAACCGCAGTCGCGATCGCTAATGATGAACTCACCGTCGAACTGCGGAAAAAGGAACGCCTAGACCGGGAGTTGGAAATCGGGGCAGATATTCAGCTGCGATTACTGCCGCGTCAATGTCCCCAAATTCAGGGGGTGGAAGTATCAGCCCGCTGTCAGACAGCCAACCGCGTCGGCGGCGACTACTACGACTTTATTCCTGCCAACTACGACCAACTGCGACCCAAACAGAAAGACCTAGAGGGAGCCGGGGAGGCGCGACAAGGGGAATCGGTACCTTGGAGTATTGTCATCGGTGACGTGATGGGTAAGGGTGTCCCGGCGGGGTTAATTATGACCATGACACGGGGGATGCTCCGAGCCGAAGTGTTGAACGGTCACTCGCCAGCACGGATTCTCCAACATCTGAACCGCGTCATGTATGCTGATTTGGAAAATTCTCACCGCTTTGTGACGCTGTTTTATTCTGAGTACGATCCTCAAAGCCGTATTCTGTCTTACAGCAACGCTGCCCACAATCCCCCTTTACTATGGCAAGCAGCAACTAACTCGCTGCAACGCCTCGATACCCTGGGAATGCTGATTGGTTTAGAGGCGGATTCTGAGTACGAAGATGCTGAAGTAGAACTAGTGTCGGGAGATACGATTATCTACTACACCGATGGCTTCACCGATGCCGCTAATCAAAATGGCGATCGCTTCGATGAGGAAAACCTGGCTAATGCTTTCCAGTGGGCTTGTCAGCATTGCGAGGGGCCACAAGCCATTTTGGATCACTTATTTGATCAGGTGCAGCAGTTCATTGGTTCAACAAACCGTAACGCCGATGATATGACACTGGTCGTGATGCAGGTAAAATGAGCGCCAGTAACCTGAATATACGCGTGGGAACGCGAGTTTTTAAGCTTTATGGAAATGCAATCAGTAAATGTCGAATTACCTAACCTAACCCCCGATTATGAAGCCTTTGGGCTGGCAACCACACCGCTATCGACCCAGGGAACGGTCTTGGCTCAAGCCATTGAAGACCCAGATGTTTTAGGACAGATGCAAGATGCGTTTAATAATTTCATCGAGTCCGGTCAAGTTTGGGCGTTACTGATTGGTCTAGTACTGGGCTACATGTTGCGGAATCTCACCGCGTCGTAGTTATTTAGTCCTGAGTGCTGAGTGCTGAGTCCTGAGTAGGGGAGAGGAGGAGCGGGGGAGCGGGGGAGCAGGGGAGCAGGGGAGCAGGGGAGCAGGGGAGCAGGGGAGCA